>CAMNNQ010000192.1 GCA_946545645.1 uncultured Clostridia bacterium | reverse complement strand
GTTCACTCATAGTCCATGGACTATTGCCTTGTGCGGAGCCATACGGAAAATCGTTCGCTGCGCTCACTGTTTCCTGTGCCAGCGGGCTAAAGGGGTTTGCCGGCGCGGCATTTTTGTTTGTTCTCGCTGCTCTGTTTGGAAGGAAGACTTTGTTGCCCTTTTATTCGGTGTGCCGCGCCTTGCCGGAACTGCGTTCCGGTATGGGGTTCTACCCCATGCCCCGCAAGGGACGCTGTCCCTTGACCATGCCAAGGGCTGGCGCGCCCTTGGATTGGCGCAATATTGCCCGCTTTGTTCGGTGCAGTACTTGTTCTGTGACCCCGCCACAACAACGTCTCGCCCCTCTAAAGGAAAGACGCCGCTGAACCTCCCGGCATCGTCGCACGCCGTAATGACGACCCACCACCGACAGCAAGCGACCACCGGGAGCGCCGCGTTTCGGAGCTAAAAAACGACAGCAAGCGACCAACGGGAGCGCCGCGTTTCGGCGCTAAAAAAAGAAAAAACGCCCGGATGGGCGTTTTTTTTGATATCATACCAACTGGATGATTGCCATCTCTGCTGCATCGCCGCGACGAGGGCCGATCTTTACGATCTTGGTGTAACCACCCTGTCTGCCCGAGTATCCGGGGGCGATATCATCAAAGAGCTTCTTAGCTACAGACTCCTTAGTGATATAAGAGAGCACCTGGCGCTTGGAATGGAGGTCTCCTGCCTTGCCGAGTGTTATCATTTTCTCGGTCATTGCGCTGACTTCCTTGGCTCTTGTAACAGTTGTTTCTATCTTACCGTTTTCGAGAAGGTAGGTGACCATAGCTCTGAGCATTGCCTTTCTGTGGTCGGTAGCCCTTCCCAGCTTTCTTGTGCCTGGCATAAGATATTCACTCCTTAAAATTAGTTATCTTCTTCGGAACTGAGGTCGTAGCCCAGAGACTGGAGCTTTTCCTTGACCTCATCAAATGATTTTTTACCAAGGTTTCTGACCTTCATCATTTCTTCCGCTGATTTTCCGATCAGATCATTTACAGTATTGATCCCTGCTCTCTTCAAGCAGTTGAACGAACGCACCGATAAGTCAAGTTCCTCAATGGTCATCTCCAGGATCTTCTCCTTGCCCTTATCGTCCTTCTCGGCCATCATCTCAACATTGCTTGTCTCTTCAGACAGGTCAATAAAGAGATTCAGATGCTCGTTGAGGAGTTTGGCTGCAAGCGATACAGCCTCCTTTGCGGATATAGTACCGTCGGTCCATACCTCAAGGGTGAGCTTATCGTAATCGGTGATCTGGCCTACACGGGTATTATCTACCGTATAGTTCACCTTCAGTACCGGTGTATATATACTGTCAACGTTTATCACGCCGATCGGAACATTGCCCTGCTTCTGCATGAGGATCTTGTTCTTTTCAGCAGAGACATAGCCTCTGCCCTTATCGAGAACGATCTCCATATAGAGCTTAGCGCCTGCGCCGAGCGTTGCGATATGCATATCGGGGACGAGTATCCCGACCTCAGAATCGGTCTTGATGTCTCCGGCAGTAACGACACATTCGCCTTCTGCCTCGATATAGACAGTCTTGGGTCCGTCTCCGTAGAGCTTTGCGGTCAGTCCCTTGAGGTTAAGGATGATCTCTGTTACATCCTCCTTGACTCCGGGGATAGTTGAAAGCTCGTGATGAACGCCGTCGATCTTTACGGATGTAACTGCGACACCCGGTAATGAGGAGAGCAGCACTCTTCTGAGCGAGTTGCCCAGAGTTGTACCGTAGCCGCGCTCTAAAGGCTCAACGATAAATTTACCGTATGTTCCGTTGCTTTTGAGCTCGGCTGTTTCAATTTCAGGCTTTTCTATCTTTTCAAGCATTTAATAACCCTCCTGTTTCAGAACTCAGACCGCGCAAGGCAGCGCGATCCTGACTTTTGCTGTCGCGTATCTGCTGATCCGATAGCCGTTATGCGGCCAACGATCACTTGGAGTACAACTCGACGATGAGGTGCTCCTCCAGCTCGTAATCGAGATCCTCCTTAACGGGCATACGGACTACCTTAGCGCTCTGGGCGTCCTTATTGACATCGAGCCACTCGGGGGTAAGTCTGCCTGCGGTTATTTCTGCAATCTGCTTGAATTTTTCGCTCTTCTTGCTGTTCTCTCTCAGAGAGATAACGTCGCCTACCTTAACTCTGTAGGAGGGGATATCGACTCTTCTGCCGTTTACGTCATAGTGGCCGTGAACGACGAGCTGACGAGCCTCTCTTCTTGTTCCGGCGAGACCCATTCTGAATACAACGTTATCGAGTCTTGTCTCGAGAAGGGTGATGAGGTTCTCACCTGCCTGGCCCTCCATCTTCTGAGCGATCTCGAAGAGGTGACGGAACTGCTTTTCCAGCATACCATAGATGAACTTCAGCTTCTGCTTTTCCTTGAGCTGAAGGCCATACTCGGAGACTTTCTTACGCTTGTTCGCGTCGGGGTTGCGCTTAGTATACTCCTTGGTCACGCCCATTACCATAGGGCTGATGCCAAGGCTTCTGCATCTCTTATAAATAGGTTCTCTGCTTACTGCCATAATAAATGACCTCCGTTTTTGATTTTGGTATCGGGCCTTTCTGCTGTATTTCTTTCAACACAGCCGCCCGACTTTGAGCAAACTTAAAAACTCAAATCTGTTTGTTATTATACTCTTCTCCTCTTGGGAGGACGGCATCCGTTGTGGGGGATCGGGGTTACGTCCTTGATAAGTCTTACCTCGAGATCCTCGCTCTGAAGAGCACGGATAGCAGCCTCGCGGCCTGCGCCGGGGCCCTTTACGAACACCTCAACGATCTTAAGGCCATGCTCCTTTGCAGCTCTTGCGGCAGTTTCTGCTGCGGTCTGAGCGGCGAAGGGAGTAGACTTCTTGGAGCCTCTGAAACCGAGTCCGCCTGCGGAAGCCCAGGAGATCGCGTTACCCTGCATATCGGTGATGGTAACGATCGTGTTGTTGAAGGTCGACTGGATATGGACCTGCCCCTGCTCGATATTTTTTCTTTCACGGCGGCGACGTATAGTCGTCTTCTTCTTAGGCTGAGCCATTCTTCACACCCTCCTTACTTCTTCTTGTTTGCGATGGTCTTTACAGGGCCCTTGCGGGTTCTTGCATTCGTCTTAGTCCTCTGCCCTCTTACAGGGAGGCCTCTTCTGTGGCGAACGCCTCTGTAGCAACCGATCTCAACGAGTCTCTTGATATTAAGAGCAACATTTCTTCTAAGGTCGCCCTCAACGGTAAGATTATGGTCAATATACTCTCTAAGTTTTGCAACATCGTCCTCAGAAAGGTCCTTGACTCTGATATCAGGGTCAATGCCGGTCTCTGTAAGGATCTTTGAAGCAGTTTTCTGACCGATGCCGTAGATATAAGTCAGACCGATCTCTATTCTTTTATCCTTCGGCAGGTCGATACCAGCAATACGAGCCATAGTTTAGCTGCACCTCCATAATTGGTTTGTTAGCCCTGACGCTGCTTGTGCTTGGGGTTCTGGCAGATTATCATGATCTTGCCTTTCCTTTTGATTACCTTGCACTTTTCGCAGATAGGCTTAACTGAAGGTCTTACTTTCATTGAAATACCTCCTTTTGTTTTCCGCGGCGCACTTGCCGCATACGAACGAGAGCTTTACTTTGCTCTCCAGGTGATTCTACCCTTGTTCAGGTCATAAGGTGACATTTCCACCGTTACCTTGTCTCCGGGTACGATACGGATATAATTCATACGGAGCTTGCCCGAAACGTGAGCAAGGATGATATGCCCGTTTGCGAGCTGCACGTTGAACTTTGCGCCCGGGAGAGCTTCTGTTACTGTGCCCTCCAGCTCAATTACGTCTTCTTTCGACATAGGTTCTTCCTTTCCTTCTCACTCGTCTTTGCAGCGGTGGTCATTCTTCGCGGAGCCTTGGGTCCTGAGCTCCGAGAGGAATTTTCTGAGCCTTTTATCTGTCAGCCCTTCGGTCTTTATTTCTGCCCCTGCAGGTGAAATGTGCTTTATATTCTTCCGCTTCGGGCTTGCGAGCTTTCGCTTTCTGCCGTCTGCGAGATATACAAAGCCGCCGTCGATCGCCGCAGCAACGAAGCAGCGACCTTTCTCACGGCCTGCCAGGGCGATGACTGCCGAGCCGACCCTTATGCTATCCACTTCGCTCAACGGCTCAGAGCTTTGTGAGTATCACGCAGCCTGTTGCCGTTATTGCGATCGTGTGCTCAAAATGTGCCGAGAGCTTGCCGTCGAGCGTTTTGACTGTCCAGCCGTCGGGGAGGACTTTGATCTTTGCTGTCCCCTCATTTATCATCGGCTCTATTGCGATGACCATACCGGCCTGGAGCTTAATGCCGTGCCCTTCCTTGCCGAAGTTCGGCACTTCGGGCTCTTCGTGCAGGTTTTTCCCGACTCCGTGCCCGACATACTCTCTTACGACAGAGAAGCCTCTGCTCTCGTTATACTTCTGGATCGCCGCGCCGATATCTCCGAGCCTTACGCCCGGGGCTGCCATGTCGAGAGCGACATAGAGGCTTTCCTCGGTGGACTTCAGAAGCGCCTTCGCGGAGTCGGAGATATTTCCGACGGGGAAGGTCTTGCAGGAATCGCCGTAATAGCCGTCGATATAAGCGCCTGTATCTACGGAGACTATATCTCCTTCGACGAGCTTTCTCGGCCCGGGGATCCCATGGATGACCTCATCGTTGACGGAGATGCAGGCGGCTCCGGGGAATCCGCCGTAGCCTAAGAAGCCTGCTTTCGCGCCGTGTGAGGTATAGAATTTTTTAATGATATTGTCAAGCTCCTTAGTAGTCATCCCCGGCTTTATGACCTCGCCTGCGAGGGCGAGGGCTTCGGCTGTGATATGGCCTGCTCTCTGGAGCTTGGCGATCTCCTTACTGGATTTGATCAGTATCATTATTTTGCTTCTTTCTACGAGCCTGTAAGCTCTTTACGAATTTACTGCCTCGAGAGTCAGCTTGGAAGTATCCTCAACATTCTCCTGGCCGACAACTGTAACGAGCTTGCCCTGAGCCTCATAATAGCCCTTGAGGGGAGCTGTCTGCTCGTGGTAGGTTTTAAGACGGCTGATGACTGTTTCGGGCTGGTCGTCCTTACGGATAACGAGCTCCTTGCCGCAGACATCGCAGACCCCTTCTACCTTACTGGGCTTGAAATCTACGTGGTAGGTCGCGCCGCAGTCGAGGCACACTCTTCTGCCGGAGAGTCTCTTCTGGATAGTTTCATCGGGAACGAAGATCTCGATGACCTTATCGATCTTGACGCCCATAGCGTCGAGAGCCTCAGCCTGGGGGACTGTTCTGGGGAAGCCGTCGAGGATAAAGCCGTTCTGTGCATCGGGCTCTTTGATCCTGTCCTTGAGGATACCGATAACGATATCATCGGAGACGAGGTCGCCGGCGTCCATAGCGGCTTTTGCTTTAAGGCCGTACTCTGTGCCTGCCTTAACGGCGGCGCGGAGCATATTGCCTGTTGAGATTGTCGGAATGTTCAAAGCGTTGCAGATGACCTCTGCCTGTGTGCCTTTACCTGCACCGGGAGCGCCCAATAAAATAAGATTCATAGTCAGACTCCTTTTTCTTACTCGAGGAAGCCCTTATGATGACGCATCATCATCTGAGATTCCATAGTTCTTACAGTTTCAAGTGCTACGCTTACTACGATGAGTATAGATGTACCGCCCATAGCGATCTGTATGCCGCTTATCGCGCCGAAGATTATGGGGAAGATAGCGATGATACCGAGGAAGATAGCGCCGACGAGGGTGATCTTTCCGAGTATCCTCTTGAAGTAGTCGCTGGTAGGTTTACCGGGCCTTATACCGGGGACACCGCCGTTTGACTGTCTCAGGTTATTAGCTATCTCGACGGGGTTATACTGCATCGAGACATAGAAGTAGTTAAAGCCGATGATGAGGAAGAAATACAGGATCGCATAAAACGGATGTCTGTAGCTGAACCAGCGCATAAGGCCGGCATAGAATCCTGTTTCGCTCTCAGGCTTTCCGATGAACATTTCGAGAGTCGAAGGCAGGGACATAAAGGCCATAGCGAAGATTATGGGAAGAACTCCGCTCATGCAGACCTTGATCGGGATAAAGGTATTCTGACCGCCGTACTGCTTTCTGCCGACAACTCGTTTTGCATACTGGATAGGTATTCGCCGCTCCGCCTCGTTCATAAATATGATAAAGGCGATCATGAGGACGAAGATGATGATGATTATCGGGACGAGGATCATATACTTAGCCTCGCCTGTCTTCATCAGCATGATGAGGTTCCACACTGCGGAGGGGCCTCTTGCTATGATACCGGCGAAGAGCAGCATTGAGATACCGTTTCCGATACCCTTTTCGCTGATCTGGTCGCCGAGCCAGATAGTAAGGGAGGCGCCTGCTGTAAAGCAGAGGATGATAACTATCATCGAGAACCATTTTTCCCAGCCGGAGGTATAGATAACTGCGCCTACGCTGCTGCCGGCGAGGGTGCGGTAGTATGCCCAGCCCTGGAACACAGCGATGCCCAGTGCGACATACTTAATGATCTTATTGAGCTTCTTTCTTCCTTCGGGGCCTTCCTTAGCCATTCTTTCGAGCGGCGGGATAGCGTAGGTAAGAAGCTGGATAATGATCTGTGCGTTGATATAAGGTCCGACCGAGAGGGCGAGCAAAGTTGCCTTGCCCATATTACCGCCGGAGAGAACGTTCAGGTAGCTGAAGAAGTTACCTGAAGCGTCATTCTGCTTGAACCAATCGGCGATAACGTCAGAATCCAGATAGGGGACAGGAATGGCGCCGCCGATCCTGTATATGATGATGATGAAAAGTGTAAAGAGAAGCTTTCTTCTCAGCTCAGGAACTCTCCAGGCGTTACGAAATGTCTCTATCACCTTACATCACCTCAGCCTTTCCGCCTGCCTTTTCGATTTTTTCCTTTGCAGAAGCGGAAAATGCTGCTGCCTTTACAGTAAGGCTCTTTGTAAGCTCTCCGTTTCCGAGAACCTTTACACCGTCAAGCTCCTTCTTTACGAGGCCGCTTGCTTTGAGCAGCTCGGTGTCAACAACTGTGCCGTCAACAAATCTTTCCAGATCAGAAACGTTTACTACGGTATACTCAGTAGCGAAGATATTGTTAAAGCCGCGCTTCGGGATTCTTCTTGCGAGCGAGGTCTGGCCTCCTTCAAAGCCCGGTCTGATGCTGCCGCCGGAACGAGCCTTCTGGCCCTTATGTCCCTTACCGGCAGTCTTGCCCCAGCCGGAGCCATGTCCTCTTCCTATTCTCTTGGAAGCGGTCTTGGACCCTGCTGCAGGGGATAACTCATGCAGTTTCATTGTTTAGCACCTCCTTGCTTTACGCTTCGTCCACCTTTATAAGGTGCGAGATGACCTTGATCTTGCCCTGTGTCTGTGCATTATCGGGCTGCTCGGTAACATCGCCGATCTTTTTAAGTCCGAGAGAATTTGCTGTCAAAACCTGTTTCTCGACCTTATTGTTAAGGCTCTTGACCAATGTGATCTTCAAGTTTGCCATGTTACTCTCCTCCTTAGCCTGTAATTTCCTTTGCGGTCTTGCCTCTCTTTGCAGCTACCTCGTCCAGAGATTTAACTGCTGCCAGACCGTTTACCGTAGCTCTTACTACGTTGCAGGGGTTATTTGAACGAAGCGACTTCGCTCTGATATCCTTGATGCCGGCAGCCTCTACGACTGCTCTGACTGTGCCGCCTGCGATAACTCCGGTACCCTTTGCAGCGGGCTTGAGGAGGACCTCGCCTGCGCCGAACTTGCCGACGATCTCGTGGGGGATAGTTGTGCCTTTAAGAGAGACCTTTACGAGGTTCTTCTTGGCATCCTCGATACCCTTACGGATAGCGTCGGGAACTTCGCTCGATTTGCCGATGCCGAAGCCTACTGTTCCGTTTCCGTCTCCGACAACGATGAGTGCGGAGAACTTCATTATACGGCCGCCCTTTACAGTCTTAGAAACTCTGTTTATCGCGACCACCTTTTCGGTAAGCTCGGTAGAAGCATCTATAATAGCCAAAAGTTACACCCTCCTTTTAGAACTTCAGTCCGCCTTCGCGGGCTCCGTCTGCCAATTCCTGAACACGTCCGTGGTAAAGATATCCGCCTCTGTCGAAAACGACATTCTCGATACCCTTATCCGCAGCCGCCTTTGCGATCATCTCGCCGACCTTGCGTGCGCCTTCCTTATTGCTGCCGTTGCCCTCGAAGCCCTTGGAAAGTGAGGATGCAGCGCAGAGTGTTACGCCGTTTACATCGTCGATGATCTGAGCATAGATATGCTTAGAGGAGCGGAATACGTTCAGGCGGGGGCACTCGGGAGTTCCGCTTACTTTGTTGCGGACTCTGAGGTGTCTCTTTGCTCTTGCCTTTGCTCTGTCAAGCCTTTTCACCATAGCTATTCTCTCCTTTTAATTACTTCTTGCTGCCCTTACCGGCCTTACCTTCCTTGCGGATGATATACTCGCCGGTATAGCGGATGCCCTTACCCTTATAGGGCTCGGGAGGACGCTTCTCGCGGATCTCGCAGGCAAACTGACCTACCACCTGCTTGTCGATACCGGATACTACGATCTGGTTCGGCTGAGGAACGTCGATCTTGATCCCATCGATCTCGGGAACGATCACCTGGTGCGAAAAACCGAGGTTCATTACCAGGTTGTTGCCCTGCTTCTGGGCTCTGTAGCCGACGCCGACGATCTCGAGCGTCTTGGAGAAGCCGTTTGTCACGCCTTCTACCATATTGTGGATGAGTGTTCTTGTCAGGCCGTGCAGGCTCTTATGGAGCTTATCGTCTGTCGGGCGGGCTACCTTTACCTCGCCGGCCTCGACTGTGATCTGCATATCCTTATTGAATGTCTTTGTAAGTGTGCCCTTAGGTCCCTTTACGGTAACAACATTACCGTCGGCAACATTTATTTCTACGCCGGCAGGAACACTAATAGGCTTTAAACCGATTCTTGACATAGTCTTTAGTCCTCCTTACCAAACAAATGCGAGAACTTCTCCGCCGACATTCAGCTCTCTTGCCTTCTTGTCGGTAACGATACCCTTCGATGTTGAAACGATAGCGGTACCGAGGCCCTTCATTACCTTAGGCATATCCTCGCAGCTTGCGTAGATCCTGAGGCCGGGCTTGGAGACTCTTCTGAGACCCGAGATTACGGAATTTCTGTTCTCGTCGTATTTGAGCGTTATCCTGATAACGCCCTGCTTGCCGTCTTCGATTACCTTGAAGTCTTTAACATAGCCCTCGTCTACGAGGATCTGGGTTATAGCCTTCTTTACATTAGAAGCAGGAACGTCTACTGTTGCGTGCTTAGCAGTACTGGCGTTACGGATCCTTGTCAGTAAATCTGCAATAGTATCTGTGATCTGCATGGCATTAACCTCCTTTACCAGCTTGCCTTCTTAACTCCGGGGATCTGGCCGTCATGGGCGAGCTCCCTGAAGCAGATACGGCATACACCGAACTTTCTCAGATAAGCGTGAGGTCTTCCGCAGATCTTGCACCTGTTGTAAGCACGAGTTGAATACTTGGGAGCAGCCTGCTGCTTGTTTATCATAGCTTTCTTAGCCATTTATAATATCCTCCTCTTATCTTACTTTGCGAACGGAGCGCCCAGAAGCGTGAGCAGCTCCTTTGCCTCTTCGTCTGTGTTTGCGGTGGTGATAAAGTTGATATCCATACCGCGCACCTTATCGATCTTATCGTATTCGATCTCAGGGAAGATCAGCTGCTCCTTGATACCGGTCGAGTAATTTCCTCTTCCGTCGAAGGAGTTGCCGTTGATCCCTCTGAAGTCACGAACACGGGGGAATGCGACATTGAAGAGCCTGTCGACGAACTCATACATCTTTTCGGCTCTGAGTGTTACCTTTACGCCGATGATCTGGCCATCTCTGAGCTTGAAGTTTGCGACCGATTTCTTCGCCTTACAGGTGACCGGTCTCTGCCCGGTGATCGCGGCCAGGTCTGCCATGATAGCGTCTATGACCTTCTTATTGTCCTTATCAGCTCCGCAGCCGACATTGATTACTACCTTGTCCAGCTTAGGGATCTGCATTACGTTAGCGTAGCCAAATTTCTTCATAAGAGCGGGAGCTACGGTGCTAACATAGTATTCTTTAAGTCTTGCAGCCATCGTAATTCTCCTCCTTGATTAAAACTCTTCGCCGCAGCCGTCGTTCTTGCAGACTCTGACTTTGCTGCCGTCTGCCAGGATCTTATGAGCGATCCTGGTAGTCTTTCCGCACTTGGGGCATACTACCTGGACCTTATCGGCATACATAGCTGCCTCTGCCTCTACTATGCCGCCCTGCTGCTGCGCATTTCTGGGCTTAACGTGCTTAGTCGCGATGTTCAGGCCTTCGATGATGACCTTTCTCTCCTTGGGAGACACCTGCAGGACCTTGCCCTTTTTGCCCTTGTCCTTACCCGAGAGGATAACGACGGTGTCGCCTGTTTTTACGTGTACCTTATTCATTTCAACGACACCTCCGATCACAGTACTTCAGGAGCGAGAGAGAGGATCTTGAGATAATCCTTCTCGCGAAGCTCCTTAGCTACCGGTCCAAAAATACGAGTCCCTCTGGGGTTCTTATCTTCTTTGATTATTACTGCGGCATTCTCATCAAAGCGGATATATGTTCCGTCTGCTCTTCTGAGACCCTTTGCTGAACGAACTATTACTGCCTTTACGACATCGCCCTTCTTAACAACGCCGCCTGGTGTTGCCTTCTTAACGGAAGCTACCACAACGTCACCGATGTTTGCATACTTTCTGCGTGTACCGCCGAGAACCCTGATGCACATAAGCTCCTTTGCGCCGGAGTTATCTGCGACTTTCAGGTAAGTCTGCATCTGTATCACAGTGCGTTCCTCCTTTCAAAACATTGGGCTGCGGCAGAGCCCTGTCTGCCGTCAGTCCTGAATATTGATTTGTTTCCTCAGCTAATTACTTAGCCTGCTCGAGAACCTTTACAAGACGCCATCTCTTATCCTTGGAAAGCGGACGGGTCTCCATTACTTCAACCTTATCGCCGATATTGCAGACATTCTGCTCATCGTGTGCTTTCAGCTTAACGGTCCTCTTTACGATCTTCTTATAGAGCGGGTGCTGAACGTTATCCTCGATAGCTACGACGATCGTCTTATCCATCTTATTGGAAACTACCTTGCCCACTCTGCTTTTTCTCAGATTTCTTTCGCTCACAGGTTGATCCTCCCTTCCCGATTACTGAACGGACTCTTGCTTGCGAATGAAAGTCTTAACGCGAGCAATATCCCTCTTGACAGCCTTCATTCTCATCGGATTTTCCAACTGATTGACGGCATGCTGGAAACGAAGGTTAAACAGCTCCTGTTTAAGTTCGGCGAGCTTTTCGTTGAGCTCTGCCACGGACATATCCTTGATCTCATTTGCCTTCATTACTGCTCACCTACCGTTTCCTCAGTTTCTTTTTTGACGAACTTGCACTTGATCGGCAGCTTATGCATTGCAAGACGCATTGCCTCTCTTGCGGTCTCCTCGGGAACACCTGCGATCTCGAACATTACTCTGCCCGGCTTTACTACAGCGACCCAATACTCGGGGGAGCCTTTTCCGGAACCCATTCGGGTCTCAGCGGGCTTTTCGGTAACGGGCTTATCGGGGAAGATCTTGATCCAGACCTGTCCGCCACGCTTGATATATCTTGTCATAGCGATACGGGCGGCCTCGATCTGGTTCGAGGTGATCCATGCGGGCTGGAGAGCCTGCAGGCCGTAATCGCCGTAGGTGACGGTATTGCCTCTCATGGCCTTGCCCTTGAGGCGGCCTCTCTGTACTCTTCTGTACTTAACTCTCTTTGGAAGCAGCATTATACGTTACCTCCTTCTCTTTTCATCGTGCGAGCCTTATTGAAATCCCTGCGGCCGTCCTTAGGTCTGTCGCCGTTCTGGCGGGGCCTGCGGGGCTTTCTGTCGTTGCGGTCGCCGGTATCCTTCCTGTCGGAAGCGGCAACTTCGCCCTTAAGAACTTCGCCTCTGTATACCCAGACCTTGATGCCGAGCCTGCCGTAAGTGGTATGAGCCTCGGCTGTGCCGTAGTCGATATCTGCTCTGATAGTCTGAAGCGGGATAGTGCCCTCGTGGTAGGTCTCGCTTCTGGCGATCTCTGCGCCTGCGAGTCTGCCTGATGCTCTTACCTTGATGCCCTTGGCGCCGAGCTTCATAGCTCTGCCGATGGCCTGCTTCATAGCTCTTCTGAACGATACACGGTCTTCGAGATCATGAGCGATCTTCTCGGCGATGAGCTGAGCGTTGATATCGGGAGTTCTTACCTCGACGATATTGATAGCGACCTTCTTGCCGATCTTCTTTTCGATATCTGCTCTGATCTTTTCGATCGCTGCGCCCTTCTGTCCGATAACGATACCGGGCTTAGCGCAATGGATATGGATCTTGACTTTCTGGCTTCCGTCAGCGTCATTGAATCTTTCGATCTCGATCTTGGGAACGCCTGCATAGACGCACTTATCATTGATATTCTTAGAGCGTCTGTTAAGAGTTTTCATCACATACTCGCGGATGTTATAGTCCTCAACAAGTGTGTCGCCGAAAGTGCTCTTATCTGCAAACCAGCGGGAATCCCAATCCTTTATCACACCGACTCTGAGTCCGTGCGGATTAACTTTCTGGCCCATAATAAACCTCCTCTTTCAGCTTATTCTTTTTCCTTGAGAACGACTGTAACGTGTGATGTTCTCTTCAGAATGTGATATGCTCTGCCCTGAGCTCTGGGCATGATCCTCTTCATTATCGGACCGGGGCAAACGTAGCATTCTGCAACATAGAGATTGTTCTTATCCATATTGTGATTGTTCTCCGCGTTTGCTGCTGCCGATTTGAGGAGCTTTTCCAGATATTCACAGGCGGCCTTGGGTGTATGCTTTACTGTTGCCATTGCGACGTCGTAATCCTTGCCTCTGATGAGATCGAGAACGATCTGCACCTTACGGGGAGCGATACGAGCGTTTCTGAGAATAGCCTTTGCTTCTGTCATCTTGTATCTCTCCTTTCGATTACTTCTTGCCGTTGTTCGAGGTCTTTGAGCCTGCGTGGCCCTTAAAGGTCCTTGTGGGGGCAAACTCGCCCAGCTTATGGCCGACCATATCCTCTGTTACATACACGGGAACGTGCTTACGTCCGTCATGAACAGCGAATGTATGCCCAACGAACTGGGGAAAAATAGTTGAAGCTCTGCTCCAGGTCTTTACGACCTTCTTCTCGCCGGCTTCGTTCATAGCGAGAACTTTCTTCATAAGGCTCTCTTCGACGAAGGGGCCTTTCTTTACGCTTCTGCTCATTATTCATCTGCCTCCTTTCGCATTACTTGCCGTTGCGGCGCTTAACGATAAACTTATCGGAGCGATGATGCTTAGCGCGAGTCTTATAGCCGAGAGTAGGCTTGCCCCAAGGTGTTACAGGGCTCGGTCTGCCGACGGGTGACTTACCTTCACCACCACCGTGCGGGTGATCGCAGGGGTTCATTACAGAACCTCTTACAGTCGGTCTCCAGCCCATATGGCGCTTTCTTCCGGCCTTACCGAGGTTTACGTTCTCGTGGTCGATATTGCCTACCTGGCCGATTGTAGCCATGCAGTTTATCGGGATCTTTCTCATCTCGCCGGAGGGAAGTCTTACGAGAGCGTACTTATCTTCCTTGCCCATGAGCTGAGCCATATTGCCGGCAGATCTTACGAGCTGAGCGCCCTTGCCGGGATAGAGCTCGATATTATGGATAAAGGTGCCGACGGGGATATTTGCGAGGGCAAGAGCGTTGCCGGGCTTGATATCTGCGTCGTCGCCTGCTCTTACTACATCGCCGACCTTAAGGCCGTTGGGAGCGATGATATATCTCTTCTCGCCGTCGTCATACTGAACGAGCGCGATGAACGCAGATCTGTTGGGATCGTACTCTATTGTGAGCACCTTAGCGTCCATATCCAGCTTGTTTCTCTTGAAATCAATGATGCGGTATTTTCTTCTTTCGCCGCCGCCTCTGTGGCGAACGGTGATCCTGCCGTAGCTGTTTCTGCCGGATTTCTTATCCATCGGCTCGAGCAGCGATTTGCAGGGAGCGACCTTGCTAAGGCCGGAGTAATCGGTAACTGTCATACCTCTTCTGCCGGCAGTAGTAGGCTTATAGCTCTTTATTGCCATTTGAATTCACTCCTTGAATTTAGTTTTGCGAAGCCGTCAAAGAGCCTTGCTCTGAGCTTTTGCTCCGAGCATCCGCTCCAAGAGCGTCTCCATACTTACATCCTGCGGTCTTCTTCCTTTATATATAAAGGCTTTTCCGTCTTGCGGAACTGTCGGGGGGACCCCCCGGAGCGGCCCTCGCCGCCTCGCAGGCGCTTTCCGCGCAGCCTCGGTATTGCGGCTGCTGCGGAGCTGTGCAGCTTTCCGCCGCACCTTCGGAGCTTTCCGGGCTCCTACTTCATTTTAGTACATTCCGTCGAAGAATGCGATAGTCTTATCGCCCTCGAGGGTAACGATAGCCTTCTTGGTGTCGGGCCTGTATCCTACGTATCTGCCCATTCTCTTCTGCTTGCCCTTGACGCTGATAGTATTTACTCTGGCGACCTTGACATCGAAGAGCTCTTCGACAGCCTTCTTGATCTCGACCTTATTTGCATCGGGAGCAACGATGAAGGTGTACTTGCCGTTGGGAAGTCTCTCCATAGAGTCTTCTGTGATAACGGGCTTGAGGATGATATCCTGTGCGAGCTTACTCATTATGCATATACCTCCTCGATCTTTGCTACCGCGTCCTTAGCGACGATGAACTTATCGTAGTTAAGGATATCGTAAACATTAAGGGTGTTTACGGTTGCGGTCTTGACTCCGGGGATGTTGCCGGCGCTCTTTATTACCTTCTGATCTGCCTCGGCGGTAACGATCAGGGCTTTACCCTCGACCTTAAGAGCCTTGAGCATATCAACGATAGTTCTGGTCTTAAATTCTTCTGTCTTGATCGAATCAACGACCACGAGGTTAGAATCGATGACCTTTGTAGAAAGAGCGGACTTCATAGCGAGTCTCTTCTCCTTCTTATTGAGCGAATAGCTGTAATCTCTGGGCTTGGGGCCGAGGGCGATTCCGCCGTGTACCCACTGCGGAGCTCTGATGGAGCCCTGTCTTGCGTGGCCTGTGCCCTTCTGTCTCCAGGGCTTTCTTCCGCCGCCGCTGACTTCTGTTCTGGTCAGAGTTGACTGTGTGCCCTGTCTCTGATTTGCGAGGTAGCAGATTACCATCTCGTGCATCAGATGTGTATTGGGAGCGATGCCGAAAACAGCGTCGTTAAGCTCAGTGTCGGCAACCTTGTTGCCTGCCATATCGAATACGGTGATCTGTGACATTCTGACTCCTCCTTCCACTAAGCCTTCTTAACGCAGTCAACGATAACTACCGTGCCGTTCTTGGGGCCCGGGATAGCGCCCTTGATCGCGATAAGGTTATTTTCAGCGTCGATCTTTACGATCTTCAGGTTCTGGACGGTAACTCTCTCTGCGCCGAGGTGTCCGGGCATTCCCTTGCCCTTATAGATCCTGGAAGGCGAAGAGCAGGCGCCCATAGAGCCGGCGTGGCGGTGAACAGGGCCTGTACCGTGTGTTTCCTTCAGTCTTGCGTTGTTATGACGCTTGATGTTGCCTGCATAGCCCTTACCTTTGCTGGTCCCGCAGACATCTACGATGTCGCCCTCAGCGAAGGTATCGGCCTTAACGATATCGCCGACGTTGAGATTTGAGATATCGTCAAATCTGAACTCCTTGAGTGTTCTCTTGAGAGCAACGTCTGCTACCTTGAAGTGGCCTGCGAGAGGCTTATTTACTCTCTTGGCTCTGATGTCGCCGAAGCCGAGCTGAACTGCCTCATAGCCGTCGTTCTCGATCGTTTTCTTCTGAACGACTACGCAGGGGCCGGCCTCGACTACTGTGACGGGGATTACCTTACCCGCCTCATCGAAGATCTGTGTCATGCCGATCTTCTTGCCGATGATTCCCTTTTGCATTGTTTATACCTCCTAATGGTTATTGGTCGGTTTCCCGACATGACCTGCTTTACATCGTTTTGAGATCGCACGCGATCTCAGTCGGAGCTTACTTGATCTCCATTACGATGTTCACGCCCGCAGGAAGGTCAAGGCTTTCGAGAGCTGCGGTTGTTTCCTTTGTGGGGCGGAGAACATCGATAAGTCTCTTATGTGTTCTCAGCTCGAACTGCTCTCTGCTGTCCTTGTACTTGTGAACTGCTCTCAGGATCGTTACGATCTCCTTATCTGTGGGGAGCGGGATAGGGCCGCTTACCTGTGCGCCGCTGCGCTTAACAGCCTCCACGATCTTCTTTGCAGCCGAATCAACAACTGCGTGCTCGTAACCCTTGATCTTGATCCTGATCTTTTCATTGACTGCCACTTAAATCGCCTCCTTAGTGCTTTCATCAAAATATGGGGGCAGGGATCTTATCCCCATGCAATACCTTGTGGTCGCCAAAAAATCCTGCAAACGTCGGATATTCGACTTACACTCTGCCGTGTGTTTCCTGCTCTGCCCATTAAAAAATCCGACTACCTTTCGGTATTCGGAAGACAGAAGACTCGAAAAACAGCGCAGCCGACGCACCCATGCCAAAAGCGGATGATCCGCCCTTCGCAAGAAGCATAAGCACATACTGTGTTCGGTATTACAGTCGCCCGGTTTAAAATCGGACATACTCCACGAAAATTACCCGGCAAACCGCCGGCAACCTTTCGCTTCATCGCATATCTTTCAGGTATACGGCGCCAGCCGTTTACCTTGTGCAGTCACGCAAGATATATTATAATATAAAAGGGCCTGTTTTGCAAGCCCTTTTTTGAATTATTCACAATTTTCCGTAGGAGAAATTTTCCGTATTTTTCTGCGCTGTTTTATCTATATTGCACAATTCGTCTGCTATACTATTATAATAGCGGGGACAAAAAACCGCAGCCTCAGTGAAGCTGCGGTCTCTTT
>CAMNNQ010000191.1 GCA_946545645.1 uncultured Clostridia bacterium | reverse complement strand
CTTGGCAGGTTCTTAGGGCAGAGCCCTAAGCGGGGCATGGGGTAGAACCCCATACCGGAACGCAGTTCCGGCCAGGCGCGGCACACCGAAAACAAAGGGAGACCAAGTATGGCCTCCCTACATTTTTATGTGGACAAACAAAAATGCCGCGCCGGCAAAACCCTTTTGCCCGCTGACACAGGAAACAGTGAGCGCAGCGAACGTCTTTCCGTTTTTTAGCTCCGAAACGCGGCGCTCCCGTTGGTCGCTTGCTGTCGTTGCGGGGTCGTCTGTACGGCCTGCGACGCTGCCGGAAGGTTCAGCGGCGTCTTTCCTTTAGAGGGGCGGGACGTTGTGTAAGGAGTGCTGCGCCGCCCCAGCGTGAGTGCAAACACCACTTGCACTCACGCTTAGTTTCGGGGGCTTTCCGGTCGCCCCCGTGCCCCTTTGGGTGTCCGCCTTGACTCTCAGCGAAAGCTGTTCGTCAGCTCACGCCCGATTTCGGGGGCTTTTTAGCTCCGAAACGCGGCGCTCCCGGTGGTCGCTTACTGTCGTTGCGTGGTCGTCTGTACGCCCTGCGACGCTGCCGATAGGTTCGGCGGCGTCTTTCCTTTAGAGGGGCGGGACGTTGTGTAAGGGGTGCTGCGCCGCCACAGCGTAAGTGCAAACACCACTTGCACTCACGCTTAGTTTCGGGGGCTTTCCGGTCGCCCCCGAGCCCCTTCGGGTGTCCGCCCTGACTCTCAGCGAAAGCTGTTCGTCAGCTCACGCCCGATTTCTGGTGTTCATCAATCTATTTCTCAATAAAAAACCGCCCCGCTGCAAAAGCAACAGGGCGGTGAATGTGTCTTATTGTACGGGGACAAGTTCGCTTTTCAGCTTCTTCTTCCGCTCATACATCTTTTTGTCGGCGCGGTCGAAGATCTCGGAGAACTGGGTATCGGTGTCCGGGTCGAATATTGCCATACCTGTCGAGATGGATACCAGCCCGAGAAGGTGGTTCCGCTCGATCTGCTCGTCAAAGTCGCTGAGCAGGGACTCTCGGTTTTCGTAATCGCTGCCCTTGAGCAGGACGACAAATTCGTCTCCGCCGATACGGTAGACGGGGCTGTGGGTGAACTTCCGGCAGATCATCATGCAGCCGTCACGGATATAGCGGTCGCCTTCTTCGTGCCCCTTGGTGTCGTTGATATTCTTCAGACCGTTTATATCAAATACGATAACACCGAAATCCGCAGCGCTGCTGTCAATTATGGAGGAGTCTATGTCGGCTGTCATCTCAAGATAAGCATTCCGGCTCTTGACACCTGTCAGCGGGTCGGTATTAGCGGCGGTCCTGGCAGTATGCAGAGCCTTCTTGGACTCCTTTTCCTGCTGCAGCAGCTTTTCCAGCTTGTTCCGGTATTCCGCCTTTTCGTCCTCGTAGATAAAGGTATGCAGCAGGCAGGTGCCCAGCATACAGCCGACTGAATATACAGGCAGCAGCGGATAGTAGACCTGAACGAGCACCAGCGCAGTCATCACGATACCGAAGGCTCCGATAGCGCGGTACCGCACCTTTTTCTCCTTTGAGACCTTCATGCTGAGGACAATGGTATGGATACCGGTCAGCAGGAAGAGCAGGATCTGTATCAGCAGCAACAGATAGCGGATAGTTCCGGGATGGTATTCACATTCGCTGTTGATGCTGAAAAGGATCGGGTAGAAATAGTTTATGATAAGGGCGGGAGGCGAGATCATGAAGAACAACTGCCCGACTATTCTCAAAGCCTTGCCGAAGCGTGTTTTCTCGTCGAGATAATCTGTGGCATAAGCTGTCCAGAGCATTACCATAAGGCTCATGGCAAGGAAGAAGGCTGTCGTGTCAAAAAAGAGCATCCTGTCCATCTTCTGCTCATCGAAGAAGCCCCAGAGTATGTCTGTTACATAATAGAAGATCGATCCGATGATGAAGCGGCGGTATGATTTGTTATTCTTGCTCACCTTAGAGCTCGTCTTGTTCATGATAACATCGTAGTTTATGATGAGCTGCACCAGCAGCGCAATGATAGCAATGCTTGAATAGACCATACTCTTCCCCCCTTCTTACACAGATGTCCTTCATTTTATATCATTATATAATGATTATACAGCGCTTGTCAAGCGTTTGTCATTAGAAATGATGATTGATCCTGCCTAAGGCAGAGGATGCAAGGGCTGGATCCCTATTGAAACCGGGAAATCTTAACTCTCTATTAACATGATATACATAAAACAGATGAATGTCAAGGGCTTTAACCGATATGGTGAAAATGCTGCTGCGGCTGACCGTGAGAGCTTGCAGATCTTTAGCGGGCGAAAAGAAACTGCAAGCAGTAAAGATGCAGAATTCAGAATTCTTGTAGAACTTTGCCTAAAACATTCAAAAATGAATATTGCAAAACGTGAAAATGCAAAAATTATTAAAAAGCCCTTGACATATCCCTTTGAGGGTAGTATAATACAGACAACAGAGGCAAAGGCGTCCCGAAGTGATCTTCACGCATTGCCTCTGTTTTTATATTTGTATCAAGGCAAAGGTGTCTTCCCGGATAAGGGTGTCCGGGGAGCGCCTTTTATTTTTCGGTGCGGCTTTGCATCGTTTGGTAAAAGAACGGAGGCGGTGCGGTATGATCTCGGATAATGACATCACCGACAACAGCAGTCGGTCTGCGGGCTGCTCATGCAGGCAGACACGGCGGTAAATGCACTCTCCCGCGACGGGGCGAGGTACACAGCTTCATTATCGAAAGAGGGAATTTATATGACAGTCGAATTCTGGTTCCTGATCGGAGCCGCACTTGTTTTCTGGATGCAGGCAGGCTTTGCTATGGTGGAGACAGGCTTCACCCGGGCAAAGAACGCCGGCAACATCATTATGAAGAACCTGATGGATTTCTGTATCGGTACAGTTGTCTTCTCGCTGCTGGGCTACACGTTGATGATGGGCGAAGATGCGCTCTTCGGGCTTATCGGCATCCCCAACATGGATATGTTCACCCACTTCAAGGAATTTATCACCAGCCCTTCGGACGGCAGCTTTACCGGGGCTTCCACCTTCGTTTTCAACCTGGTGTTCTGCGCGACTACCGCGACTATCGTTTCCGGCTCTATGGCTGGGCGCACTAAATTCTCCAGCTACTGCATCTATTCCGCAGTCATCTCGCTGATAGTTTATCCCATTGAGGCGCACTGGATCTGGGGCGGCGGCTGGCTCTCCGAGCTGGGCTTCCATGATTATGCCGGCTCCTGCGCGATCCACATGGTCGGCGGTATCGCAGCGCTTATCGGAGCAATCTTCGTAGGTCCCCGTCTCGGTAAGTACGAGCGCGACAAGGACGGCAAGGTCATCAAGGTAAACGCTATCCCCGGACATTCCATCACCCTCGGAGCACTCGGCGTGTTCATCCTCTGGCTGGGCTGGTACGGCTTCAACGGCGCTGCAGCGACCAGCGTTTCCGAGCTGGCATCTATCTTTATGACGACAACTATCGCTCCCGCTGTTGCGACCTGTGTGACTATGATCTACACCTGGATCAGAAACGGCAAACCCGATGTTTCAATGTGTCTCAACGCTTCCCTGGCGGGACTTGTAGCCGTAACGGCAGGCACAGATGCCTTTGACGCCATAGGCGCTGCCGGCGTCGGCCTCGTATCCGGATTCCTGGTAGTCTGGGTAGTAGAATTCATCGATCTCAAGCTCCATATAGACGACCCCGTAGGCGCTGTCGGCGTTCACTGCGCTAACGGTATCTGGGGCACTATCGCGGTAGGCCTTCTGGCGAACCCTGATGCTCCCGCTGGTCTGGAAGGGCTTTTCTACACAGGCAAGTTCAAGCAGCTCGGCTTACAGCTCACAGGCTTCGCATCTGTTGCTGTCTATGCAGCAGTTATGATGGTCATCACCTTTACGATAATAAAGAAGACCCACGGCCTGCGTACCTCTGCCGAGGAAGAGATCCTTGGTCTTGACATCACCGAGCACGGTCTTCCCAGCGCATACCCCGACTTTATGCCTTCGGTGCATAAGTACACAACATACGAGGAATACAACGATGCTGCTGTTGTCACCGGCGAGACTCCCGAGGCCGAGGCTGTACCGGTAGCCAAGCTGCCGAGTCTTGCTCCCGAGGGCAGACCCAAGCTCACCAAGATCGAGATCGTCTGCAAGGAGGCCAAGCTGGATAAGCTGAAGAACTCCATGACCAAGCTGGGCATAACAGGTATGACAGTATCCCATGTAATGGGCTTCGGCAACCAGAAGGGCAAGCCCGAGTATTACAGAGGCGTTCCTGTTGAGATCAACCTGATGCCCAAGGTACAGGTCGATATAGTAGTCAGCAAGGTCCCTGTCCGCAGCGTTGTGGAGACCGCCAAGAAAGCGCTCTACACCGGGCATATCGGAGACGGCAAGATCTTCATTTACGATGTTGAGAACGTTGTCAAGGTAAGGACAGGTGAGGAAGGTTTCGACGCTTTACAGGACAGCGAGGGCTAGTAAACAAGCTGCTGTAAAGTAACAGGATCAAGACATAAAACATCGCCGCGCTGGTTCTCAGTGCGGCGATGTTTTATAAGATCTCATGACAGTTTCTGTGCAGGCATTCCGGATGAGCGCCCTCTGTTCGGGATCATTCTCCGGTGTTTATTATCCATTCCGCGATCTCCCGCTTGGGGAGGCATCTGTCCATAGCCAGCTTTTCGATCCGGTGGTGGGCCTCCTCTTCTGTAAGGCCGTCTCTGGAGATGAGCAGCCATTTTGCCCGGTTGACCAGCCTGATCTCAGCCATCTTGTCCTCAAGGGAGACCGAATGTTTCTCCAGCTTTCTCAGGCGCTCGCAGCTGCTTTCCAGCCAGTCGAAGGCTTGCAGCACAAGCTGTCTTGCCGGAGGCTTTGGAAGGGTATAGACCCCATAGGGACAGACTCTGTTGAAGATCTCCGGGTAGTATTCGTTCCTGACCAACAGCAGGACCGAGCATTTTCCGACAGACCTGTCAACAGCAAAGCGCACGCCGTCCTCGTCGGGGAGCGGCGCGTTTATAATGACCATATCGAAGGCTTGATCGGAGATCAGCCTTTTTGCTGAGGCAACGCTTTGTTCGGTAGTATGTTCGTAATATGTGCGCTCGTTTATCATCGCAGCCAGCGATTCATTGAATTTTGGCTGTGCCGACACCACCAGCACACTGTACTGTCTTATCTTCAATTCCACCGGCACAGCCCTCCTTTACTTGCAGTAGATCTCGATCATCCGCCTGGGCAGATGATCCGCAACGAAGCTGCTGGAAAGTGCATAGGCTCTGGCTTCTGCCAGCGAATCCGGCAGACGCATCAGCTTTTCGGTGATATCGCTGCCGGCGGAGAAAAGGTCTGTATCCGAGACCGGAGGCAGGAAGAGGCCGTTCCGGCAGCCGTAAAGCCCTGCATATATCAGCAGAGTGAAGGCCAGATACGGGTTTGCTGTCGGGTCCGGGGAGCGGAGCTCGGCTCTTCTGTATTCTCCTTCCGCAGCAGGTATCCGCACAAGCTGGGAACGGTTCTCGCTGGACCAGGAGATATACTTTGGAGCCTTGTTTTTTCCGAGGCGCTTGTAGCTCTGTTCTGTCGGGTTCAGGAACACTGTGATGTCCCTGATATGCTCCAGTATCCCCGCGATGACCGAGGGCAGGAGGATATGGTTCTTATCGTCCTTGACCGAGAGGTTGATATGATACCCGCTGCCGGGCTGATCGTTCAGCGGCTTTGGGGAAAAATCGGCATAGAGACCGTTGGCGTTGGCGACTGTCTTGACTACTGTGCGGAAGGCCATAGCATCGTCTGCGGCTTTAAGAGCATCGGCATAGCGAAAATCTATCTCGTTCTGGCCGGGGCCCTCTTCGTGGTGGGAGCTCTCGGGCGTTATGCCCATCTGCTCCAGGGTCAGGCATATCTCCCTGCGGATATTCTCGCCTTTGTCGTCAGGGGCGATGTCCATATATCCTGCGCGGTCGTAGGGGATAGAGGTCGGGATGCCGTTCTCATCCTGTTTGAAGAGATAGAATTCCAGCTCGGAGCCGAAGGAAAATTCCAGCCCTTCGGCCTTAGCAGCTGCTATCGCTTTGATGAGGAGACTTCGGGTGTCGCACTCAAAGCTCCTGCCTCCGGGCTCCTTTATGGAGCAGAACATCCTGACGACCCGGCCGTGCTCCGGCCTCCAGGGGAGGACAGACAGTGTGTCCGGGTCGGGGAAGAGGAGCAGATCGGAGCGGGCCTCATTGGCGAAGCCCTTGACCGCCGAGGCGTCGAAGCCGATGCCCTGTTCAAAAGCCCGCCGCAGCTCGGAGGGCATGATCGAAATATTCTTCTGCGCTCCGAATGCGTCGCAGAAAGCAAGGCGGATGAATTTGACATCCTCCTCGGCGCAGTATTGCATGATCTCTTCGGCTGTGTAATTCATAGTATCCTCCGTTAATTCGCCACATACATCTGCCTGTAGGGGTTGCTGCTGTCGGGAGTTACGACTGTAAAGGGATGATCCAGCAGCTCCTCCGGCTTGTATCCGAAATAGAAGCAGAAGCGCCTGAGATAGTGGGCGATCTCTTCAAGGTCGGCGCTGTCGGCGGGACGGGTGTGGACCTGATGCGGGAAGTGTATTCCTTTACATTCCGAGCGCAGGAACATCTTTCCGCCGTGCATACCTGTGCAAGGGAAGTTGCCTACTATCTGCTTGCCGTCGGTATTGAGCCCCAGCACGATGACAGTCCCTCCCGCCTGATATTCTCCGAGAAAGCTGCCGGCTCTGCCTCCGATGACGAGAGCGGGCTGTTTTTCCTTATAGGCTTTCATGTGTATCCCGGCGCGGTAGCCGGCATTGCCCCGGACATATATCCTGCCGCCGCGCATAGCGTAGCCGACAGCGTCGCCCACATTCCCGTGGATTACGATAGTCCCGTCGTTCATAGTATCTCCGACGGCATCCTGAGCGTTGCCCTTGACTTCGATCTTTGCTCCGTTGAGGTAGGCACCCAGGGCATTCCCTGGGATACCGCTGATAGTCAGGTTCTTATCGGAGATGCCTGCGGCGATAAATCTCTGGCCGAGGCAATCGGTTATGGTGCAGTTGCCTCTGGTCTGGCGCAGTGTCTCATTCAGCTCTTTGTAATCGAGCCCTGTTGCGTTGATATTCATTATACCACACCTCCGAGTTTTTTTCTACGGATATTCTGTGAAAAAATGGATAGAGAAGGGATATTTTTCATTTTGTCCATATTTTCTTCATCCAGTACTGTCTTTTCGCGGACGAGAGAGGTATAGATCCCCGCTCTGTTGACATTCCCGATGAGCATATAGCCGCAAAGCCTGTTATCCTTGATGTAGAGCCGTTTGATGCCGCCCTCGGAGCGCTCCTCGAAGATCTCGCTGCCCTCGGGATAGCTCCCGGCAGTAGCGCAGTGTAGCCCGAAAAAGCCGATGGAGTTCATAGGCACTGCATTGTCGAAAACAGCAGAGCCGCCAGCCATATTGATGCCTGCGCAATGCCCCTGCATATAAGCGTTGGGAAGTATAGCAAGGACACGGTTCTGCCCTGTGGAGCTGTCGAGCCCCTGGGAGCAGTCGCCTGCGGCAAAGATATTGTCTGCCCCGGTCCTCATATCCGTCCCGATAATGATGCCGCGGTCTACCTCGCAGCCTGCCTGCTTTGCCAGCTCTGTTTCGGCTCTTACGCCGACAGCCAGCACGAGTATATCGAAGCCGACCTCGGCTCCGCTCTTCATAAAGGCCTTATCCTTCTCAAAGCGCACAGCCGTGTCTCCCAGCATAAATGATACGCCGTGGTTTTCCAGTTCTCTCTGCATATATCCCGCACATTCGCTGTCCAGGATAGAGGAGAGGACTCTGTCCGCCAGATCGCAGACAGTTATGCTGCCGACTCTTCCGGAGATGCCCTCGGCGCATTTCAGCCCGATGAGCCCCGCCCCGACGATCAGCACTCTTGCATCTTTGTCCAGCACCTTTTCCAGCGCATCGGCATCGTCAAGAGTCATAAACGGAAACTTGTTCTTTACAGTCTCCAGCCCTTCAAACCTCGGGACAAAGGGGGAAGAGCCTGTGCAGAGGCAGAGCTTGTCGTAACGGAGCTTCTCCTTGCTGTCGAGAACGACGGTCTGCTTTTTCGGGTCGCATTTAACGGCTCTGGCGAAGATGAGCCTGACCTTGTTCCTCTCATAGAAATCCAGGGGGCGGTATCTCATCTTCTCACGGTCTGTCCTGCCCTCTAAAAGATACGAGATCAGCGGACGGGAATAGACATGATGCTTTTCTGCGGAGACGACGGTTATGCTGCTCTCGGAGTCGATGCTCCTTATGCCCTCGATGCAGCCTGCGGCAGCGGTGCCGTTGCCGATGATAAGATATTCAGACATAGCGCTCACCTCTCCTCATATACTATTGCGTTGTTCGGGCAGCCCTTGACACAGGCAGGGGCTCCGCAGCTGTTCTCCAGACAGAGCTCGCACTTCTGCGCAGCGCCGTCGGGCCCTGCCGCTACAGCTCCGTAGGGACATACCAGCACACAGGTCAGGCAGCCGACGCACTTGCTCCTGTCGATCTTTACGACACCGTCCTCCTTGCTGATCGCTCCGGCGATACAGCTCTTTACGCACAGCGGATCTGTGCAGTGCCGGCAGGAGACTGCGAAATGTATCTTTCCGTCGTCCTCAATATGCACACGGGGGAAGATCTCTTTGCCCTTCAGCGCCTTGACCATATCCTTGATGCCTGAATTGGCAAAAGCGCAGTTATATTCGCAGAGGTGACATCCCAGACACCACTGCTCGTTTACATATACTCTTTTCATAGCGCTGCCTCCTTATTCGCCTGCATGGGAGATGCCCAGTATCTCCAGCTCTTTCGCTGTCAGACCGACTCCCCGGAGCATCAGCCTGTTTCCGCGGAGGCTCTCTATGGAGTTGATCCCCATACCGCCCATGAGCTCCTTGATCTCGTGGCGCCATGCGTCCATAAGATTTACCAGCCTGCGGGAGCCGATATCCGGATTGAGACGTTTTACCAGCTCAGGGTCCTGAGTCGCTATGCCCCAGTTGCACCTGCCGCTCTGGCAGGTGCGGCAGAGATGACATCCCAGCGCCAGCAGAGCTGCTGTTGCGACATATACTGCGTCTGCTCCCAGAGCGACTGCCTTGACCACATCCGCAGCCGAGCGCACGCTCCCGCCCACTACCAGCGAGACGCTATTGCGTATGCCTTCGTCGCGGAGCCTCTGATCTACCGCAGCCAGTGCCAGTTCGATCGGGATGCCTACATTGTCGCGGATACGGGTCGGAGCTGCGCCTGTGCCGCCCCGGAAGCCGTCGATTGCGATGATATCCGCGCCGCTGCGGGCGATGCCGCTGGCGATGGCAGCGATATTATGCACTGCCGCGACTTTTACAATAACAGGCTTGCGGTATTCTGTTGCTTCCTTGAGGGAGAACACCAACTGGCGCAGGTCTTCGATGGAATAGATATCGTGATGCGGAGCGGGGGAGATGGCGTCAGAGCCTTCGGGTATCATCCTTGTGCGGGAGACATCCCCGACGATCTTGGCTCCGGGAAGATGCCCGCCGATACCGGGCTTTGCGCCCTGACCCATCTTGATCTCTATGGCTGCCGCTGCTTCGAGGTAGTTCTTATGCACTCCGAAGCGGCCGGAGGCCACCTGAACGACTGTGTTCGGGCCGTACACATAAAAATCCTCGTGGAGGCCGCCTTCGCCGGTGTTGTAGCAGATCCCCAGCTCGGTAGCGGCTCTTGCAAGAGAGGCATGAGCGTTGTAGCTGATAGAGCCGTAGCTCATAGCCGAGAACATAACGGGCATAGAGAGCTCAAGCTGGGGAAGGGTATCGACGATGAGCTCGCCGTTCTCGTCCCGGCGGATCTTATCCGTTTTCTTGCCGAGAAAGACCTTGGTCTCCATAGGCTCGCGCAGAGGGTCTATGGGAGGGTTGGTGACCTGTGAGGCATTTATCAGGATCTTGTCCCAGTAGACGGGAAGCGGCTTGGGGTTGCCCATAGATGAAAGCAGCACACCGCCGCTGTTGGCCTGCTTGTAGATCTCCTTTATGGTCTCGTCCGACCAGTTGGCGTTTTCGCGCAGGCGGCAATCGCTCTTGACTATTTTAATGGCTCTTGTCGGGCAGAGAGAAACACAGCGCTGGCAGTTGACACATTTTGTCTCGTCCGAAAGCATTATGCCCAGATCGGGGTCAAAGCTGTGCACTTCGTTGGCGCACTGCCTTTCACAGACACGGCACCTGATACAGCGGTCATCTCTGCGGACCACCTCGAACTCGGGATATATAAAATGATCTCTCATCAGAATTTGCCCTCCTTGACACGAACTATTACAGGCTCGCCGCCTGCGGGAGCGTAGAAGTTCTCAGCCTCCGGCTCCATTACTCTTACTGCGGCCTCCTCGCTGGCGATGAAAACACGGTCGGCTTTTTCGGCGGTTATCATCGAGCGGAGCTTCAGGCGGTCGTTGAGCGCCATGAGCCCGCCGTTCCAGCCATAGACAATGGAGAAGGGGCCGGTTATCAGCAGGCTGGGGAAAACCTGCCGGAGATATGTCAGCTTTTCTTTTTCCTTTTCCGGCTTGCCGTTTATCGTTGACCAGAAGGGCGCCGCGATGACAGATGCGGCCTCCTCCAGCGTCAGCCCCTGTCTTCTCAGCAGATAGTCGAGGATGTAGGTGATGACCTCGGTATCAGTCTGGAGGGTGCATTTATAGCCGAACATTTCTATAAAGCGGCGGTTGGCATCGTAGGAGGAGATCTCGCCGTTATGGACTATAGAGCTGTCCAGCAGGGAGAAGGGATGAGCTCCGCCCCACCAGCCGGGAGTGTTGGTGGGATAGCGGCCGTGAGCTGTCCAGGAATAGCCTTCGTATTCCTCCAGCTTGTAGAACACGCCTACATCCTCCGGATATCCGACAGCCTTGAAGCAGCCCATGTTTTTTCCGCTGGAGAAGACATAAGCGCCTTTCATCCCGGTGTTGATCTTCATAACTGTCCGGGCGACGAACTCGTTTTCATCAACCTGCTCGGCGGCGACCATTGATCTCAGCGGTGCGCAGAAGTATCTCCAGATTATGGGCTCGTCTGTGATCTGGGGGATCTGGCGGGTCGGGATCAGCTCCCCCTTGACGACCTCGAAGCGCTCCTTTAAATATGCTTCACAGTCCTTGCGGGTCGAGCGGTGGTCAAAGAAAATATGGAAAGCGAAAAGATCTCTGTATTCTGGGTAGATACCGTAAGCTGCGAAGCCGCCGCCGAGGCCGTTGGAACGGTCGTGCATGGGCTTCATGGCGTTATATATCACATCGCCGGGAATGCCTTTGCCCTCTCTTGAAATGACTGCTGCGATAGCGCAGCCTGATGGTATACGGACTTCTCCTTCTTTTTTCATAGCCTTCACTCCTTTATAAAATAAAAAAAGCGCACATTCTCAGCGCCCCCTGCAAAGCTGCAAAAAAGGGCACAAAAAGAATGAACGCCATTGCTCATTTGCAAGTATTATAACTTAGAAATTCATATCTGTCAAGTATATTCTGCAAATTTGTGATTTCTTGCAAGTTTTTAAACGGCAAAATTCAGATATTTGTCGGAAATGTGCTTGACAAACCCGTAAAAGGGGTGTATAATGATGACCATAGAGGCAAGGACGTCTCGGAGGTCAGTAAAGCTGGCCGACGGCGTGCTTGTCTTTTTTGTTTATGCAAGGAATGAGGAAGACTCCTTCCTGTATCTTAGATGGGGGCAAAGGTGTCTCCGGCGCAGGGTATGGCTGCCTGTGCGCCGGGGCACATTTGCTTTATTATGAACGGAGGAAAACATTATGAGCACAGTACCCGAAATGTTTGCGAGCAAGGTCTTTGACGACAGAGTAATGAAATCGAAGTTATCTTCCAAGGTCTATAATTCGCTGAAAAACACCATTGATCTCGGCACAAAGCTGGATCCGAACGTTGCCGAGGCGGTAGCACAGGCTATGAAGGAATGGGCGGTGGAGCAGGGAGCGACACATTATACTCACTGGTTCCAGCCGCTGACAGGCATCACTGCCGAGAAGCACGACAGCTTCATCTCCCCCTCGCCGGACGGCAGAGTCATCATGGATTTCTCCGGCAAGGAGCTCATCAAGGGAGAGCCGGATGCCTCATCCTTCCCATCCGGCGGCCTGAGAGCGACCTTCGAGGCCAGAGGCTATACCGCCTGGGATCCGACTTCTTACGCTTTCATTAAAGGCAAGACTCTCTGCATCCCGACGGCATTCTGCTCCTACGGCGGAGAGGCTCTCGACAAGAAGACCCCTCTGCTGCGCTCCATGCAGGCGCTCAATAAGCAGGCTCTGCGTATCCTCAGGCTCTTCGGCAACGATCAGGTAAGGCACGTTTCAACTTCTGTCGGCCCGGAGCAGGAATACTTCCTCATCCCGGAGGAGCTCTATAACAAGCGCAAGGATCTGATCTATACCGGGCGCACACTTTTCGGAGCCAAGCCTCCCAAGGGTCAGGAGCTGGACGATCATTATTTCGGCGTCATCAAGCCGAGAGTCGAGGCCTATATGTCCGACCTCAACGAAGAGCTCTGGAAGCTGGGCATCCTTGCCAAGACCCAGCATAACGAAGTCGCTCCCGCACAGCATGAGCTGGCTCCTATCTACGCCACCACCAACATCGCTACCGACCATAACCAGCTTACTATGGAGATCATGAAAAAGGTCGCCAAAAAGCACGGCCTGGTCTGCCTGCTGCATGAAAAGCCCTTTGCAGGCGTCAACGGCTCCGGCAAGCATAACAACTGGTCTATCGCCACAGATACCGGTGTCAACCTGCTGACTCCCGGAGACACCCCCTATGAGAACGCACAGTTCCTGCTTTTCCTCTGCGCTGTCATCAAGGCTGTTGACGACTATCAGGATCTGCTCCGCATCTCGGTTGCGACAGCCGGCAACGATCACCGTCTCGGCGCCAACGAAGCGCCCCCGGCTGTTATCTCTATCTTCCTCGGAGAGGAGCTTCAGGGTATCCTGGACGCTATCGAGACAGATACTCCCTATATGGGCATCGAGAAGAAGACAATGAAGCTGGGAGTCAGTGTCCTTCCCAGGTTCACAAGAGACACCACCGACCGCAACCGCACCTCGCCCTTTGCCTTCACAGGCAACAAGTTCGAGTTCAGGATGGTGGGCTCGGCAGACAGTATCGCCTGCGCCAACATCATGCTGAACTCCGCAGTCGCAGAGAGCCTGAAGATCTATGCCGACCGCCTCGAAGCTGCCGACAATTTTGAGGAAAAGCTCCATGAGATGATAAAGAAGACGATCACCGACCACAAGCGCATCATCTTCAACGGCAACGGCTACGACGACGCCTGGATCAAGGAAGCGACAGAAGTCCGCGGGCTGCTCAATTTCCGCACGACTCCCGATGCTATCCCCCACCTTATGGACGAAAAGAACGTCAGGATGCTCACCGAGCATAAGGTGTTTACCGAGGCCGAGCTCCGCAGCCGCACAGAGATAACTCTTGAGAACTACTGCAAGGCGGTAGTCATCGAGGCAAAGACTATGGAGATGCTGGCAAAGAGAGAGATCCTGCCCGCTATCGAGGAATACGCAGCATTCGTTGCCAGGACAGCCAACGCCAAGAAATCCCTGGCTACCGATCTGACCTGCACCTACGAGACCGAGACGGTCAAGAAGCTCTCGCAGCTTGCTTCCGACGCATACAAGAGCCTTGATGAGCTGGGAGCGGCTCTTGAAAAGGTACAGAGCGCACCCAATGTCATTGAGACAGGCTGGCTCATCCGCGATGAACTGCTGGGAGTAATGGATAAGCTGCGGGCATCCTGTGACGAGGCCGAGACCATAACAGCCGCAAAATTCTGGCCGTTCCCGACCTATGACGAGCTGCTTTTCGGAGTAAAATAAGACCGGGCATGACCCCCTTGCATACAAAAGAATGTGGCTGCCACAGAAATGCGGCAGCCGAGTTCTGTTATTACAGCATTGCGGTGTTGCCTTATATAAAATCAGAGACCGGAGGAATAACTATGTGTTGTATAATGGGCTGGTGTTCGCCCGGGGCGGACAGAGAGCTTATGGAAAAATGCTTTGAAAGGACAAAGTCAAGAGGCCCCGACGATACCCGCTTCGCAGACACAGGCAGCGGGCTGCTGGCCTTTCACAGGCTTGCGATAATGGGGCTCACTCCCGAGGGGATGCAGCCTTTCTCGCTGGGAAAGAGCTATGCGGTCTGCAACGGCGAGCTATACGGCTTTGAAGCGCAGAGGGAGGAGCTTGTCAAAAAGGGTTATCGCTTTCAGAGCGATTCCGACTGCGAGATACTTCTGCCCCTCTGGAACGAATACGGCACAGATATGTTCTCCCTGCTGGACGCAGAGTTTGCCTGCATCATCTTCGACGGGCAGACGGGGAAATATATCGCTGCCCGTGACCCTATCGGTATCCGCCCCCTCTACTACGGCTATGACAGCGAGGGCGCGGCGGTGTTCGCCAGCGAGCCGCAGGACCTTGTGGATATCTGCGATAAGATCATGCCCTTCCCTCCGGGGCACTACTATATGGACGGAAGATTCATCTGCTACTGCGATATTGCCGCTGTGGATCAGTTCTGCGGCGACGATCATGAGACAGTATACAAAAACATCCACGACAAGTTGGTGAAGGGGATCGAAAAGCGGCTGGTGGCAGATGCAAAGGTGGGCTTTCTGCTCTCGGGAGGGTTGGATTCCTCGCTGGTCTGCGCTGTCGCTCAGAAGCTGTCGCATCAGCCGATACGTACCTTTGCTATCGGGATGAGCGAGGATGCCATCGACCTGAAATACGCCAAAGAGACCGCAGATTTCATAGGTTCGGAGCATACGGAGGTCATCATTTCAAAGGACGATGTCATTTCTTCGCTGGAGGAAGTCGTCAGGCTGCTGGGGACATTCGATATCACAACGATAAGAGCAAGTATGGGGATGTATCTTGTCTGCAAGGCGATACACGAGCAGACAGATATCCGTGTCATCCTGACGGGGGAGATCAGCGATGAGCTCTTCGGCTACAAATACACCGATTTTGCCCCCTCTGCGGAGGAATTCCAGAAGGAGGCGGAGAAGCGTGTCCGCGAGCTGCATATGTACGATGTCCTCCGGGCGGACAGATGTATATCCGTAAACTCTCTGGAGGCAAGAGTGCCTTTCGGGGATTTGGATTTTGTGAAATACGTTATGGCTATCGACCCTGCCAAGAAGCTGAACACCTACGGCAAGGGCAAATATCTGCTGCGCAAGGCCTTCGAGCCGGACGGGATACTTCCGGAGAGCATTCTCTGGCGGGAAAAGGCGGCATTTTCGGATGCGGTCGGTCATTCTCTCGTAAACTATCTCAAGGCCTATGCCGGGGAATACTACACCGATGCAGAGTATGAAGCTCTGAGACGCAAATATACCCACGCTCAGCCATTTACAAAGGAATCCCTGCTTTATCGGGAGCTTTTTGAGAAATACTATCCCGGGCAGGGAGAGATGATCGCAGATTTCTGGATGCCTAACAGGAGCTGGGAGGGCTGCGATGTAAACGACCCTTCGGCAAGAGTCCTTTCAAACTACGGCGCCAGCGCTTTTTAGTTTTCTTCCATGCACCGGGAGCGGTGCAAAAAACACCCATCTGAATCATACACCGGAAGGAGAAAGAACCAATGAGGAAGTATATCTTTGTTACCGGCGGAGTCGTTTCCGGGCTGGGCAAAGGCATAACAGCGGCATCGCTGGGGCGGCTGCTGAAAGCCAGAGGGCTGGTAGTCGCAGCGCAGAAGCTGGATCCGTATATCAATGTCGATCCCGGGACAATGAGCCCTTATCAGCACGGCGAGGTGTTCGTCACCGAGGACGGTGCCGAGACCGATCTCGATCTGGGGCATTATGAGCGCTTTATCGACGAGGACCTCAACCGCTATTCAAATCTCACTACCGGCAAGGTCTACTGGAACGTGCTGAACAAGGAGCGTCGGGGAGAATATCTGGGCTCAACGGTCCAGGTCATCCCGCATATCACCAACGAGATCAAGGAGTTCGTCTATTCTGTCGGGAAAAAGACCGATGCGGATGTTATCATCACCGAGATCGGAGGGACTATCGGAGATATAGAGTCTCAGCCCTTTATCGAGGCCGCAAGGCAGATATCCCTTGAAGTCGGCCGGGAGAATGCCATGTTCATACACGTTACCCTCGTTCCTTTTTTAAGCGGCTCCGACGAGCACAAGTCAAAACCGACACAGCACAGTGTCAAGGAGCTTCAGGGGATGGGCGTGCACCCGGATATCATCGTCCTGCGGTGCGACAGGCCGCTGGAGGAGTCGATCTTCAGGAAGATAGCGCTTTTCTGCAATGTCCGGGAAGAGTGTGTCATCGAGAACATAACTCTGCCGGATCTTTACGAGGCTCCGCTGATGCTGGAAAGATCGGATTTCTCCGGGGTCGTATGCCGCCGGCTGGGTATCACCGCTCCGAGGCCGCATCTTGACGAATGGAGAGAGATGGTGGAGAGGATAAAATCCGCCCGGGAGACAACAGAGATCGCTCTTGTCGGTAAATACACCGAACTGCACGATGCCTATCTCTCGGTGGCGGAGGCGCTCCGGCACGCAGGATATTCCATAGGCCGGCATATCAACATCAGGTGGGTCGATTCCGAAAAGCTGACGGAGAAGAACATCGCGGAGGCGCTGAGCGGAGCTTCGGGAGTCATTGTCCCCGGAGGCTTCGGAGGGCGCGGCATAGACGGGATGATAACTGCCGTCAGATACGCAAGAGAGCAGGATATGCCGTTTTTCGGTATCTGCCTCGGTATGCAGATCGCGGTCATAGAGTATGCACGGAATGTCTGCGGGATAGAGGATGCAGATTCAGGCGAGTTCAACGAGGTCTGCAAAAACAAGGTGATAGATTTCATGCCCGGCCAGAGCGATTCCATCGACAAGGGCGGGACACTGAGGCTGGGAGCTTACCCTTGTGTCATCGGCAAGGGGACGGCTATGGAGCGCTGCTACGGTGTCCCGGAGATAAGCGAGAGGCACAGGCACCGCTACGAGGTCAATAACGATTACCGCCAGCGGCTGACATCTGCGGGGCTGACTCTGGGAGGCATCTCTCCCGACGGCAGGCTTGTGGAGACAGTTGAGCTGACAGAGCGGGATTTCTATGTCGGAGTGCAGTTCCACCCCGAGTTCAAGAGCCGCCCCAACAGGCCGCACCCTCTGTTCGTCGGCTTTGTCAGCGCGGCAGCGAGGTACGGGAAATGAGCGGGCTCCATGAAGAATGCGGCGTTTTCGGGATATGGTCTCCCGAAAACGCCGAGCTGGCTGAAACAGTATATTACGGGCTCTACGCTCTCCAGCACAGAGGCCAGGAAAGCTGCGGGATAGCTGTCTGCGAAGAGGGAGTAATAACCGCACACAAGGACCTGGGGCTGGTCGGGGAGGTGTTCGCTCCCTCCGAGCTCTCGGCTCTTCCCAAGGGGAATATGGCGGTAGGACACGTCAGATATTCCACAACAGGCGGCAACGAGCGCCGCAACTGCCAGCCGATAGTAGTCAACCACATGAAGGGCAGGATGGCGCTGGCGCATAACGGCAATCTGTCCAATGCTGCCGAACTGAGAGCCGAGCTGGAGATGTCCGGCGCTATTTTCCACACCACCTCCGATACCGAGACCATAGCCTATATAATCACCAAACAGCGGCTGCGGACAGGCTCTATCGAAGAGGCTGTTTCGGCGGCAATGGATGTTATTGAGGGGGCATATTCTCTGGTAGTCATGTCTCCGACCAAGCTCATCGCGGTAAGAGACCCCTTCGGCTTCAGGCCGCTCTGCTTCGGGACTCTACCGGACGGCTCTTATGTTGCCGCCTCCGAGAGCTGCGCACTGACAGCGGTCGGGGCAGCCTTTGTCAGAGACATCGAGCCCGGGGAGATGCTGGTCTTTTCAAAGGATGGAGTGCGCTCCCTGCGGGAGCACTGCGGAAAGAAGCGCCGGCATAGCTGCATCTTTGAATATATCTACTTCGCTCGCCCTGATTCTGTGATAGACGGGGTGTCGGTACATGAAGCAAGGCTCAGGGCCGGGAGAATACTGGCGGAGAGCTGCCCTGCTGAGGCGGATGTGGTCATAGGGGTCCCGGATTCGGGGCTGGACGCTGCCCTCGGCTTCTCTCAGGCTTCGGGCATCCCCTACGGCATCGGCCTTATCAAGAACAAGTACATAGCAAGGACATTCATCTCCCCGACTCAGGCCTCCCGGAACGACAAGGTCAGGATAAAGCTGGCGGCGGTATCGCAGACAGTAAAGGGAAAGCGGGTCGTGCTTGTGGATGATTCCATCGTCCGGGGGACGACAGGCGGAAGGATAGTCGCTCTGCTCAGAGAGGCGGGAGCAAGGGAGATACATTTCCGTGTCTCGGCGCCGCCCTTCCTGCACCCCTGCTATTACGGGACCGATATCGACTCGGAGGACTGCCTGGTGGCCTGCCGCCATACCCCGGAGGAGATCGCCGCTATGATGGGGGCTGACAGCCTTGGCTATCTCCCGGCGGGAAAGCTCACCGAGCTGACAGGCAGCAGCGGTATCTGCAAGGGCTGCTTTACGGGAAGCTATCCGACAGCTATCCCCGCAGGAGCCCATAAGGATAAGTATGAAATGAAGATAAAGGAGTGACCGGTATGCTGATACCGAATATGAATTATTCTCATCTGAAGGATTCCTATCTGTTTTACAATATCGCCCAGAAGGTAAAGGCATATCTTGCCGGACATCCCGGAGAGCATATTTACCGGCTGGGGATCGGGGACGTTTCCCTGCCGCTGTGCGATGCTGTCATCAAGGGCCTCCACAGGGCTGCCGACGATCAGGCCGACCCGGCGACATTCAACGGTTATATGCCTGAGTGCGGAGCCCCCTTTCTGAGGACTGCCGTTGCAGACTATTACCGCAGCAGGGGAGTTCAGGTAGCTGATGACGAGGTCTTTATCTCCAGCGGGGCTTCTGACGAACTGGGAGATATCCTCGACCTTTTCGACCGTGTCAACCGTTCGCTGATAATCGAGCCCGCTTATCCCGCTTATGTCGATGCCAACGTTATGGGCGGCAGAGAGATCGTGCATCTGCCCTCCAGCGAGGAGAACGGCTTTCTTCCCATGCCGGATGAGAGCCTCGCAGCAGAGCTTATCTATATCTGCTCGCCGAACAATCCGACAGGAGCGGTGTTCAGCCGCGATCAGCTCCGGGCCTGGGTGGATTTCGCCAACGCAAGGGGCGCTGTGATCCTGTTCGACGCGGCCTATGAAGCCTTTATCGAGGACGACAGCCTGCCTCATTCGATATTTGAGATAGAGGGCGCCCGCACCTGCGCTGTCGAGATCTGCTCTCTTTCCAAAACAGCAGGCTTTACAGGGACCCGTCTGGGCTATACGGTCATCCCTCATGAGCTGACACGGTGCGGCATGGAGCTGAACGATATGTGGATACGCAACCGCACAACAAAGACCAACGGCGTATCCTATATAATCCAAAGGGCAGCCTGCGAGGTGTTCACACCCGAGGGGCAGCAGCAGATACACGCAAACATCGGTATTTACAAGCAGAATGCCCGAACGGTGATGCGGGCTCTGGACAAGCTGGGTATCTGGTACACCGGAGGAAAGAACGCACCGTATATCTGGCTGCGCTGCCCGAAAGGAATGGGGAGCTGGGAATTTTTCGATCTTCTGCTGAACGAAGCGCAGATAGTCGGCACCCCCGGCGAGGGCTTCGGAAAGTGCGGCGAGGGATATTTCCGCTTTTCCACCTTCGGCTCTCCGGAGGACACCCGCATCGCAGCGGACAGGCTGACAGAGCTGCTCGGATAGCTCAAAAACAGATACAGGCAAAGGCTGCATATCCTACTGAAGCAGGGAAGGATATGCGGCCTTTTCTTTGAAAGCATGGCTGCACATCCTGTCGGTGCAGGCTCAAAGCATATCAGCGCTATTCACAAAAAGCATTGCGAAATGTTGTCTATTCATACGAATTTCCCCTTTTCTCCGGCTCGGTGATGACAAAATCGGTGCAAACAAACCTAAAAAATGGTATAATGACTATTACTGTAAACACAGCCAAAAAGATATACTTAAAGAAAAGATCAGGGAGGGCAGCAAAATGAACAGGAACATAACACAAAAAGCCGAGGACACAGAGCTCAGTGCCGATGACCTGAAAGCGGTCAGCGGGGGCGTATCGGGAGAGATGCCGGCGATGCTCAAAACCAAGCTCAAAGGAATGATAACAGAGCAGTACAACGCAGGAGCGAGCAAAGCCGCAGTAAAGATCTATATCTCCGAATTCTGCATCAGATCAGGCATATCCAGGAGCACAATGATAACCTCGGACATGATAAGCAGCTTCGTTGACAAAGTCTGGGCTGAGCTGGGGGCTAAGTAATAAAGAACGCTCCTTTCGCAGAGCAGCTCCTTCGCCTTATCGCCGGGCTTGATGACTGCGGCGTCGTTAAAGTGACATTCTCAGGCGGTGAACCGCTGCTGCATAAGGGCTTCCTGACTCTTACAGATGAGCTTAGAAAACGGCGTATGAAGTTCTGCCGTATGGTCACAAATCTCTATCACATGACCCCGGAGCTGGCGGATGAGCTGCTGGCTTATAACGGCGAGATCAATTCTCCCGACAGGCGTAAGTGTGTATTCTTCAAGGAGGGTTACTATCAGCGTTTCCTGGATATTGCTGATAAATACGGCCTGTATTATGACCTCTGAGGCTGTATAGGGGAACAGTCCGTTTTTTGGGACAGCTATCTCCGCAGGAGGATGACCGGAGCCTGCCGCGCCAAGGCAGCGGGATAAGAGCTGTGCAGGGCAGGGAAGGCGCAGACCGTAAAAAAAGAAGGGCCCCGGAGGAACAAAACCCTTCGGAGCCTTTTTTGTGTTATATGAGATCCTGAGCTGTGAGTGTATTACTCAGCAGCTTCCTCGCCGCCTTCAGCCTGCTCTTCGCCTTCGCCCTCGGCCTGCTGCTCTTCGCCTTCAGCCTGCTGCTTTTCGCCTTCACCCTGCTGAGCGCCGCCGTTAGCAGCGTTTACTATTTCCTCAACGGTAGCGTTGGGGTTGATGCCGTAGATAGTGCCGTAGATATCGCCCTGGGGCTCCTTCTCCTCTTCGGCGAGGAGCTTTGTGCCGTCGGAATCGGTCATCTCGAACTCGGTGTTCTTGCCGTCGTCAAGAGTTACCTTGATACCCTCGGTAACAACAGTGTATGTACCGGTCTGAACGCCGGAAGAAGTTACGACAATGAACTTGCCGTCCGGAGTGAATGCCAGGTTTACAGAGAGATCCGAAATGTCAGCGCCTTTATTGTTTGCGTACTCTTCGATAGTAACAGTAGACTTGTCTTCCATTACCAGAGATGCTGCCATCCAGACATTGGATGTCAGAGCCTCAACATCGACCTTTGTGTCACCTGCATCGGGCTTGCTCTCTTCGGGAGCATTTGTCTCCTCAGGAGCCTTAGTCTCTTCGGGAGCCTTAGTCTCTTCGGGAGCCTTTGTGTCGGCTGCATCAGCGGCTGTTGTTGCAGTGGTGGTAGCTGCTGTTGTGGTGGTAGCTACTGTCGAGCTGCTGGAGCTGTTGCTGCCGCAGCTTGCGAGAGCCATGGTCAGGGCAACTAGTGCGCCCAGTACTACTGTCATCTTTGTGTTCTTCTTCATTTTTGGTTTCCTCCTTAATATGTCTGTACTCTCTGCCCGAAGCGGCCTTGCGCCGGAGCAGGGAGTTGACTGGAGCCTGATCTCTCAAACTCTAGTTATATTATATAACTAAATACCGGATTTGTAAATTGATATAAATAACAAATCGTTTTTAACCCTCAGTAATATTTTTGTTAAAAGTATTGAATAATGTTTAGCGAAGGATAAAAACTTAATAGATAACAGGAAATACAGGTTCAAAAGCTGATGATAGTGAATTGTTGCAAGTTTAATAATATTGCATTGATAAAAGGGCTTGACAAAGCCCTGATTATATGCTATAATAATCTAGTCGCCGGCGAGCGGATAAATGGACAGGTGTCCGAGTGGTTTAAGGAGCCGGTCTTGAAAACCGGTGATACGGCAACGTACCGTGGGTTCGAATCCCACCCTGTCCGCCAATTATTTTTTTAATGCCAGCACTTTGCGGATTTACCCAAGTGGTGAAGGGGCTCCCCTGCTAAGGGAGTAGGTCTCGAAAGGGGCGCGAGAGTTCAAATCTCTCAATCCGCGCCAACATTTAAGGCTCTGAAATGACGTAAATACGCTGTTTCAGAGTTTTTTCTTATCCTCGAAATTTGATATAGGGTGTTATTAGGGTGTTATGGGGCAAAAAAGAGCAGACTTGGAAGAATTTCCGAGCCTGCTTTTTTGTTGTCCTGGCGTTTTATAATGCAGGGGAGGGGAGAGCTGTCTATCTCCTTCTCCCGCTCTTACATCACAGAGAAAAGATAAGGTATCGCATCCTTGTTCGGCAGCACGACCTTCCGCAGCAGGTTGTCCATGATACCCTGCGCACGAGCCTCGGCATCTCTGACTCCGGCTCCGCAGAACAGCACCGTGTTGAAGGCGAAGATCAGCCCCAGCTTGTCGAAATATGCTTTCAGCTCCGCCGGGTCGGTGATCCCGGTGTATTTTACAAAGAACAACTGCCCCGTCTTCTCTATCATATCGACAGGCATACCTACCGATTGCTGCGAAAGCTCCGTATTTACCCGGGCTCCTACTATCATGTCTCTGTATATCGACGCAAGATCAAATACCTTTGGCCCCAGCGTTACTTCTGCAAGATCAATGAGCAGCAGCTCGCCGTCCTGCATCATTATGTTACCGGGGTGAAGATCGCCGTGTATGACAGTATCGCAGGCCGGTATCTTCCCGATGATGCCGAGAAGTGTGTCTATCTCCTCCTGAGAGCACCACCGGTCAAGCCTTGCAGCCCGCCCGCGCATCAGATCTCTGGCATCCGGGACAGCTCCGTCCTTGATGTGTGTCGAGTGCAGCGATCTTGCCAGCGCGACATACTGATCTGTCAGCTCGTCCAGACGCTGCGGCTCCCTGCTGATGATATGCCCCAGAGTATCGGAGCGCAGCAGCTCGAAAACTACACCGTACTTGTCTCCGCACCGCACCGTATCGTACGGAATGACGGTAGGTATGTCGTTGATGAGCGCAGTGCGGGCAAACTGCAGCTCCTGCTTTACCAGCTCCGGGCCCTGATTGAAGTAGAGCTTTACGATCTTGTCCTCGTCCAGCCTGTAAACTATTCCGTTGCCGCCCCGGCCTATGATCTCGCAGCCCTCGACAGATATTTCCCGCAGAGCTTTCTGAACATCCAGCAGCTCGGTAAATCCTGTGGTCTCCAGTATTTCGTATACATCCCGGGATACGTTCAGCATCGTTACAGGACTGCCCAGCTTTTTGCGCAGCTTCATAAGCACCCTCAATCCTGCCGAGGAAATGTATTCCAGCTTCTCCGCGTCGATGACCACTCTTTCAGGAGCTCCTTCAAGCGCCCCGAAGATCTCGCTCTCGGTCTGCGGTGCGTTGTTTATGTCTATCCTTCCTTCAAGAAAGAGTGTGACCGTGCCGTTTTCAAGGACTGTTCTCATGGCTTTCTCTCCTTTTTCAGCTGTTATTTCAGGTCAGTCGGCAGTTCCGCCGGATATATTCACAGCTCTTCTTCGTTCACAAGAAACTTCTTCCTTAGCTGTTCTATCTCTTCCTCCGAGATGCCCAGCTCTTTTATGATGTAATCCCTGACCGAGCCGCAGCGCTCCCTGATGTGAGCGATAAGGCTGGCCATTGTGCTCTCGCTGACACTGTCCATTACCATAAGACAGCTGTCAATAAGCTCGGGAGGGACTTTCCCCGAGCGCTCCAGCATCGCCCGCTCTCCGGCAATCCTCTCGCTGTTGAACTGATTTGTCAGCATATAGTCAGAGATAACAGTGCCCTCGTCCGCACCCAGCGCCGAGAGTATCAGCATCGCCGCAACGCCTGTCCTGTCCTTTCCCTGGGAGCAGTGGAAGAGCAGAGCCCTGCCTTCCTCCAGAGAGAGCAGCTCCCGGAATAGCCGGGCATAATTGCTTCTCCCGGGCTCTTCATCAAGGAACCGGAAATACAGTGTGTCGCTGAGTATACCTGACTTGATGAAAAGCTCCATCATTTTGATATTGTCCATATCCGCAGCCAGAGCAGCGGTATCCGGATCGCTCAATATCTGTGCCGTCAGCTTCTGCATATCCAGTATCGGGAGATGCAGATACCCCGCTCCCTCGGGCAGAAGGTCCTTGTCCGCTGAGGCAGCCCCGGTAAACATCGTTACCTCCGGCGCACCGTTTATCTCTTCCTCGGAGCGCAGATCTATTACCATCGCTGTCCTGAATGTCTCGCTGAGCCTGCGGAGGTCGCCTTCCGTCGCAGTGGAGAGTTTCGCTGTCCGCAGCAGGACGCCGCGCTTTACAGTCTTTCCGTCTTTAGTCCTGTATCCTCCCAGCTCTCTGGCGTTGCCTACGCCTGAAAGCCCGATGCTCTGCTCCAAGCAGCCGGTATCCATATCTCCTGCCTCCCGATGTTATACATTGTATACAAATCCAACATATTTATTGTACCATGTTTTTGATAATTTGTCAAGCGTGATTAACTTATGAATAGTTCGTTTTCAAATTTAACAATATATAGAAACCCCTCTGCGGGTCTCCCGTCAAAGCGGGGAGAGCATTTTCCACCTGCTGTATTTACTTTTCAGCAAAATCATGTTATAATACAAGAAATGCAGGGCTGCCGCCCCGCTGTGATCTCTGAACGGAGGGATGTCAATGAAACCTATGCCCGATAGCAGCGACCCGAACATCATCCGCCTTATCCCCAGGCAGCGTAAGGGTATCCTCAGGCTCATATTCAGCCGAGCCGGATTGGCCGCTATACTGATACTCATACAGATCGTAGTCATAAACTCGGTGTTCAATTATTTCGTCGAGATAACCAACTGGCTGCTGCTGGTGCAGGTCGTCTTTACTGTGATAATGATCCTCTATCTGTTCAACTGCGAGATGGATTCCTCGCCTAAGCTGACCTGGATGGTGCTTATCACATTCTTCCCTGTCCCGACCTCGATCATGCTCTGGCTCTCGCAGCACGATATCGGCCACAAAAGACTGAAAGAGCGCTCTCTGCAAATGGTGCGCGAGTCAAAGAAAAAGCTGAGGCAGGATCCTTTTACCATAATCAACGAAGAGATCATCAGCTCCGGTACCGACGATCTGGTGCATTACCTCAACCGCTCCGGCTGCTTCCCGGTCTATGAGAACACCGAGGTCAGGTTCTTCCCTCTGGGGGATAACAAATTCACAGCCCTTATGGCAGAGCTGAAAAAAGCCGAGAGCTTTATCTTTATGGAATATTTTATAATCGACGAGGGCTATATGTGGGGCAGTATCCTCAAGGTCCTGGCAGAAAAGGCTGCTGCCGGAGTCGATGTAAGAGTTCTCTACGACGGGATGTGCGAGATGTCTACCCTTACCGCCGACTATCCTCAGAGGATGGCCAAGCTGGGTATAAAGTGCAAGCCTTTCTCTCCCATACGTCCCTTTATCTCGACTCACTACAATTACCGCGACCACCGCAAGATACTTGTCATTGACGGAAAAGTCGGCTTCAACGGCGGAGTAAATCTTGCAGACGAATACATCAACCGCATCGAGCGTTTCGGCCATTGGAAAGACACCGCAGTTATGCTCAAGGGTGAGGCTGTTCAGAGCTTCACGCTGATGTTTCTGCAAATGTGGAACATGACCGAGACCGAGCTGGGGTGGTCTGAATGTGAGAAAGCCTATCCTGCTCCTCATTCAGACGGTTTTGTTATCCCCTTCTGCGATTCTCCTTTGGACGGCAACAAGGTCGGAGAATGTGTTTACATGGACATTCTTTATCGCTCCAAGAGCTATGTTCACATAATGACCCCGTATCTTATCCTCGACAACGAAATTGAAGCGGCGCTGAAATACACCGCTGAGAGGGGAGTAGATGTACGGATAATCCTTCCGGGGATACCTGACAAGAAGGGTGCCTACGCGCTTGCCAAGAAGCACTATCGTTCCTTGCTGAAAGCCGGTGTCAAGATCTACGAATACACGCCGGGTTTTGTTCATGCGAAGATTTTTGTCAGCGATGATGAAAAGGCAGTTGTGGGGACGATAAATCTGGATTACCGCAGTCTTTACCATCATTTCGAGTGCGGAACATACCTTTTCAAGACCTCATGTGTATCAGATATCGAAGAAGATTTTCAGGCGACAATGGAGAAATGTTTTGAGGTAACTCTGGAGAACTACCGCAGCCGAGACCGGGGTCTTCGCATCCTTGGCGGTCTCCTTAAACTTATCGCCCCCCTCATGTAATTTTTTTAGCGCCGAAACACGGCGCTCCCGTTGGTCGCTTGCTGTCGTTTTTTAGCTCCGAAACGCGGCGCTCCCGTTGGTCGCTTGCTGTCGGTGGTGGGTCGTCTGTACGCTCTGCGACGCTGCCGGGAGGTTCAGCGACGTCTTTCCTTTAGAGGGGCGGGACGTTGTTGTGGCGGGGTCACAGAACAAGTACTGCACCGCACAAAGCGGGCAATATTGCGCCAATCCAAGGGCGCGCCAGCCCTTGGCAGGGGGTCAAGGGGG
>CAMNNQ010000190.1 GCA_946545645.1 uncultured Clostridia bacterium | reverse complement strand
AGGGTCAATCCCCTCGCCTCCCATGGGGCTCGGTATGGCCGTCAAGGGCGGCGCGACATACCGGGATGTGGTATCATCTGCTGCAGCTCTGGGAGGATGTGCGGTGCGCCTGGATCGCACCGGCAAGCTCGTGCCGGTCAGCTTCCTGCCCCGCCAGGCAGCAGATGTAACATTTACAAAATACAACGTCATCGACAGAACTGTTAACGATCACTATGCAACAGTCAGCGATGTGACATACGGCTTCTGGGAGACCTACAGTGCAGGCATCGAGACCGTGCCGGAGCCGGTAACACTTGCTCTCCCGGCTAGTGTATTTCTCTATGACCGGGAGTCGGACTATAACTCGACAACCTATGCAGAGTATGTGATCACGAGGGCGGTAGATCGTGCCGACACAGGCATAGCCGACGACCTGAAGCTGCGAAACGCTGAGCTGACGATCTTCGGCAATGACGGCCTTGATGCCGGAGATTATGCCGTATCTCAGCAGGACTGGCTTGAAACTTCCGAGATAGAATTTTTCATAATGGAGCATATCTGGCAGCCGCATCAGTCATGTACGGTGCGTTCCTTCGGCGCGCCGTCCTCATCGATCAGCACTTCCGGGCGGGACTACGGACAGGTCACCAGATCATCCCGGGCATCTACCAGTTCATTGATGGAGCTGGATGGAGTCGCCCAGGATCTCAACAGCTCAACAGGGTACTCTGTTAATGAACACTCAGTGGGAAAATGGCTCAACGGAAAAGTCCTCTATGAAAGGACCTATATCTTTGCAGCTCTCGGGGACAGCACAACAAGAGAGGTGTCACAGGATCTCGGTATCCACGTCGGAGATATCTATCTTGACGAAATTGTTGAGAGCAAAGGACAGTATATCGACACAAGCGTATCTGCTCCGCTTCCGTTTCTGCCGCTGCTATCAGACGGCTCAGACGTTGACCCTGACAAGGCAATACGATTTTATATCGACCTCTCAACCGAAAAACTGAAAATCGTGAACGGTGCGACAGACCGAAGCGGATGTAAGGCATATATTACGTTGAGATATACCACTAAGGTGATCACGAATATGATAAACCTTGACCCGAATGACGGATATCAGGACGGAGTCGTGCTGCACCTGAACAATTACGGCGGGTACGAGTGGGAGAGCAACAGAAACTATGCGACAACTGGCTATATTCCGGTGGTCCCCGGCCAGAGCTATATCTACTCTCATAAAGAGGCGTGGGTATCGGGTCATTATCAGACCGCACTTTGCTACTACGCTGCTAAAGGCGGCAATCCGAGTAATGGACAACGCTATCCAACGAACTTTAGCAATGCAAATCAAAGCTGGACATTCACCGCCCCGGCGGGTGTGGCTTATGTACGGCTGCCGCTAGGAAAAAAATCGGGCGGCACACTTGCCACCTGCACGATGTACCCTGCATAGAAGGACATAGAAGGATGTGATAATCGTGAAAGACCAAACCCTCAAAGCGCTTGCTGCCTCGGTGTGCGGGGCGGTGCTGGCGTATTTTAAGATAATGCTTGTCCCGCTGGCGATCCTGCTGATCGTTATGCTCGCGGATTATGTCAGCGGGATGATCAAGGCCTGGATGCGCTCCGAGCTCTCAAGCCGGATAGGCATCCGGGGCATAGTCAAGAAGCTCTGCTACGCTCTGGTGATCGTCGTTGCGACCTGCGTGGACTGGCTTCTTGCCGCCGGGCTCAATGCCGTCGGCGTGGAGTTCGGGCGGAGCTATTATATCGGGGTCGTTGTCACAATCTGGCTCATAATCAATGAGCTGATCTCGATACTGGAAAACCTCTCGGCTGTCGGAGTGCCGCTGCCGGGATTTCTGAAAAACATTGTCGCCAGGCTGAAAAACTCAGTCGAGGCGGCAGGAGAAAGAAAAAAGGAGGAAAAATCATGATCCAAGGCGTAGACCTCAGCTACTGTCAGCCAAAGGTTGACTTTAAGAAGCTCAAAGCGCAGGGCTTCAAGTTCGTTATTCTCCGTGCCGGGTACGGTGATGCGCTGAAATATCCGAAGCAGTTTGACCCGACCTTCGAGGGGCATTATGCCGCAGCGACAGCCGCAGGGCTCGATGTGGGCGCTTATTGGTATTCTTACGCCGACAGCCCCGAAAACGCAAGACAGGAGGCTCAGGCGTTCATCAAGGCGCTGAAAGGCAAGAAATTTTCATACCCGGTGTATTTCGACATCGAAGAGCGCTCGCAGTTCTACCGAGGAATGGCCTTCTGCGACAGCATCATCAACGCCTTCTGCGGAGAGCTGGAAAAAGCCGGATATTATGCCGGAGTTTACTGCTCGACATACTGGTATACCAATTTCGTGAGCAAAACGGTCCGCGACAAATACCCCTGCTGGATAGCGGAATACAACACGAAATGCAACTACAGCGGCAGCTATCAGATGTGGCAGAACGGCCTCGTATACGTTGATGGCATCGGCAGCATAGACCACGACTTCTGCTACGTCGATTATCCGTCGATCATCAAGGCCGCAGGCAAGAACGGCTACACGAAGCCGACAGCGGCACCGAAGCCCGCTCCGAAAAAGACCGTCGAAGAGCTGGCAAGAGAAGTCATCGCAGGCAAGTGGGGCGCAGGAGCAGAACGGGCAAAGAAGCTCACCGAGGCCGGGTATAACTACACCGCCGTTCAGAGCAGAGTCAACGAGCTGCTGAAAGTCCCCGCCAAGAAGAAGTCCATCGACGAGATCGCAAGGGAAGTCATCGCCGGGAAATGGTCTGCCGGAGCCCAGCGCATGAGGATGCTGACCGATGCGGGCTATGATTATATGACGGTGCAGAACAGAGTTAATGAGATCTTGAAGTAGGAGGAGTAGAAATGATACGTATCAGAAGCGAAAAGATAATCACACTAAGTGAGAACACAGCATCAGTGGAGGCTGAGATTTGGGTCGAGGCCTCGGAAAATCTGCCGGCCTACGACGGCATAGACGGGCGGCTGCTCGTCCCCGGATCCATCGCGGTCGTACAGGCGGAGAGCAAGATCTATGTGCTCGGTTTCGACAATACCTGGAAGAAATGGGGCGCAGAGCCAGCCGCGTCAACGCTGAACGCCAACACTGTCGGAAGTCTTGACCGCACCTCACTGAGGCTCGATCCCACCGATCTTACTACAGATACAGACGACCTGACCGCAGAAAGGGCGATTGAAGATGAAGTTCTATGATCTGCTGAAAGCGAGCAAAGGGCTGCCTGTCCGGGATCCGCTGGCGGTTCTTTGGGGAAAGCAGCTGTCAACGGATTGGCCTGTGACCGAGATCACAGGCTCTCTACCGCTCAGTTTCCTGAGCAAGGGCGGTGTGCTGAGCAACTACCGCGTCTACGGCACGTCCGAGGGCGCAGGGGTGCAGACGGAGAATTTAGTGACCGAGATTATACAAAACGCAAGTATCGGTTCAACAGGAAAGCTTACCACTAGCAATCTGTACAATGCTTCAATTGCACCTATCACTGCCGGAACAACTTATACACTTTTGAGAGACTATACTACGGCGTCTCTATATTATGCCTTTTTTACAGAACTACCAGCTATAGGCTCTGTGAGTTATGATGGAAGCAGGGAAGACGTAAGACAATTAAGCGTGACAATCACCGCTCCTGTTACTGGCTATGTTGTATTACTGAACAAAAACGGCGAATCTACTGTTGCTGAGGGCAACACTGCTATCCCCTACGGCTACCAAATCCCGCTGAATGTCACATACCCTAATTTGTTCGACAAGAATGCAACTGATACGTCTAATGGCTATGTAGCTAACAGAAGAATTGTGGCTAGCACGGGAGCAGACTATGCAAGTACGGATAATTTTATTTCAGAATACATTTACGTCATTCCGAATACAGTTTATACGCTCAATGGTATAGAAGTTGTTGCCGGTTCCTCTGTCGCGCCCCCCGGTGTTTGCTATTACGACGCAAATCATGTATTCCTGTCTGGGGATACCTGCCGCAGAGCATCCGGTAAGTGGCTTTTCTCCAATTATCAAATCACCACGCCCGCGAACGCAGCATACATCCGCATAAATGTCTCATACGACACAGCGGACACGGCAATGCTCACGAGAACAAACACAGCCCCGTCCGCATACATCCCGCACGACATAACTACTCCCATTTACATCGGCTCTTCCAAGCTCTATGAGGATGAGTATGTGGACTATCAGGAGCAGAAGGTGTATAAGAAAAAGCCAAATTTGGTGAGCGGGATAATCGATAATGTCTACGTAACAAGAGATGGCGTCTTATCGACTAATTCCGCTTTAAACGGTGCCGTTACTCCAATCGAAAAAGATAAAGTGTACACCGTTCCCCATGCTACAGGCGGAAATATGTTTTGCGGATGTTTTGAAGAATATCCGGTATTAGACGCAACCACATACAACAGTGAACGATTTACTTTTAGAAGCGAATACTATACATTTACAGCGCCGGTTACAGGCTATCTAGTGTCGAGCGTTTCGTTTGGAGTAACAGACCCTATCGTTTACGAAGGCGAATACCCGCAACTCGCGCCCACCGACCCGCCTATGCCGTTTGAGGCGATCCAGACGTTCAGCGGCGAGAACACGCTGTCGTCAACGGAGACCGTCGGAGAGGTGAGCGTGACGGGGAGGATCAGATCCGCAGAGTAACTGCAGATCTATCTGCTATGAGAAAACCGGGGGTCTTGAGACTCCCCGGTTTTTTGACCCCCATACTGACCCCCATATTATATCGGTTTTAGCATTTTTTAGCCTATTTTGCGATAACGTCAATTCAAAAGCAGGACAGCCCTGAGCCGCACAGATGCGCAGTTCAGGGCTGTTTTCTTATGGTCGAGGTGACGGGACTTGAACCCACGGCCCCTACGTCCCGAACGTAGTGCTCTACCAAACTGAGCTACACCTCGAAAGCCACTATAATATTTTATCACTTGTTGCCGCTTTTGTCAAGGGGTATTTTGAGATTTTTCTTCATCAGCTCGATTTCTTTTGCTTTTGGGCTTGATTTGCCCGGAAATATGTGGTATAATAAAGAACAGTCTGATGGACTGAGACTATATGCCGGCCTGTTTTCCTTGCGCCGGCTGAAGGAGATATTATGATGCTTCCGATAAAACGTACTATCGCCGTGCTTGCCTGCGCTGCGCTGTTATGCGGCTGCGGGAATGTCATCGGCTCGGACGATGGCGCTGTTACAGTGACGGAGAAAGAGTCCTCCGCTGTTACCGTTTCATCTGCTACTGTACCGACAGAGACAACTCCTGCTGAGACGACAGCTCCTGTCACAGAATCGGTGACAGATACCTCTGCGGCGACCTCTGCACCAAAGGAGAGCAGCACAGAGTCTTCAACAAAGGCTTCATCAAAGACCGAAACTACAACTACTGCCGCCCCCGCTCCGGTCGTTACTACTGCGCCTGTTGTAACTACACAGCAGCCTAAACCGCAGACGACTAAGCCTCCGGCTCCTGTAGTTACAACTACACTCCATCCGGCTCCGCAGCCGCGCACCGATCTTCCCAAGAACGAGATCGACCGCTTCTTTGCACAGTCGGTGTTCATCGGTACGTCCGTAGGCCTCGGCCTGAAATCCTATGTCGAGTCAATGGGCAAGGGTTATCTCGGTGATCCGCTTATCATCGCCCAGAACTGCTATGGCCTCTATTATGACGAGGGGCAGAACGGCGTTCAGTATATGCTCAATTATAAGGGCGTCACCGCTCCCGCAAGGAATATTATCAAAATGACAGGCGCCAAATATGCCTTCATTCAGGTCGGTACCAACGATATGTTCGCCAACGCCGATATGATGGCTCAGAAATATATCACTTACATCAACGGGATCAAATCTGTAAACCCCGATCTTATCATTTTTATCGAGGCACTGACCCCGATATACAAGGCAAGAGAGATCGGATACCTGAACAATGCGACTATTGACGGTATGAACGCTAATATGGCCGCCTACTGTGCCAAAACTCCCGATATGTATTTTATCGACGTCAATACTCCTATCAAAGGGGCTGACGGCGCCATAGCTCCCCAGTATTGCTCGGATAAATATGTGCATCTGACAAACGCAGCGTATAAGATCTGGATGGATCGGGTAGTAGCAACAGTTTCAAATCTGATCGCTCTTGAAAAAGCAGCAGAGAATGCTGTCGCAGCTTATGAGTCCGAAAAGACCGTCGAGACACAGCAGGCCGCCAGGATTGCTGTTGCAGCGCTGGACCTTTCTGCTCTCAAAAATTCGCTTAATGCCAGGATCGCAAAGATCAAGCCTGAGAAGAAAAAGGTCGTGACAGAGCCGGAGCCTGCCCCGGAGCAGGAGACCGATACAGGTTCTTCAGAGCCGGAGCCCGAGACTCAGCCGGAAAAAACGGCAGATACGGAAGAATAAGAGAACAGCCCGTTTTGCAAAATGCAATGCGGGCTTTACTTTTGGTTGACAATGTGCTATAATACCCCTTGGAGATGATCGTATGAAAAGGATACTAATCGTCGATGACGATATACATATAGGCGATGCTCTTGCTGAGCTGCTGTCAGCAGAGGGCTATGCAATATCCCGCGCTTATTCCGGGACAGAAGCCCTGTATGTCCTTTCGGAGATCCAGCCGGATCTTGTGCTGCTGGACCTTATGCTCCCGGGGATGTCAGGGGAGGAGCTGCTCCCAAAGCTGGGGGGTGTCCCGGTCATAGTAATGAGCGCCAAGGCCGATATAGCCGACAAAGTCGGGCTTTTGATGAACGGTGCTTCCGACTATGTCACAAAGCCTTTCGATTCCCGGGAGCTCATCGCAAGGATATCTGTGGCGCTGAGGAAAACAGCCGGGCGGGAGAGCGGCAAGCTCTCGGCCTGCGGATTGGAGCTCTCTGCCGATATACTCACTGTTTCGGCCGGGGGGCAGGATATCCGCCTTACCAGAACAGAATGTGCTATCCTGAAGCTGCTTATGCAGAATGAGGGCAGGCCTGTGGGCAGGGGAGCCATACTGGACGATATCAGCCTGGATACCCCCGACTGCACCGAACGCTCCCTCAAGCAGCATATATCAAATATCCGCAAAAAGCTGCTGGCCGCCGACGGGACGGACCATATCGAGGCTGTCTATGGCATAGGATTTATGCTGAGATGATCCTCTGCATTTATTGACAAAATCTTGACCTTCTCTTTACCGGTTCCTTGACCGCAGGGGTGTATGATGTTTTCAGAAAGGAAGGATATGCTATGGAATATGTACTGAAAACAGAAAATCTCTGCAAGAGCTACCGGAGCCATCAAGTGCTCAGGGATGCGACAATGAATGTCCCCAAGGGCTCTGTATACGGCCTTGTCGGGAGAAACGGCGCCGGGAAAACGACCCTTATGCGCCTTGTCTGCGGATTGCAGACGCCGACTTCCGGGAGCTATTCCCTTTATGGCGCAGCCTATAACGACCCGTCTGTCAATTTCGCCCGCAAAAGGACCTGCGCTATCATTGAGGCTCCCTCTATCTATCAGAATATGACCGCCAGGGAAAACCTGGATGTCCAGTTCTCCCTGCTGGGGATGTCCTCCGGTAAAGCCGCAGACGATCTGCTTGAGCTGGTCGGTCTGACAGATACCGGAACGAAAAAAGCCGGGCATTTCTCCCTCGGTATGAGGCAGCGCCTCGGGATCGCCGTAACACTGGCAGGAAACCCGGACTTCATCCTGCTGGATGAGCCCATAAACGGCCTCGATCCTCAGGGCATCGTCGAGATCAGAGAGCTTATCCTCAAGCTCAACCGCGAGAAGAATATAACCGTCCTCATATCCAGCCATATCCTTTCGGAGCTCTCGCTTCTGGCTACCGATTACGGCTTTATGGATAAGGGACATATCATCAAGGAGATCAGCGCCAGGGAGCTGGAACGCAGTATGCGCAAGTCGATGCGCTGTGTGATCTCTTCCGCTCCCGGATTTGCAAGAGCGGCCGAAAAGCTCGCTCTCGAATACGAGATAATCTCCGACAGCGAAGCCCTGCTCTTCGGCAATACAACTGTTACCAGTCTGGTAGAGGCTTTGTCCTCCGAGGGCTGCGAGCTTATTACAGTAAGCGGGAACGACGAGAGCCTGGAGAGCTTTTTCCTCGACTTGATCGGAGGTGACGGGAATGTTTAAGCTCCTGAAAACCAACCTCCGCCATCTGACATTCAGACGGATCTTCCTGCTGGCTGCTGCGGCAATGCTCTTACTGGGCATCGACGCCGGTCTCAGTATGAGGCGCAATAATTTCTTCACCTCCGAGGATTTCATCTTCGGAGTCCCCATCGTAGCGGGAGTCGCTATCTTTATTATCGCCCGCGAGCATTCCGACGGCACACTCCGTACAAAGCTCACTATCGGCTACACCAGGCCGCAGATCTTCTTCTCCTTTATCATCTCTTCGTTTATCTGTATGATCGTGCTTTTCCTCTGCCTGATACTGCCGTTTTTTATGATCGGAGGCATTTCCTTTTCGGAGATCATGCCGGCAGGGAAGATAGCTTTCGTCTTCTTTGTGATATTTATGGTCTATGCCGCTGCCTGCATCGGAAGCGCAGCCATAGCTCTATGCTTCTCCAGGCTGGTAGTCATTATCGCAGTTACCGTTCTGGCTGCGCTGACAATGGCAGGAGTCGGAGGCTCTGCCGCCAGAAGGCTCTCCTATCCTGCTACTTTCATGGAGCATGAATACGATGCCAGGCTTGATGAATATATAGCTTCAAGGGAAGTACCCAACCTGGAATATGTTACCGGCTTCAACAGAGATATCCTGCGGACCTTATATAAGGCCAGCCTTTTTACACAGATGAGGGGAGTCGATGACTATGTTTCGGTATTCCTCTATCGAGGCGCGGATGTTCCCATGGAGCAGTATGTTGAGATCTGCAGGAACGATACCACACTGGACGACAGCGATTCGACCATCCTTGCTATCCGCAGCATATATCAGTTCCCGCTGTTTGCCCTGGGCTGGATAGCTGTCTCGCTGGCAGCAGGCATCATAGTATTCAGAAAGAGAAATATCAACTGAGGAGGCTTTGGAATGGTATGGCTCATCATCGCGGCTTCGGCTGCCCTCATAGCTTGTCTGCTGCTGGTGCTGAAGATCGCTGCAATGAGGAAAAGCGTTGATGAGATACTGTCCTGCCTTGAATTATCCCGCAGCAGCGACACTAATTCCGTTATCGGGATAAGCAGTTCGGATAAAAAGCTCCGGGCTCTGACCGACCTGCTCAACAGCCGTCTGGAAGAGCTGCGCCGGGAGCAGCTAAGATATCAGAACGGCGACCGCGAGCTGAAAGATGCCATAACCAATATCTCCCACGATATCAGAACGCCCCTGACAGCTATTATAGGATATCTTGATATTATGGAAAGAATGCCCCGGAGCGGGGAGGATTCCCGCTGCCTTGCAGTTATCCGAGAGAGAGCCGAGGCTATGAAAGAGCTGACAGAAGAGCTCTTCAGCTATTCTGTCATACTCTCCGAAAAGACCCGCTCCGAGCCGTCTGACACAGATATAGGCAGAGCATTGGAAGATAGTATCATGGCTCACTATGCTGTCTTTACCGAGCGGGGAATAGTTCCCGAAGTCAGCCTCCCGGAAGAGAAGATCATAAGGAAGGTCGATCAGAAAGCCCTCTCAAGAGTGCTTGCGAACCTTCTCTCCAACGCCGCAAAATACAGCGAAGGAGATCTTTCCGTTGCGCTCAAAGCTCCCTGCGTAATGACATTCTCCAACCTTGCCCCATCTCTTTCCCAGACACAGGTCGAGCGGCTCTTTGACCGCTTCTATACCGTCAAAACAGCAAGAGGCAGCACCGGCCTCGGCCTTTCGATCGCCAGGACACTTACCGCCGATATGGGAGGCAGCCTTACAGCCTCTCTTAACAACAGCAGACTGACCATAACTCTCTCGCTGCCGGAATGACCTGACCTGCATTACCCGCCTCTGCCTTTCTGCACTTGCAGTTGCCTAAATGAATGACCGCCCCGCAGCATAACGGGGCGGTCTTGTTATAGGCAATACCGCACAATCCCTGTGCGTCAGATCGCGCGCAAGCTCAATAAAATTGAGCTGAGATTTTCGTCAGAGTGCATAAATTTGACGCAGGCGGGCTGACGCCCGGCAAGGAAAATTTGTGTGCTATGACGGAAAATAT
>CAMNNQ010000189.1 GCA_946545645.1 uncultured Clostridia bacterium | reverse complement strand
GCCCGGAACGAAGTTCCGGCAAGGCGCGGCATAACGACAAAAAGGGAGACCAAGTATGGTCTCCCTACATTTTTATATGGACAAACAAAAATGCCGCGCCGAAAAAAAGTCTGTCGCCCGCACAAACAGGAAACAGTGAGCGCAGCGAACGATTTTCCGTTTTTTAGCTCCGAACCGCGGCGCTCCCGTTGGTCGCTTGCTGTCGTTGCGGGGTCGTCATTACGTCCTGCGACGCTGCCGATAGGTTAGGCTGTCGTCTTTCCTTTAGAGGGGCGGGACGTTGTGTAAGGGGTGCTGCGCCGCCACAGCGTGAGTGCAAACACCGCTTGCACTCACGCCTAGTTTCGGGGGCTTTCCGGTCGCCCCCGAACCCCTTCGGGTGCTTGCTGTCGGTGGTGGGTCGTCTGTACGGCCTGCGACGATGCCGGAAGGTTCAGCGCCGTCTTTCGTTTAGAGGGGCGGGACGTTGTGTAAGGGGTGCTGCCCCGCCCATCTGTCTGCGAATGTGTGTTCTTAGATCATCGATCTGTCATTATCAATCGTTGTTCGGCCTTTGCTCCTGCAATTATGACAGTTTGTATTCCCCGTCTGCGAAATCTACGGTTATGGGCTGCTCAGGTGTCACTTCTCCGGAGATGATCTTCTTGGCAACAGGCGTCTCTATCCTGCTCTGGATATATCTTCTCAGCGGACGGGCGCCGTAGTTCGGGTCGAAGCCCTGCTCGATGATCGCTTCTTTCGCCCTCTCGGTGACAACCACTCTGAGCTGCTTGTCTTCCAGCCTCTTGGAAAGCTCTGCCAGCATAAGGTCTACTATGCCGCCGATCTCTTCCTTGCGGAGAGGCTTGTAATATACGATCTCATCGAGACGGTTGAGGAACTCCGGACGGAAGGAGGTCTTAAGCAGTTTATCCACCTGCGCTCTGGCCTCCTGGCTGATCTCGCCGTTTTCCTGTATCCCATCAAGGATGTAGGGAGAGCCGAGGTTTGAAGTCAGTATGATTATAGTGTTCTTGAAATCTACGGTCCTGCCCTGGGAATCTGTGATGCGCCCGTCATCAAGGACTTGCAGGAGAATATTGAAGACATCCGGGTGCGCCTTCTCTATCTCGTCCAGAAGCACTACCGAATAAGGCTTGCGGCGGACTGCTTCGGTGAGCTGGCCGCCCTCTTCGTAGCCAACATATCCCGGAGGCGCTCCGATGAGCCTGCTGACGCTGAATTTCTCCATATATTCCGACATATCTATCCTTATGATATTCTTCTCATCGTCGAAGAGAGCCTGAGCCAGAGCCTTCGCCAGCTCGGTCTTGCCGACTCCCGTCGGGCCCAGGAAAAGGAATGAGCCTATGGGCTGGTTCGGGTTAGCGATGCCTGCTCTTGAACGGATTATCGCCTCGGAGACCTTCCTTACCGCTTCGTCCTGACCGATGACTCTCTTATGAAGGATATCCTCCATCCCCAGCAGCTTTTCACGCTCGCCCTCCATGAGTCTGGCGACAGGTATCCCTGTCCAGCGGCAGATTATCTTTGCTATCTCCTCCTCTGTTACCTTGTCTCTGAGGAGAGTGTTGGCGGTATAGCTCTGCTCGGCGGTATGCTCCTCGTCCTCCAACTGCTTCTGGAGCTGCGGGAGCCTGCCATATCTCAGCTCGGCCAGCTTGTCAAGGTCGTAAGCACGTTCTGCTTTTTCGATCTCGGCGTTGCAGGCCTCGATCTCCTCACGGAGCTTCTGCACCTTGCCGACTGCCTGCTTTTCGTTATCCCACTTGGCCTTCATCTCGTTGAATTTATCCTTGAGCTCCGAGAGCTCCTTTCTGACTTCTTCGAGCTGCTTTTCCGCCAGCTTGTCGGTCTCCTTCTTGAGAGCGGCCTCCTCGATCTCATGCTGCATGATGAGCCTTCTTACCTCGTCCAGCTCTGTCGGCATGGAATCCATTTCTGTCCTGATCAGGGCGCAGGCCTCGTCTACCAGGTCTATGGCCTTATCCGGCAGGAAGCGGTCGGTGATATAGCGGTTCGAGAGGGTCGCGGCGGCGATTAGGGCATTGTCCTGTATCTTGACACCGTGGAAGACCTCATACCGCTCCTTCAGGCCTCTGAGGATAGCTATCGTATCCTCGACTGTCGGCTCTGCGACGAGGACAGTCTGGAAACGTCTTTCCAGGGCGGCATCCTTCTCGATATACTCCCGGTATTCGTTCAGAGTCGTAGCGCCGATGCAGTGCAGCTCGCCTCTTGCAAGCATAGGTTTCAGGAGGTTTCCGGCGTCCATAGCGCCGTCGGTCTTTCCGGCTCCGACGATGGTATGCAGCTCATCGATGAACATTATTATCTGGCCTTCGCTTTTCTTGATCTCCTGCAATACGGCCTTGAGCCTTTCCTCGAACTCGCCTCTGTATTTCGCTCCGGCGACAAGAGCTCCCAGGTCGAGGGAGAAAACCTTTCTGTCCTTCAGGCTGTCGGGAACATCTCCCTTGACGATACGCTGAGCCAGCCCCTCCGCTATGGCGGTCTTGCCGACTCCGGGCTCGCCTATAAGGACAGGATTGTTCTTTGTCTTTCTGGAAAGGATACGGATAACGTTCCTGATCTCATTATCACGCCCGATTACAGGATCCAGCTTACCGGATCTTGCCAGTTCAACCAGCTCTGTGCCGTATTTTTTGAGGACATCGTAGGTCTCCTCCGGGTTCTGGCTGGTGACCTGTGCCGACCCGCGGACATCCTGCAGGGCTTTGAGAAACCTGTCTTTGGTAATGCCGAAGCTGCGGAATATCTCTCCGGTCTCCCGGTTCGGACATTCCAGCATTCCCATAAAGATATGCTCGACGGAAACAAATTCATCTTTCATCCTCTGAGCCTGCTGCTCGGCCTCGGCCAGAGCACGGTCGAGCTCGGAAGTGATATAGACCTGATCCTGCGCTCTCTGCCCCGAATAGACCTTCGGAGTGCTGTTCACAGCCCGGTCGGCAGCATCGGCAAAGGCCTGCGCCGAGAGACCGAGGCTGACGATGAGCTGAGGGATAAGGCCGTTCTCCTGCTGCACCAGAGCCAGCAGAAGATGCTGCTGATCCACCGCCTGATTGGAATTCCTTACGGCGAGGGACTGGGCTTCCTGCAAAGCCTCCAATGATTTCTGTGTCATCTTGTTTACATTCATAGCTGTCTCTCCTCTCTGTATCTGACTATCAAAGTATCAGCACGCCTTTGGAAAGGTATGCCTTGTATTTGCTCTCTATGGCCTGAGCCGGATCGTCGCTCTCAAAATATGTTCTCAGGCACTCGTCCAGCAGGCTGACATACCCGCCGACGGCTTCGGCGATCTGCTCGTCCGAAAGGGCATTTGCGGTATAGAAATCCCTGGCAAAGCTGGCTCCTGCAGTCTCCCAGGGGATGCCCTGGGGAAAGAGCTTTGAGAGATACTTCCCTTCCAGCCTTGCCCAGAGGGCGAAGAACCCGCGGATACGCTCGATAAGGCTCTCGCTCTGAGTCCTGAGAGAGACTCTCAGCCGCCCCACCCTGCCGGAAAAGCTCCTGGAGAGCTCCAGGCTGTAATTGACTGTCGGGCGGTATTTATACTTCAGAGGGCTTTTGAGCATCATCGCGGAGCCTCCGCTCTGGGCGACCTGCAAAAGCCTTCCGCTCATAAGCTGCTCTATCCTCTCGAAGATATCCCTCATACGCATCTCAGGGGTCATCATCGAGACCCTCTCGGCAAGTATCTGGTTTATAAGATTTGATCTGCTCGTCCCCAGCGAATACGCCAGCTCGTCGATCGCTCCGACAACTTCGTCCGCCAGAACGATACTGTAAACGCTCTTTTTCACGTTCCATCCTCCTTATCCAGCGCCGAAGGGCATTATACCGACATCGCTCTGAACACCATCAGAACGACCAGCGCTATCACGTTACTGCCTGCCAGCAGCTCCCATTTATATTCCCGGAGTTTATCTGTCGCTTTGCTCATTTGGTCTCCTCCTTTGCTGTCTGCCTTCTTTTGCTCTTGTCTCTACATAATATTATAGCACGTTTAAATAATTTGTCAAGTAGTTTATATAATTTTCTTTGCAAATTATTTTGAAAGATCCGGAAGTTTCTCTCCCTTTTGACGGTCAAAACATGAAAAAACGGCATATCCCGCCGCCCGCAGGCGGAGAGATATACCGCTTAATTTCCAGATACATGACTGCCTGGATCGCTGCCGGATCAATTCACGGGCTCAGACCATGTCGCGCTTCTCGAATGAAAGGCAGCACAGCGCAACGGATATAAGGCCTGTCACTCCGCAGACAGCCAGCGCATGGCCGGCGTAACCGTTTGAATGGTAGGTCAGCTTCGATACGTTTTCCATCATAAGGAACTGTAAAAGGTCGATACTTTTCTCAAAGGTCGAAATCCAGAATCTTTGCAGCAGGACCGCGATGATATTGAAAAAGCCGAGGACTGTCAGCAGCGACAGGATCATGCCGCCCATGTTGCTTTTTGTAACTATCGTCACCATCATACAGAAGCATATCACGCAAAAATGCAGCAGGAGCTGTATCCCCATGAAGCCTGCGAACCTGCCGGGGTCGTCAAAGCGAACCTGCTTGAAGAAGATCAGCTCAAAGACCACATTGACTGCAAAGGTCAGGACAAAGAAGCCGATCTCGAATATTCCCAGCGCCGCCAGCTTGGAAAACATGAGCTTAGACCTCTTCGACACCTGCCCGCCTATGGATTTGATAAAGCCTGAGCTGCTTTCCGCTCCGGCAAAGAGGACGGTAAATATCGCAAGGAAGAGAGCGTGCATCGTATCGGGTACAAGCTCGGCATATTCGGTAAAGGCATCGATCCGGAGCTCGAATCTCTGATCCAGGAGTTCTATCTGCTCGAGGTCGTTTGAATCTATCCCTTTGGATTCCGCAAGAGAGAAAGCATCCGAGGACATGGAATAAATATTGCTGGTGGTGATGTTCTCGATCAGCAGGAAAACTATAAAAATGAGCGGAACGATAAAGAAAGCCCACATTTTCCGCATACGGAAGAGCTCCATCCTTAACAGATCAAGCATTCTGAGCACCTCCCGTAAGGCTGAGATAATACTCCTCCAGCGCTGCCGTATGGAGAGACAGCTCAGAGACAGCATAGCCGCCTGTCACAAGAGCTGCATTGATCTCCGCACTGCGCTCCGGCTGGCCGTTGACACGGATATGGTCGGCATCCAGGATACTGAACGAGAGACCCATCCTTTCCAGAACGCCTGCTGCCGAAGCCGCTGCTCCTTTGACTGTGATATCGACTCCGCTGGCACACTCGGCGGCCAGCTCATCCGCAGAGAGCTCCCTTATAAGGCTGCCGTTGTTGATTATGCCGTAATGAGTGGCGATCTTCGAGAGCTCATCCAGAATATGGCTGGAGATGAGTATCGTTATCCCGCGCTCGACAGAAAGCCGGTGGATTATATCTCTGACTTCGACTATACCCTGCGGGTCCAGGCCGTTTATAGGCTCATCAAGGACAAGCATCTCCGGCTCGCCTATCAGCGCAAGGGCTATGCCAAGCCTCTGGCGCATACCGAGAGAGAAATGTCCCGCAGCCTTCTTGCCTGTATCGCTGAGGCCAACCAGCTTCAGCAGCTCTCTGATATAATCCGGGTCGTATTTTCCAAGCGCCAGACATTTTGTCTTCATATTATCATAGGCCGAGAGCCGCTGATAGATACCGGGAGCCTCGATAAGGCACCCCAGCTTGCTCTTGACCTGATCGACTGCCCTGCCTGTCTGTCCGAACAAAGAATAGCTGCCGGAGGTCTTGTTGGCCAGCCCGGCGACGATTTTCATAAATGTAGTCTTCCCTGCACCGTTCTTACCTATAAATCCGTAGACAGCGCCGCGCTCGACGTGCATCGAGACTTCATTTACGGCTTTGTGCTTTCCGTAGATCTTGGTGAGCTTATCGGTGGAGAGCAGGAACTCGCTCATTTGTTTACCCCCAATTTATAAGTACATCCGACCGGCTCCCGCCTATGGGCAGGGGCCGTATCCGGTGTCTGCAAACGTAAGACAATTATACCTCTTTTGAGCATAAGTGTCAATAACAATATTGCAAAACCGGGATTTTTTTAACAGTCGGTAAAAGATAGCGCTTTCTCTTGACAAACCGCTGCACGGGGTTTATAATAGTAGTATATTTTAAGTGCTGTGACGGAATTATCCACGGAGGATGAGCACAGAGAGAGGGCGGCAGGTGTAAGCCCTTATCGGAGGACGTGGTGGCTTGCCCGAGCATCGCTGTGAAAGCAGCGGCGTATCCCTGCGTTAAAGGGTCAAAGCGGCGGGAGCCCTGTGCTTTCGCAATTTGGGTGGTAACACGGAGCCTGGCGCTTCGCCCCATATCTCTGGGGCGAGGCGTTTTTTGTTGCAGCGCAGGCAGACTTCTGCTGTTCATAACCAATTATTCACTATTACCGGAGGAATGTAAAATGAAATGGATGGGTCTAAACGAACTCAGAGAATCCTATCTCAAATTCTTTGAGAGCAAGGGTCATCTGCGGATCAAGAGCTTTCCCCTTGTTCCGCAGAACGATAACAGCCTGCTTCTGATAAACGCAGGCATGGCGCCGCTGAAGCCGTATTTCACAGGGCAGGACGTTCCGCCCTCGGTAAGAGTCTGCGACTGCCAGAAGTGTATCAGAACAGGCGATATCGAGAATGTCGGCATAACCGCCCGCCACGGCACCTTCTTCGAGATGCTCGGCAACTGGAGCTTCGGAGAGTATTTCAAAAAGGAGGCTATCGCCTGGGCCTGGGAGTATGTCACCAAAGTCCTGGAAATACCTGAGGACAGGCTCTATGTCTCTGTCTATGAGGACGACGACGAGGCAGAAAAGATCTGGCACGAGCAGGAAGGCCTGCCTATGGACAGGATCTTCCGCATGGGCAAGGAGGATAATTTCTGGGAGGCAGGTATCGACGGCCCCTGCGGCCCCTGCTCCGAGATCTACTACGACCGAGGCGAGGAATACGGCTGCGGCAAGCCGGACTGCACAGTAGGCTGCGACTGCGACAGATATATGGAATTCTGGAACCTGGTGTTCACACAGTTCGAGCGCCATGAGGACGGCACCTACACCGAGCTGAAGCAGAAGAACATCGACACCGGCATGGGTCTTGAACGTATCGCCGCCATGATGCAGAACGTTGATTCTATCTTCGACGTTGATACCATCAAGGCTATCCGCGATCACGTTTGCAGGATCGCAGGCGTCGAATACGGCAAAGAGCACAAGAAGGATGTGTCTGTCCGTGTCATCACAGACCATATCCGCTCTGTTACCTTTATGGCTTCCGACGGGATCCTTCCCTCCAACGAAGGCAGAGGCTATGTTATGCGCCGCCTTATCAGACGCGCTGTCCGCCACGGCAAACTGCTGGGTATCAACAAGCCCTTCCTTAAAGATATCGTCAAGACAGTAGTTGACAACTCCAAGGGCGAGTATACCGAGCTGGAGGAGAAATATGACTATATCGTTAAGCTGCTGGCTACCGAAGAGCAGAACTTCAACAACACCATCGACAAGGGTATGAAGCTGCTGGACGAGTATGTTGCAGAGATGCAGGCCTCCGGCAAGACCGTCCTGGACGGCGAGAGCTGCTTCAAGCTCTCCGACACTCACGGCTTCCCCATTGACCTCACCCGCGAGATACTTGAAGAAAAGGGCTTCTCCTGCGACGAGGAGGGCTACCGTGCAGCCTACGAAAAGCAGCGCGAAATGGCTCGTGTCGCAAGAGGCGGCTCAAAATATATGGGCGCCGACGATACGATCTTCCTGAAAATGGACAAGACCTTCCATACCGAGTTCACAGGCTACGATAAGACTGAGGACGACAGCACTATCGGCTATATCGCCACCGACGACGAGCTTGTGGAAAACGCAGGCTGCGACGGGAATATCTATTATATAGTATCCGAAAAGACTCCTTTCTATGCAGAGAGCGGAGGACAGGTAGGCGACAAGGGCTTTATCACCACCCAGAGCGGCAAGGCTGAGGTCCTGGATGTCATCAAGGTAACTGCCGGAAAATTCGCTCACAAGGTCAGGATAGCCGAGGGCGGCATCGCTGTCGGACAGACTGCACACTTCGCAGTTGACAAGGAAAACCGCCGCGATATCATGCGCAACCACTCCGCAGCTCATCTGCTCCAGGCAGCTCTCAGAAAAGTCCTGGGAGACCATGTCCATCAGGCCGGTCAGTTGGTAGATGCTGAAAGAGTGCGTTTCGATTTCAGCCATTTTGAGGGAATGAGCAGCGAGCAGAAGATGAAAGTCGAGGCTCTTGTCAACATCTATATCCTCCAGGCGCTGGATGTAACTGTCAAGGAGATGCCTATCGAGGAAGCCAAGCAGCTCGGCGCTATGGCGCTCTTCGGTGAGAAATACGGCTCCACCGTCCGTGTCGTTACCATGGGCGAGGGCAAGGATGCAGTATCCATCGAATTCTGCGGCGGCACACACGTTGAGAATACCGCAAACATCGGCCTGTTCAGGATCCTGTCCGAAAGCTCGGTAGCCTCGGGAGTAAGACGTATCGAGGCCGTTACGGGCAGAAATGTGCTCAAGCTCATCGAGCAGAACCGCGAGATGATAATCGAAGCCGCATCCGCTCTGAAAGCAACTAACCCTGTTGAGCTCGTAAACCGCTGCAAACAGGTCATGCAGGAGGTCAAGGCTCTTGAGAAGGAGCGGGATGCCCTCCAGTCGGAGATCGCAAATATGCGCTCCAAGACTATATTGAGCGCTGCGAAGGATGTGAACGGTGTCAAGGTCGCAGGCGCTATGCTGCGTAATATCAAGGCTGATGTCCTCAGAAAAATGGCAGACGAGATGAAGGCTGCACATGACGACCTCATCGTAGTTCTTGCAGGAATAGACGGCGATAAGGGCAACTTCGCAGTAGGCTGCGGAAAGGACGCACTTGCGAAGGGCGCACACGCCGGAAAGATCGCCGGAAAGGTAGCTGCACTGACAGGCGGCAAGGGCGGCGGACGTCCCGACAGCGCTATGGCAGGAGTCGGAGATAAGTTCAAGATCGACGAAGCTCTCGATCAGATCGACGAGATCGTGGCGGAGTTCGTAAAATAATAAACGCTTGGAGCATGATATGGGCAAGCCTGTTACAGTAAGGCCTTATGATGAGTCCTGGGCTGAAGCCTTTGAGGCCATCAAGGCAGAACTGCAACAGGCGCTCGGAGAGCTGGCCTCGGGTATCGAACACGTCGGAAGCACCTCGGTGCGAGGCCTCTCCGCAAAGCCTGTCATAGACATCGACATTGTTATCAAAGACCGCTCACTGCTCGGAGAAGTCATCACTGCGCTGGCAGGGATCGGCTACTTTCACGAGGGCGACGGCGGGATCGCAGGGCGCGAAGCCTTTGACTACCGGGGAAAGGAACACTTCATGCGGCATCATCTGTATGTCTGCGCCGAGGATTCCGCCGAGCTGATGCGTCATCTGGCTTTCAGGGACTATCTGCGTTCCAGCCCGGAGGCGGTCAGGGAATACAGCCGCATCAAGGAAGAGGGCGCAAGGCTTTTCCCCGATGACATAGACGGCTATATCGCATACAAATCTCCCTTTATCAGGAAGATATACGGGGAGATCGGAATACTATGATCATAATCAAACGGAGGTAAGAAAAATGGCTGACTGCTTATTCTGCAAGATCATCAAGGGAGATATCCCCTCGGACAAGGTATATGAGGACGAGCTCTGCTATGCCTTCAAGGACATCAACCCAACAGCTCCGACGCATATCCTCGTCATTCCCAAGGAGCATATTTCCAAGCTGGACGAAGTTACGCCCGATAACAGCGCAGTTATCGCACACATTTATGAGGTCATCGCAAAGCTGTCCAAAGAACTGGACTTAAAAGACGGCTTCAGGGTAGTCACCAACTGCGGAGAGAGCGCCGGTCAGAGCGTATTCCACATCCACTTCCATCTGCTGGCAGGAAGGCCTTTCGGCTGGCCTGCGGGCTGATTTCCGGATGACTCAGGGCGGCAAGCCTGATGCCCGAAGGAGGTGTTCCAATGAAGCGGAAAGCCGCTTGGTGCGGTCTGTCATTCCTGCTGGGAACTGCGCTCCGGTGCGCCTTCGGGGATCGGCTTGCCGTTATTTGTATCGCCCCGGCGGCGATAGCGGCACTGTTCTGGCTGGCATTTCCGAGATACCGGAGCTATGCACTGGCCTCGGGCATTTCCGTCCTGTGTGCGGTATTCGCTGCCCAGATGTATTGGAATATCAGGATAACTCCTGCTCTTGAGCTCTCCGGCAGGACTGTGACTGTGGAGGGATACGCCTCGGAGGTAAAAGCTCTCGGCAGCGACAGAGCCCTCGTAACCGTTGACGGCGAGGCGGATGGCAGAAGCGTCAAGGTCTGCTTCTTTACTGACAGGCTCTTCGAGCCCTACGAAAAAGTAAGAATAACAGGCAAAGTCTCAAAGCTGGAAGACACCCCTGCCTTTCCCGGCTGGACCTATTACTCTCCGAAGGGGATCTACCTTCAGGGCAGCGCCGATACCGCCGAGAGCCTCGGTGAGAGCGGCAGTGTGGTAAAGCGCTGGATAAACGCCCTCAGAGACTATTCTGCCGGGAGCATTTCCTCCGGGATGTCGGACAGCTCCGCCGGATTTGCGCAGGCGATGATCTGCGGGGATAGATCGGAGCTGGGAGATGCCGAAAAGACCAGGCTCTACCGCGCAGGAGTCGGGCATATCTTCGCTCTCAGCGGTACGCATCTCGCTGTCCTAGCAGCAGTTTTCAGTACAATTTTCGGGACAGTTATCCATTCAAGGCGCAAGCGGGCCATAGCGCTCGAAGCTGTGATACTGCTCTATATGGCCTTCGGCGGCTTCTCGCCCTCGCTGGTGCGAGCCGGTATAATGGCTTCGCTGGTGTTCTGCTCGACATTTTTCGGCAGAAGGACAGATGTCCTGAGCTCGCTGGGCATCTGCGCGATAGTAATGTGCGGGATAGACCCGCTGGTCTGCACTACCGCCTCATTTATCTGCTCCTTCGGCTGCTGCTTCGCCATCGGAGCTGTGGCTCCCGCCCTGATAGACCGCCTGCCGAAGACCCGTTTTTCAGCGATACTCCGGCCGGTCATACAGACCGAGATCATGCTGGCTGTGATGATGCCGCTCTTCGCTGTGATGTTTACCGAGGTCTCTGTCATCGCCCCGGTGTCGAATCTGATAATAGTCCCCCTCTGCACCGCTGCCGTGGCACTGATACCCATCGCTCTGCTGATGGGTGGGACAACGCTCCCCGCACAGATCATACTCCGGCTGGCAGACCTGCTGATCCGCGCCGCTATGAAAGCTGCCGATCTCTTTGCCTCCCTGCCCGGAGCCGCTGTCGGCTGCAAGTATAAGATCGCCATACTCATCGGCTCGGCCGTACTTATCGGGGCGCTGATCTATACGCTGCGGGGCGGGAGAATAAGAGTGTTCTGCTCGGCTTTTGCAGCAGTGGCTGTCTGCCTCTGGGCTGTGCAGTCTGTCTCCAATTCACTTTCGGACAGGATAAAGGTCGTCCTATTCTCGGACGGCAGAAGTATGTGCGCTCTGGCTGAATACGGCGGGAGCTGCTCTCTTTTCGACATCAGCGCCAAAGGCGGGTATATATACGGAGTCCAGCAGGAGCTCAGTTACAGCGGCATCTTCCGCTGCCGGACAGCCTTTGTTTCCGGCGATCTGGGCGCCTCTGATTACAAGACACAACTCTTTCCTGCCTTTGAAGAGCTCCGCACAGGCTTCGGATATTACAGCGAGCCATTTCTGAACGGATACTCGGCAGAGCTGAGCGGCAGTTTCAGGGCTGCCAGAACTGAAGACGGCTACGAACTCTCGGCAGGAGACAAGCTCATCCGTCTGACAAAGGACCGCGCCGAGATCGTCGGAGAGGGGTATATCTACCCGAAGGATCTGGGCGGGAAAGCAGAGATAGTAATTGAAAACTGACCGATAATAACGGATGATCGGAGGAGGAAAAGAATGATAAAGCCTGAGCATTTACGAAAAGGCGATACTGCCGCGATAGTGAGCCTGTCATCGGGTATACTCGGAGAAAAATGGGCTCTGCATAAGCTCGACATCGCAAAGAAAAGGCTTACAGAGGACTTCGGCCTGAATGTCGTTGTTATGCCCAACGCCCTCAAAGGCGTGGAATACCTTAACGACCACCCGGAAGCCCGCGCCGATGACCTTATGCAGGCTTTCAGAGACAAGAGCATAAAAGCTGTGTTCTCGGCAATCGGCGGCGATGATACCATAAGGCTGCTGCCCTATGTCGATCTTGACGTTCTCAGAGACAACCCCAAGATCTTTACCGGGTTCTCCGACACCACTGCCAACCATTTTATGATGTATAAGGCCGGGCTGGTGTCTTACTACGGTGCCAGCATAATGACCAACTTTGCAGAGTATGTAAAGATCAACGACTATACAGACAACATGATACGCAAGACCCTCTTCGACCCCCAGCCGGTTCTTGATATCCCCTCTGCGCCTTACTGGTGCGACGATGAGGACGATCAGGTACTCTGGTCGGAGGCCAACAGCCATATCCCCAAGCCCTATCACCCCGAAGAGATCGGCTATGAGATCATACAGGGCTCTGGTGCCGCCGAGGGGAAACTGCTGGGAGGCTGTGTCGATCTTATAATAATGCTGGCAGGAACAGAGCTTTGGCCTTCCCGAAAGGAATGGGAGGGAAAGCTGATGTTCCTGGAGACCAGCGAGGACGACATGAGCCCAGACTGTCTCAAATGGATCCTCCGCAATCTGGCGGCCCAGGGGCTCTTCGATGCCGTAAAGGGGATCATATTCGGCAAGCCCGCCCGCAGGAGCAAGTATGAGCCGTATAAGGAAGTGCTCAGGACTGTCGTCGGGAAGGAAGCCCACAGGCCGGATCTGCCTATCCTTTACAATGTCAATATCGGGCACGCGAACCCCATCGGGGTACTGCCTATGGGTCTCAGATGCAGGCTGGATGCCGATAAAAGATCGCTGACTCTCCTGGAGCCGGCGACAAGATAACAGAAAGGAGACAAGCTCTGTGCCTCAGCTTACAGCTTCGGATATATCAAAAAAAGTCAGAGCCGGAGAGCCTGACAGGCTCTACTATCTCTACGGCCAGGACACCGGCGCACTGGAGAGCTTTGTAAAGCCTCTCTTAGCCAGGCTCTGCCCCAAGGAAGCCCGGACGATGAACCTCCACCGCTTCGACGGCAAGCAGTTGGACATTCCCTCCCTGGCTGATGCCTGCGAGGCTCTGCCCATGTTCGCCCAGCGGGTAGTCATAACCATAAACGATCTGAATATGGACTCGCTCGGCAAGTCCGACGGCGACGACCTCCGGCGGATACTCGGTGACCTGCCGGACACCACCAGTGTAGTCATCTATTCCACCGGGGAGAATCTCTACAAAAACAAACGCAGCCTTACCGACAAGAACAAGCGCTTCGCGGATTTCTGCGCAAAGCATGGCGCCTGCTGCGAGTTCGCTTTCAAAAGAGCCTCAGACCTTGCAAAGGACATATCCTCAGCTTTTGAAAAGGAGAAATGCTCGATCTCCCGCAGCGATGCCGAATATCTGGCGGAATTCTGCCTCTGCGACACAGCATCCATAAGGCAGGAGATCCAGAAGCTCACTTCCTACGCCCCCGGCAGACAGATCACCCGCTCCGATATCGACGCCCTGTGTATTCGGAAAGTCGAGTCTGACGGCTTCTCGCTGGCCATAAACATCCTGAGGAGAAGATCGGATTTTGTGTTTAAACGGATACGGGAGCTTTCGGATCAGAATTATGAGCCTATCGAGATCATCGGAGCAATAGCTTTTTCTCTCAACGATCTTTACCGCGCAAGGCTCGCCATATCCTCCGGACGGAGCCTCGCCGCCTGTACCGAGGATATGAAATACCCGAAAAACCGTGAGTTCGCTATTAAAAACGCCTTTAATGAATGTCAGAACATCCCGGCTGAAAGGATAAGAGGAGTTATCTCAGTGTTTGCTGAGGCAGATATCCGGCTGAAAACAGTCTCCTCCGGCAAGCAGAGCGATATGCTCTTCCTTGAAGAGACAGCGGCACGGGCGATGACATTAAAAGCATAAAAAAATCAACGGTATCTGCCCTGCGGGGAAGATACCGTTTTATTATCAGCCTTTTACAGCTTTTATCATCTTTTTTCGCCCATAAAGAAGAATGCAAGCGTTCCGGGGCCGGAATGTGCGCCTATGACAGTGCCGGTATAGGAGGTTATGATCTTGACCTGCTGCCCCAGCTTCTGGCGGGCGAGATCAGCAACATACTCCGCATCTTCCCTGCAATCTCCGTGGCAGATACCGATAACAGTATTGTCATAGCCCTTTATCCTTTCATCAAGAGCTTCGACAAGTTTATTGAGGCTCTGCTTTCTGCCGCGCACCTTGCCGATAGCGACGAGCCTGCCATCATTGTCAACATGGAGGATGGGCTTTATACCGAGTATCGCTCCGGCGACAGCCGTAGCCTTTGAGATACGGCCTCCGCGGTGCAGATATTTAAGATCGTCAACTGTGAACATATGGCAGAGATGCAGCTTATTGTTTTCCAGCCAATCCTCCAGTTCTGTCATAGATAGCCCTTCGCATTTTTTCTCCCAGGCCTTGTAGAGCAGCAGCCCCTCTCCGGTCGAGGCGCAAAGGCTGTCGATGACGATGATCTTTCTCTCGGGATATCTTTCCTTCAGGGTATCTCTGGCGATGCAGGCGCTGTTATATGTGCCGCTGAGGCCCGAGGAAAAGGCGAGATAGAGGATATCGGTGCCGGTTTTAAGGATAGCTTCAAAAGCCTTCTCGCAATCCGAGGGAGCGACCTGAGATGTCTTTGTGGAGGAATCATGCCGCATCTTCTCATAGAATTCATGAGAATCCATATCTCCGTCGGCATAGCTCTGACCGTCCAGCTCAAAAGTCAGCTTCAGTACTTTAACTCCCATTTGCTTATAAAGCTCCTGGGGCAGATCGCAGGTCGAATCGGTCATCAATATATAACTATTGTTCTGTGCCATTGTGCAGTCCCTCCAACTTATTGGTATATACATTATATCACAAACAGTTGCGATTGCACAACAGCTTTTTGAATATTATTCCTAATTAGTTTGTAAACAATGTGTGAACGCCGTCTTCTTTTGTAACTTCTATTTCCTTATCCCGGCATCTTACACACAATTGCTTCACCTCACCCCCCAGCAAAAGTCTGGAGAGCGAGGTCTCCAGCTTAGAAGTTATCAGCCTCCGCACCTCTCTGGCTCCGGAGCTTTTCCCCACCGACTGTGCAGCTATCAATGCGGCGGCCTCTCTCTGCCAGCTAAGCTCGCAGCCGAGAGAGCGAACCCTTTCCGCCAGAGAGGAAAGCTCCTGCTCGGCTATACGGGTCAGCTCGGGCTCTTCCAGCTTTTTAAAGGGTATGACCGCATCCAGTCTGCCCAGCAGCTCAGGAGAGAAGAGCTTTGCAGCGGCTTTCTCGCAGGCCCCGGAAAGTGCTTCTCCGCCGGGTCTCCCCTGCCCGAAGCCCATAGCCCGGCTCTCGGATATTTCCCGCATCCCGGCATTGGAGGTCATTATTATGATCGTATCGGAAAAAGAGACCTTTCTTCCCTCGCTGTCGGTAAGGCTCCCCTCCTCGGTCATTTGCAGCAGCAGCTCGAAGATGCTCCTGTCAGCCTTTTCGATCTCGTCCAACAGGACGATGCTGTAAGGCCGCCTCCGGACAGGCTCTGTCAGCAGGCCGCCCTCTCCGAAGCCAACATAGCCCGGAGGAGGGCCGATCAGCTTTGAGATGCTGTGTCTCTCGGAATACTCCGACATATCCAGCCTTATGACAGCATCCTCGCTGCCGAAAAGGGCTTTACCCAGCGCTTTTGCCAGCTTGCTCTTGCCGACACCGCTGGGCCCGATGAAGAGAAAGCTGCCTATAGGTCTTTTCCCGTCCCGGAGGCCGGAACGGCAGCGTATCATCGCATCGCACAGCCTGCTGACAGCATCCTCCTGCCCGATGACCTCCGCCGAAAGGACATCCCCAAGGCTCCGAAGCCTTTCAGCCTCGGAAAGAGACAGCTCTCCGCATTCTATCCCCGTCAGCCTGGAGACTACGGCAGAGCAGGTCGCTGCCGAGAGCTTCGGCAGCGGCTTAGTCTGCTCCTTAGTTACGGCTGAGATATACTCCTCTCTGCCGATCTTCCCGGAAACATAGCCCTCAAAGGCCTCGTTGAGCCGCGAGGGACTGCGGCCGCGCTCGCTTTCCAGACGCTGGCAGGCGCAGGCTTCGTCCAGGATGTCTATTGCCTTATCCGGGAAATGACGCTCCGGGATATATCGCTGCGCCAGCGCGACGATCTGCCGCAGTGCTTCGTCGCTGACCGAGACACCGTGGAACTGTTCATATCGGGAGCGGAGCCCCTTCAGGATGGATAATGTCCTTTCGCAATCCGGCTCAGAAACGGCTACTCTCTGAAATCGCCTGTCCATAGCGCTGTCCTTTTCTATAGTCCTGCGGTATTCATCAGAGGTAGTGGCGCCGATAAGCCTGATCTCTCCCCGGGCAAGCTGTGGCTTCAGGATATTTGCGGCATCAATAGCTCCCTCAGCGGCTCCTGCCCCCATGATATTATGCAACTCGTCTATAAAGAGGATAACATTCCCGGAGGATCCCGCCTCATCGAGGCAAGCCTTTAACCGCTCCTCAAAATCCCCCCGGTATTTCGCTCCCGCCAGAAGGAGAGTAAGGTCAAGTGCGAAGATGCGCTTGCCGCGGAGCTTTTCAGGCACCTTTCCCGAAGCTATCCTTGCAGCCAGCCCCTCGACTATCGCTGTCTTGCCTACCCCGGCATCTCCGGTAAGGCAGGGATTGTTCTTGTTCCTGCGGCAGAGTATCTGCTCGATGCGCTCGATCTCCGCCTCCCGACCGATGACAGGGTCAAATCCGGCGCTGACAGAGCTGAGAGTCAGTTCTCTGCCGTATTTTTCAAGCTGCTTCAGCCGGGGAGCTGCCTGCTCGGAGGGGCAGCCCCCGCACACAAGACACTGAGCATAAACTGCGCTGAGGCTGCACCCCAGTTCACGTATCAGCGAGACAGCCCTGCAATCGGTCTCCCGGAGGATAGCCGTCAGGATATGCTCTGTCCCGACCAGCGGAGAACCGGCATTCCTTGCGACGGATGAAGCGCTCCGCAGTATCCCTCTTACCTCCGCAGAGAGCTCGGGTATCAGCGAGCTCTGCGCTTTTCTGCTGTTTCCCGCAGCGATGAGCTCTTCGGCTTCGGCCAGGCTCAGGCCGTTATCGGTCAGGATAGTATAGGCGGCACCGCTGCCCTCTTCCAAAAGCCCGCAGAGCAGATGCTCTGTCCCTACGCTTCCGCTGCAGGTCCTCCCTGCCGAAGCCCTTGCGCAGCTAAGCGCTCTCCGCGCCTTTTTGGTCATACCGTCCGTCTCGATGCTCCTGTCGTTCATATATGCTCCTCCCTCCGGAATGTAGAATCCCATACTCTCTAAGCATTGACACAAAGCTGAGATTTAATCAAAGCCCGCTTTGCGCTGTCTTAAGGCAACACCGCATGACCCGCGGCTAACGCATCTGATGCACAGGGGTCGTGCGGTGTTGCCTTTATAATCCTATTCGGAAGGATACCCGTCCTTGACCTGCGGACCTGCTGTAAATTTGCACAAATATCGCATCGGGAGAATAAGTGTCACATCCTTCTCCTCCGGCATATCCTGTAATATAAGGCAGCGCAAGGCGCACCTTAAATCTTCCGAAAAGGAGTATTCAGCATGAATAACGGTTATTGGTGGATCCTTATCCTCATCCTCATCGTTGTAGCTTTCGGCGGCTGCGGCTGCGGATGCAACGACAACTGCGGCTTCGGCTGCGGATGCGGCTGCAATAACAACTGCGGCTGTAACTGACCGATGTGTCGGGGCGGAGAGCTTATGCTCTCCGCTTTTTTTTCTCCGGGAGCCTTACGGAGACAGATCCCGGGGGACAGATCGCATAACAAAATTGTGATATTTTCTAAAAAAATGATGAAGCAAACGATTTCGGGGATATATTTATTATTAAAATATATGTTTTTTCCATTTAGCCCTTTACAAATATTGTTCAATATGCTATAATATCTGTGGTATGATATAATCTTTTTAAGGAGTTTTCAATATGGGAATGACAATGACACAGAAGATCCTTGCTGCACACGCAGGCCTTGACGAAGTCAAGCCGGGGCAGCTCATCATGGCTGATCTCGATCTTGTCCTCGGGAATGATGTTACTACACCGGTAGCGATCAACGAGTTCAACAAGGCCGGCTTCGACTCGATATTCAGCCGGGATAAGGTGACTATGGTAATGGATCACTTTACACCCAACAAAGATATCAAGGCCGCCGCACAGTGCAAGCAATGCCGGGATTTTGCAAAGCAGTACGGAGTAAAGAATTACTTTGATGTAGGCGATATGGGAATAGAGCACGCTCTGCTCCCCGAAAAAGGCCTCGTCGCCCCCGGAGACTGTGTCATCGGAGCAGACAGCCACACCTGCACCTACGGCGCTCTCGGAGCTTTCTCCACAGGCGTCGGGTCAACGGATATGTGCGCCGGAATGGCAAAGGGTAAGGACTGGTTCAGAGTCCCCTCGGCTATTAAGTTCAACATCACCGGAAAGCTGCCAAGATACTCCGCCGCAAAAGATGTCATCCTGCATATCATCGGGATGATCGGAGTTGACGGCGCCCTCTACAAGAGCATGGAATTCTCCGGAGACGGCCTCAGGAATCTGACTATGGAAGACAGGCTCTGTATGGCGAACATGGCTATCGAGGCCGGAGCAAAGAACGGCATCTTCGCCGTAGACGAGGTAACTCTTGATTACATCAAGGATAAGGTGACCAAAGAATACAAGATCTATGAGGCCGACCCGGACGCTGAATACGACGCAGTTTACGACATCGACCTCTCGCAGATAAAGCCTACTGTCGCTTTCCCGCATCTGCCGGAGAATGCAAAGACCTTCGACGAGATCGGAGAGGTAGTTATAGATCAGGTAGTCATCGGCTCCTGCACCAACGGCAGGATCGAAGATATGAGAGCTGCGGCGGAGATACTCAAGGGCAGACATATCGCCGAGAACGTTCGCTGCATCGTGATCCCGGCGACTCAGAAGGTTTATATGACCGCTTTGAAGGAAGGCCTGCTGGAGATATTCATCAACGCAGGCTGCGCAGTTTCAACACCGACCTGCGGCCCCTGCCTCGGCGGGCACATGGGCATACTGGCCAAGGGCGAAAGAGCCGTGGCGACAACCAACAGAAACTTTGTCGGCAGAATGGGTCATCCCGAGTCTGAGGTATATCTCGCTTCGCCCTATGTGGCAGCGGCCTCTGCGATAACGGGCAGGATCTCTCAGCCGAGTGAATTATTATAACGGGAAGCTCTATTACGAAAAATAAGATCTAAGTACCTACCGATCTGCTGGCATTCACATTCTTTTTTACTGTTTGTATCTATGTTTTCCTTCTGGGGTTCATTTTCTGGGACAGGCATAAGAACGACAGCGAGGAATGAGACAGATCAGCAACAAAATGTTCTTGGCTCTTAAAGCGATCCTGCGGCACGGATACACATCCATTCCAGTCTGCCGGGGCGCTTTAGAGAAGACTCTCTCAGGATATCAGACAAGCCGGGCTGTTTCTTACACGAACTGCGCCGTTTCTGATATCCGATAATACAAAACTCAGCAACGAAAGGAGGCTGTAGCCGTGAAGGACTTTTTAAGAGTATTGTTCTGGGACACTCTGCTCAGTATCATAACCAAGAAATACGGTCATTCGCTCAATGACTCACAGAAGGAGGCAAAGGCCGACGACATTATTGCCGAGCTTAAAGGCACTAACGGATTTACAGTCGACATGATACAGTCCGTTATAGACAAAAAGGGACTGAACGCCTTTGAAAACACCAGTGTAAACGGCAAGTCAGTCGTTAAGCTGGTAAAGACAGGCCTTTTCGGAAAGGCCAAGATCTGCTACTACATCACAAGAAATAAGGAAAAGATCGACGGAGCTTATATGGAGCAGATCTATGATGAGCTCAACCGTCAGGCAAACGGCGAGAACGTATTTGGCGCCTCGGATTATGTCAATAAGTAAAGAAAGGATCATCCCGATATGAAAGCACAGGGCACAGCACATAAGTACGGAGACAATGTCGATACCGATGTTATCATCCCCGCAAGATATTTGAACACAGCAGATATGCAGGAGCTGGCAAAGCACTGCATGGAGGACATAGACACAGAATTTGCATCCCGGGTCAAAAAGGGAGACATAATGGTCGCAAAGGCCAATTTCGGCTGCGGCTCTTCGAGAGAGCACGCTCCGGCTTCGATCAAGGCCAGCGGAATAAGCTGTGTCATCGCAAAGAGCTTTGCTCGTATCTTCTACCGCAACGCTATCAACATCGGGCTCCCGATAATCGAATGTGACGAAGCTGCCGAAAAGATCGAAGCAGGCGACGAGATCTCCATCGACTTCGACACCGGAGTCATTGAGAACATCACCAAAGGTGAGAAATATCAGGGGCAGTCATTCCCGGAGTTCCTGATAAATATCATCAACTCCAACGGCCTGCTGAATTCGCTGAAATAACATTAACAAATTCGCCCCGCTGACGGTTCAGCGGGGCGAATTTGCTTATACTTTTCGGAATACTGCCGTTATCTGCATCTGTCCGCTGTCCGTACGGGCAAATATGTCTCCGTCCATAGAGGCCATGAGCCTGCGGCAGATATAGAGCCCAAGGCCGCTGCCGGGCTTGCCTGCCGAGTTTGACCCCCGCTTGAAGCTGTCAAAGATATGTATCAGCTCGTCATCCGAAACAGGTGTCCCTGAATTGGAGACGGTAATGAGGCGGCAATCCTCTTCTTCGGAGAAGGAGAGCTTTATCTCTTTTCCGTCGCCGTATTTAACAGCGTTCTCGATGATGTTCTGCATCACCTCTTCGGCGCGGTCAACATCGCATTTTATCAGGCAGTCAGAAAAATCTCCGATGATGAACCCGGTATGGATAAGCTCCAGCTTCGGGGTGTAGTAGCGCCTTACTCTCTCCACCAGCTCAGATAAGTATATCTCCCCGATGTTTACATCCAGGCTGAGGAAATCGTCGCTGGCGGTGTCGGTTATGCGCTTGACATACTGCTCGATCTCGTCGGCGTTATGGCCGATGTTCTCGTAGACCTGCGAGAGCTTTTCCTTATCGGTATAGATCCCCTTGGAGAGAGCCTTAGCGGAGAGCTTTATAGCCGAGAGGGGCGTCTTGATATCGTGGGAGACAGATAGCAGGAGTGTCTGCTTATCGCGCTGGAAGGCCAGCTCACGGGCTTTCTGATCTTCCAGCTTCTCGCGCAGCATATCTGTTCCCCAGATAAATCTGCCGAAATATTTTCCGCCGGATTCATCGACCGGGACTGTCAGATTCCCTCGGCTGAGCTCATAGGGCAGTTCGCTGACCCGGTTGAAGGGCTTGATGATCCTCTGGCGGATATAGATCATTATCGCCAGAGAAAGGATAGCTGCCGCCGCCAGAAAGGCATTGAATATCACTCTCGTTTTACGGAAAACGGTATCCGACCCCCGCAGCTCCAGCCGATAGAGCTTTCCTCCTGCGCGTATGAGCACAATATCTTTCCCGCTGTTTACAAAGCCGTCCGAGCCATCGTCGGGAGAGATCGCGGAGATATACTCGGAGGAAGAAATGTCCGGCTCACTGCCTGCCAGCAGAGCTCTGGTGACTCTCTCGATCTCCACCTTCCGCAAGCCTTCTTCATCGCGGTCTGCGCGGACAGGCAGGAGCAGGTTCCCGGCTAAGAAAGCTGCGGCAAAGATCAGGATAACGATCAGGATCAGTCTGTTATATCTGCTCATACGAACTTATACCCCACTCCCCAGACTGTCTGTATATGCTCGGGGGACTTCGGGTCGCGCTCTATTTTTTCCCTTAGCCGCTTGATATGGACAGTTACCGTCTGAAGCTCAGTCTCGGAATCGCTCCCCCAGATATAGGAGAAGAGATATTCCTTGGTCAGAGTCTTTCCCTGGTTCTCGCAGAGGAGCAGGAGGAGCTCGAACTCCTTGGCGGTCATATCAAGTGGCTTGCCGGCGAGTGAAACTGTCCTTTCGGAGCGGTTCAGCACCAGGTCTCCGCACTTGAATTCGTCCAGAGAATATCTGCGCTTGAAAACGCCTGCGATCTTTGCTGTCAGCAGGTCAATATCATAAGGCTTCTCGATATAGTCGTCGGCTCCTGTAATGAGGCCGTTGAGCTTATCGTTTTTCTCTGTCCTGGCGCTGAGGATAAAGATCGGAACATCGCTCTGGCGCCTTATCCTCTCGCAGACAGCGAAGCCGTCGATCCCCGGGAGCATTATATCCAGCAGAATAAGGCGGGAGCCGTACTTCTCAAACAGCTCCAGCGCCTTTTCCCCGCTTTCCGCACAGGATACGGTATACCCCTCTGCACGCAGAAGATCGCAGAGCAGACTTAGTATATCGGAATTATCCTCTACTATCAGAACATCTATCATAGGCAGCCTCCTTACAGGGCGGGAGCTTACCAGCCCATATTCATGAGCCACTCGGAGAGCTTGCGCTCTCTGTCTCTCATCGTTGCAGCCCCGGTGTACTTACCTAAATTATACTCCTCTTTTATAGTTCCGTCAACTATAAATAATATTCTGTCGCATTTTGCCGCTACATGGGTGTCGTGAGTTACCAGCACGACTGTCGTGCCCATACGGTTGAGCTCATTGAGCTTGTCAGTTACCTCTTCGGAGGATGTACGGTTGAGGGCGCCTGTGGGCTCGTCTGCAAAAATGACCTTCGGGGAATTTATCATGCTTCTGGCGATGCAGGCTCTCTGGAGCTGACCGCCGGAGGCCTCGTTGATATCGTTGTCCGCCAGCTCGGATATACCCAGCATCTTCATAAGCTCCAAACCTTTCTGCTGCTTCTCGGAGCGGGAGGCCTTATTCTTTTCGGATCTTACTGCCGGGAGGATGATATTGTCCAGGACAGTCAGGTTCTTGAGCATATACATCTGCTGGAAGATAAAGCCCATCTCATCCAGCCTGAGTTCCGCCAGCTCATCCGGCGGGAGCTTGGAGATATCCTTTCCGTAGAATTTAACCTCGCCGGATGTCATCTGATCCATACCTGAAACCGTATAGAGCAAAGTCGATTTGCCGGAGCCGGAGGGCCCCATTACACCTACCATCTCCCCTTCGGAAACAGTCAGGTCGATATTTCTGAGAACATTGTTCTGCTTCTTGTTTACGATATATGTCTTGCAGAGTCCCTTTACTTCGAGTATCTTTTCCATAATACTTGCTCCTTTTCTGATATGATGAACGTTCAGTACTTTCTCCGGGATTATATCATTCAATGTTTGCTGTATCCGAGGCCTTTACCTTCTTTGTAAGGAAGGAGGTGAAGAAGGCGGCCAGGATAATAGCTGCGAGGATGATCGCAGGATAGATCAGGAAGATCTCCAGCGGGACTATCTCGTAGGATACGCCTTCAGTGGCTCCCATTATACCGAAGATCGGGTCTATGGCCAGCTTAGTCAGCGGCATACAGAGGGCTGCGGAGAAGATCCCTGCCAGGGCTCCGACGATTACAAAGCGGAGAGTGTGGTGCATGATGATCTGCTTATCCTTAAAGCCAAGTGCCTTCATCAGAGCGATCTCAGACTTCTCCTTGGTTATGAAGGAACGCTCCATAAGGACTGCGATCATTATGATTATCAGCAACGTAACGATCAGCATAAGGTTCTTGACGGCTGTAATGGCCGAAGCGGAATTGACGCAATCGTCAACGAATTCGGTTATGTTCATCACCTTATCGACCTCAAGAAGCTCCTTGACCTTCTCCTTGCGCTCCTCGATGGTATTTTTATCGGGATGGTCGTCAAAATTTATCTGGAAGGCAAATCCGAGAGAGGCATTCTTGAATTCCATCGGGACATCCTGATGCAGCCGGCCTACCTTGCCAAGCTGGTTCATGCTCTGGAAAACTGCGGTCAGCAGATATTCTTCTTTCTTTCCGTTGATGGTCAGCTCGACCTTATCGCCGATATCAAATCCGAATTCCTCACAGATCTGAGATGTTGTCGCAAATTCGTAAACGTTCTGCGGAGGTGTACCGCGCTCGTAAACGTATTCCGAGGTATCGGTATCAGGGCACCAGAGCATTGTGACGTTCTGCCTCATACCGCCGTATTCCATAGGCACCTTGAAGATCGTCTCGCTTTTGATCTTTCCGGGAATGCCGGCATCGGCCAGCTTCTTTTCACATTCCTCTATATATTCCCGGTAATCCGTCTTGGCACTGTTAATATCCATAAACCTCTGGACTGTATTGTAATAGATATCGCTCTTGGTGACACCGAGGGTAAAGAGCAGCTTATCGCTGGCAAGAGTATTGGCTGTGTTGGCAAGGATCATTACCAGGAGCAGACAGAGAGTAAAGATAAGAGTAATGATCCCATACTGCTTTGGCTGGGAGACTACATCGTTGGCAGAGAGAAAGCCGTTTGTTCCAAGCCTGCTCTTTCCGAGCTTCATAAAGCTGTGCTTGCGGAAGCGCTCTCCTGTCTGGCCGTTCCTTACGGCATCTATCGGGGAGAGCTTTCTGATCTTCTTTGTGCAGCTATAGCAGAAGAGCAGGATTATGACAACTACTGCGAGGGCTGCCAGAGCGCCGATGAGCACCGAGCTGTCGTTGCCGAGCACCATTGACTGTTCAGCCGAACTGAGCATCATCCTTCCGAAGGGGATACCGATGAAGTAACCCGCCACGGCTCCGACTATCGCCATGCCCAGATATTTTACAAGATAGAGAGTTCTGATATAGCGGTTTTTGATGCCTATCGCTTTCATGACGCCGATCTCTCTGAACTCTTCGGCTATTGTAAAGCCTATGGTAAAGCGGAGCACTACAAAGGCTACAAGCAGCAGGATCACCGAAACGATCAGCAGCATTGCAGCGACAAGCACCTCCATTATATAGGTCATACGGATGACACTTCCATCGGCATCGAAGGTTATGGATACGTCTTCCGACACCGCTTCCGAAAGGGCCTTTCTGTCGCTGGTCTTTACATAGTAGACACCGCCGACATAATTCCGTGTGCTCTCGTCCGCAAGGAACTCCTCAAAGGTCTTGTCGCTGACCAACAGCCTGGGATTGTTGGTAAAGTTGGAACCCAGCATTGCGTCCTTGCCGTATCCGATATACTTGAGCCTTACCGTATGCTCTCCGGCTCTGATATCCAGCATATCTCCCTCTTTCAGTCCGGAATTCACAGGCTGTCCGCCGGTGATATAGACACATCCTTCGGGAACGCTCTCAATGACTTTGTTGTCCTTATCGAAGTATTTGACATCTGCTTCACCGACTCTCTGGATCATAGAAGAGTTGGTGTATTCCATGACCTTTTTGCCGTCGAGGGTTATATTAGCGGCATAGTTGAAGATAACCGTTTCCTTTGTGAAGCCGGTCACGGAAGGCTCGGCTTCCAGCTTCGCTGTCAACGTATCGCCTGAACCTTTCTCGGCGGTCAGATAAAAGTAATCGACATCCGCGATGCCGGACTTATCCATAAAATACTCGACGCCTCCGAGAACAGTTACGATATTGTTTACACTGGACGATGCGAACATCGACGAAAGGATTATAAAGAGCAGCACGATGACATTCATCGTCTTTTTCCGCTTCATGTCCTTTTTCAGAATGTGAAAAAACATATTCTTCCCTCCTGATGATCTCTGTGTCTTCTTTACTGTGTCTAAAGTATAACACGGGATTTATTAACTAATCATTAAATGCAGATCATTGACATCCGGGCGGTCTTGTAGTATCATAATATCAATAAGGGATAAAGGAGGCGCATCCATGAAGGACGACTTCGGAGGATACTATTTTAAAGCGCAGAGCGGAGAAAAGGCCCTTGCTGTCATCGCAGCTTATCACCGCTCCAAAGGCAAAGAGAGCTGCTCTGTCCAGCTTATCAGCGACGACGGAGTATGGAGCGCATCCTATCCGGCGGGAGCTTACCATAAGACCAGAAAAGGCTTCAGGCTTCGGCTGGGAGATAATAAATTCACTGAGAGGGGCATGGAACTCAATATCGACCGGGAGGGGCTAAAGGTAAGCGGCAGGCTGAGATTCGGCAGCTTCACACCTATAAGGTATGACATTATGGGGCCTTTCTGCGCTGTTCCGTTTATGGAATGCCGCCATACGGTTGTCAGTATGAAGCACAGGGTAGACGGCTGCATAACCATAAACGGAGAACGGTATGAGTTCAGAAACGGAGTCGGCTATATAGAAGGAGACAGGGGCCGCTCTTTCCCGAAGGTATACAGTTGGACACAGTGCTGCTTTGAGGGCGGCTCGGTGATGCTGAGTGTCGCTGACATTCCTATAGGCCCGGTCAGCTTTACGGGGATAATCGGAGTTGTGATGCTCGGAGAGACCGAGCACAGGATAGCTACCTATCTTGGTGCGCGGCCTGTCGGGATAAAGGGCGGAAAGATCACGGTCCGTCAGGGGAAGACTACCCTCACAGCCCAGCTCATCGAAAAGCACGCAAGGCCGCTGGCTGCACCTGTCCTGGGATCAATGGAGAGAACTATCCACGAGAGCGCTTCGTGCAGGGCAAGGTATAAGCTGGTCAGAGACGGCGAAGTCCTGCTGGATATCAAGAGCGGGAACGCCTCGTTTGAGTATGAATACCCGGATTGAAAGGAGGTCTTTCAGTGACACTTAAAGAAAAGGCAGCCGCCCTCTGCGACAGGCTGGAGGAACGCTACCCTGACGCAATATGCTCGCTGAACTGGTCGCAGCCCCACGAACTGATGATCGCCGGGAGGCTCTCTGCGCAGTGCACCGACGAGAGAGTAAATCTTGTGACCCCGATACTATTTGAAAAATATAAAAGCATCAGCGACTTTGCGGGGGCAGATCCAGATGATGTCGCAGAGATAATCAAGCCCTGCGGACTTTATAAGACCAAGGCAGAGTCGATAGTCGGAATGTGCCGGGAGATCGAAGAGCGCTTCGGCGGCAGCATCCCCGGCAGCATCGAGGAGCTCATAACCCTCCCCGGGATAGGCCGCAAGACCGCCAATCTTATCATGGGCGACGTATTCCATAAGCCCGCTGTCGTTACCGATACCCACTGCATCCGTATCGCCGGAAGGTTGGGGCTGACAAAGAACAAGGAGCCGGCTAAGGTCGAGGCTGATCTCAGGAAGATCGTTCCGCCGGAGCGCTCATCTGACCTCTGCCACAGGCTGGTGCTCTTCGGAAGAGATGTCTGCAAGGCGAGGGGCAAGCGCTGCGAAAGCTGCCCTCTCACCGACCTCTGCCGGGAATTCAAAGCTGAAAACAAGAGCCGGAAAGAATGATCCGGGCAGCACTTGACATTCCGCTAAAAACCGGGTATAATTAATAATATTATACGGTCATAAAACCGAATATTTCAAGGAGGCATGAAAATGGCACTAAACAATCAAAGACGCAGCTCCTTTACCAACCCTGCGATCTCCAGAGTCAACAGCTTCGCTGACTCCTACTCCAGCCAGGAGACCGCAAGCTATACAGGAGTCTTCATGAAGATCGGCTATTTCCTGGCATTGGTACTGCTGGGAGTCGGCGCATTCTTCTATATGCACAGCTACTTCGGCAGAGAGGGCTACACCGTAGCCAGCGTCATCAACGCCGAGCTGGGATATCAGATCTACTCCAACGAGATGAGCATCCTTGTAGGCGCATGGATAGTTACTCTGGTAGCCGGACTTATCGCAGCCTTCGCAATCAAGACTATCCCCGTTACAGGCAGTATCTATTGCCTCGGTATGGGCTATGCGATAGCGATAACCTCTTATCTCTATGCCGGCCAGTATACAGGTATCGTTGTTGAGGCTCTTGTCCTGACACTTCTCATCATCGCTGTAATGGCTACCCTTTACTACACCGGGATCGTAAAAGTCGGCCAGAGATTCAAGACCATCGTTATGACTGCTCTCATCGCATCCGTACTTGGCTCGCTTGTCTTCCTGCTGCTCTATAAGCTGGCTCCCAACAGCGCGATCGTTACCTCTATCCTCAAGATACAGAACGGCCCTCTCGGCATCCTCTTCGCAGCGCTGGGAGTTGTCCTCGGAGCCTGCCTGCTGCTTCTGGATTTCGAGACTATCGCTGAGGCAGTAAACAACGGAGTCAACAAGAAATATGAGTGGTACTGCGGATACAGCCTGATGCTCAGCGTTATATACCTCTACCTCAAAGTTCTCCAGCTCCTGGCAAGGATCCAGAACAGCAAGAACTGATCTCAGACAAAACAACGCCCCGCCTTCAAACGGCGGGGCGTTGTTATTTGCCACAAAAAGCCTCACAATGCACCGAAAGCACCGGAAAAATTCATAATAATCGAAAAAAACCGTGCTTACCCCTTGAAAAATGCAGGAAAAGGTGGTACAATAATTATAACCTATTTTTTAGAAAGAAGGATCAACTATGGACATCAGATTAGAGCTTACCAAGACCCCGAAGGAAAAGCCGCAGGACGAGACCAAGCTGGGCTTCGGTCATATCTTCACAGACCATATGTTTGCGATGAATTATGACACAGGCATGGGCTGGCATGATGCACGCATCGTCCCCTACGGCGATATCACCCTCTCCCCCGCCGCTATGTGCCTGCACTACGGCCAGGAGATCTTCGAGGGCCTCAAGGCTTACAGACGCGCTGACGGCGGTATCCAGCTTTTCAGACCTGACGAGAACTATAAGCGTCTCAACAACTCTGCCAAGAGAATGGTCATCCCCGAGATCGACGAGAAATTCATGATCGAGGCTACCAAGAAGCTGGTCGAGATCGAGAAGGATTGGGTGCCTCACACAGACGGCGCTTCCCTTTACATCCGCCCCTTTATCATTGCTACCGACCCTTATGTAGGTGTTCGTCCCGCAGATCATTATCTCTTCCTCATCATCCTCTCGCCCTCCGGAGCCTACTACTCCACAGGTCTCAACCCTGTTAAGATCTATGTTGAGAACAACTATGTAAGAGCTGTAAGAGGCGGTACAGGCTTTGCAAAGACAGCCGCTAACTACGCTATATCCCTCAAGGGTCAGCAGGAAGCTCACGATCAGGACTATGAGCAGGTTCTCTGGCTGGACGGCGTTGAGAGAAAGTATATCGAAGAAGTCGGCTCTATGAACATCTTTTTCGTTATCGACGGCGAGGTCATCACTCCCGAGCTCCAGGGCTCTGTTCTTCCCGGTATCACAAGAAAGTCTGCTCTTGAAGTCTGCAAGGCTAAGGGGATCAAGGCTACCGAGCGCCGTATAACCATCCAGGAAGTTGCCGATGCTTATGATGCAGGCAAGCTGGACGAAGTATTCGGCACAGGTACCGCCGCTGTTATCTCCCCTGTCGGCCATCTCAAGTGGGGCGACAAGGTAATGACTATCAACGATAACAAGATCGGCAAGATCTCCCAGATGCTTTACGATACAATGACAGGCATCCAGTGGGGCAAGATCGAAGATACCTTCGGCTGGACTGTAAAGATCGACTGATTCAAAGCAAAACAATTAACGGTATATTCCCCGCAGCCTGTGGGGAATATACCGTTTTTCTTACTGATCCGTTTTCTTTTCCGATACGGCGGGACTGATGGAGTACTGCATAGTCAGACCGTCCGACTTTGCCGCCCACATTACCCTGGAGACCTCTCCGTTTTCCAGAAAGATCATAAAGTAGCTGCCTTTGAGCTCCTCCGGGAGCTCTTTCTTTATCTCTTCGACAAATTCATCCTTCTCTGTGCTGAGATAGTTCATGAATCTGAACTCATGATCTTTCAGAGCCGACTTGACCTTTACCGCTGTTTCAAAGACCAGCTTGGCATTTGCTTCAGCCTGCTTGGAATCATCGTCGCTGATATAGCCGTTAAGGTAAGCGAGCTGTTTGGTGCCGGCAAAAGCCAGCTTCCATTCATGCTCCGGGGTCTCGATGACAAGGGCATAGCCGTCGGATTCGGTCTTTGTCCCGAGATAACGGTAGTTTATCTTCCCGACCAGCTCGACACAGCGCAGATGCTCCTCCGGGATATTGATCCTGCCGATGACCGAAGAAGCCTCTGTTTCCGGCGAAAAGCTGACATCAGTGGTAACATTTCCTGTCGGCTGGACATTTCCGTGGTCTCCGGCGGCACTTTTCAGGGTAGAGTTATACTGCTCCCGCATAGTCGGAGTCATCAGCTCGAACATCGACATACTGAAATCGTGATTTGCATAGACCAGATACTGAGAGAACACCTCGGCAGCAGCGGTTATAGGGTCAGACTCAGTACTTGCGGGGGCAGCATCGGGCGTAGCGGAAGTAACAGCAGGAGACGGAGCTGTAGCCTCTGCCGATGTCTCTGTCTGCGAGCCGGAGCCGGACTTATCGGAGCATCCGCAGAGCAGGACAAGGGCCAGCGCTGCGGGCAGCAGCCTTTTCATTCTTTCTCGACCTCCCCGGCAGCTTCTTTGGCAGACAGTTCTTCGATAGCTTCGGTCTTTTCAGCGGGCTCAGGCTTTGCGCTCTCGGACAGCTTCTTCTCGTATTTTCTGTTCAGCCCGTAAGCGACCCAGATAAGCAGCGGCAGCACCGCACAAACGATGATAACGACCGCTATATTAAAGGCATCCACTGCCGCCTTGGGCATAACGCTCTCATCAAACAGCGATATTGGGAACATCATTCATCCTCCTCACGCAAAGCACTCAGGGCAGCGTTTATATCCGCATAGGAAAAACCCTGCCGCACCAGCGCGTTTTTCACCTTCTTTTCTCCGTCCTCGGTTTCCAGGCGACGAAGATATTTCTTTTCGATAAGCTCCCTTATCCTCTGCCGCACGCTGTCGGTATTGGAATAAGGCTCCAGCGCTTCCTCGATGAGCTCTCTGGATAAGCCCTTGAGCTTCATCTCCTGGACAGCTCTGAAATACCCGAAGCGCTTGACCTCCATATACCGCCTTGCCAGCGAAGCTGCATAGCGCCTGTCATTGAGGACGCCCAGCTCTGCCAGCTTATCGCATACATCGTAGCAGATCTTCTCCGGATAATTCTCCCTCAGCTTCTTGAACATCATTACATAGGAGTAGTCCTTATAATCCAGCAGATAGAGGGCACGTTCCTTTGCCCGGCGGAGCTCGTTTTTGTAGATAACAGCGCTCCATTCCTCGTCGGTCAGAGTCATTCCCTTTCGGAGCCCCATATCGGCAGCGACGCCGCTGTTTATAAAAACAGGCTCACCCTGCGCAAGGTCAATGCGCAGGGTCTTGCCTTTATATGTCTGTATATCCGCGATAGTCGGCATCTATCAGTCTCCGAAATTAGTGACATCGACAGGAGCGAACTCCTCGAACTCCTCGTCATCATCAGCGATCTCGTCAGGCTCGGGAGCCTGTGATCCTGCTGCTGCGGCAGCCTTTTCCGCCAGCTTCTGATCCTTTTTGGTCTTCTGAGCCGAGGTATCGATAAGATCCTTATTTTCTTTGATCTTCTCTTCGATCTCCTTCATGACATCGGGATTGGCTGCGAGATAATCCTTGGAGTTATCTCTGCCCTGCCCCAGCTTAGCATCGTTATAGCTGTACCAGGCGCCGCCCTTCTTTACGATACCGAGCTCTGTAGCCAGGTCGAGGACTTCTCCGACTCTGGAGATACCTGTGCCGTACATGATATCGAATTCGCACTCCTTGAACGGAGGAGCGACCTTATTCTTAACGACCTTACACTTGGTCCTGTTACCGATGACCTCGCCGCCCTGGGTGATCTTCTCGCCTCTTCTGACTTCTATACGGACCGAGGCATAGAATTTCAGGGCTCTTCCGCCGGGAGTAGTTTCCGGGTTTCCGTAAACGACGCCGATCTTCTCTCTTACCTGGTTGATAAAGATCGCAGCGCAGTTGGATTTGGAGATAACGGATGTCAGCTTTCTCATAGCCTGGGACATAAGTCTCGCCAACTGCCCGACGTGTGTATCGCCCATCTCACCGTCGATCTCGGCCTTTGTTACCATAGCCGCGACAGAGTCGATAACGATACAGTCGATAGCGCCGGATCTTGCAAGAGCCTCAGCTATCTCCAGCGCCTGCTCGCCGCTGTCAGGCTGAGATACCAGCATATCGTCGATATTTACACCGAGCTGCTTGGCATAGACCGGGTCGAGAGCGTGCTCGACGTCGATGAATGCTACCTCGCCGCCGGCCTTCTGAGCCTCAGCGATGCAGTGCAGAGCAACGGTGGTCTTACCGGAGGACTCCGGGCCGTAGATCTCGATGATCCTTCCCTTGGGGATGCCTCCTACGCCAAGCGCCATATCGAGAGTCATAGAGCCTGTCGGGATGCACTCGATATCGAGAGCCTTTGTGTCTCCAAGCTTCATGATCGCTCCGACGCCGAACTGCTTTTCGATATAGCTGATCGCAGTATCGAGAGCCTTCTTCTTTTCTTCCTTATCCGTGATCTTGGTAACGGATTTCTGGTCCTTCTTTTTCTTGTCTATTGCCATTTTCAAACGCCTCCATCTGAGTGATATATCCTGTCCTCGGTATATATTATAGCACGTTTTTCAAAAAAGTGTGTATCTTTTTTTGGACAGTTAGAAAAATTCCGCGCTTTTAAGTACAATTTTCAGTACAGTTATCATCTTTTTGTCCCGACTACGGCTCTGTCGTTCCCGGCCATGTCCCGCTTTATGCGGACATCCCTGAAGCCGTGCTGTATCAGCATATCGGAGACTTCTTTCCCCTGGGTCGCGCCGATCTCGAAGAGCATTGTCCCTCCTTCTTTGAGGACTCCCTTCCATATCCTTGTAACTGCGCGGTAGAAATCGAGGCCGTCCTCGCCGCCGTAGAGAGCCTCCACAGGCTCGCTCCTGACTTCAGTCTGGAGATCATTCATATCCTCGGCGGTCAGGTAAGGCGGGTTGCAGACGATAAGATCTGCTTTTTCCATCTCCGGGATAAGCTCATCAGAGAGGACATCTCCCTTGACGATCCTTGCAGAAGAGCCGAAAAGCAGTTTGTTATCAAAAAGATACTCTATGGCGTCGGTATACTTCTCGACCATAGCGAGGCTGACATTTTTCAGCTCCTGTTCCAGCGTAAGGCCGATGCAGCCGCTGCCGGCGCAAAGGTCTATCACTGTGCAGCTGTCCGAATTTTTGAACACTTCCTTAGCTATATCTATAAGCAGCTCAGTATCCTGCCTCGGGATCAGGACTCCCTTTCCCAGCCTGAAGCTCCTGCCGTAGAAATCCCATTCTCCGAGGATGTATTGCAGGGGCTCGCCTTTCAGTCTTCTGCTGCAAAGCTCATCGAAGCGATCCTCGTCCTCATCCGATGTCTCCTCCCAGAGCTTGTCCTCAAAGGCACTGCTCCGGCAGTCCATCCCGAGAGCAAGACCCATAAGCTCCTTGACTTCCAGAGCAGCATCGGAATACTCAAGCTGCGAGAGCTCTCTGACAGCATCGGTAATAAGCTGACCGTATGTACTCAAATCATATCACTCCTAATTTACGCATCCTCGCCGTCTGCGGGGATGACAGCTTTCAGCGCCGCGATAGCACATTCTATCTCATCGGGCTCGGGCTCTTTGGTAGTTATTCTCTGTATCCAGAGTCCCGGCGCAGAGACCATCCTCATAATGATATTATCGTATCTGCCGGCAAGCCTGATTATCTCGTAGGATATACCCATCACGACAGGCAGCAGCGCCAGCTTGCAGAGGACACGGAGCAGAACGTTGCTCCAGCTCAGGTTGAATATAGTCGTAACGAAAATGCTGATAAAGAGCACCAGGAAAATGAAGCTGGTGCCGCAGCGGGGGTGGAAGCGGCAATGCTTCTTCACGTTCTCGACGGTAAGCTCCTGGCCGTGCTCATAGCAGGCAATGGTCTTATGCTCGGCGCCATGGTATTCATATAGCCTGTGCATATCCTTCATAAGGCCTGTCAGCGCGGTATAGCCTATGAATATAGCGATCTTGAGCCCGCCCTCGATGGCATTCTTGGCGAGAGTCGGCAGCTCGACGAATTTCCCGATGAGCTTGAGTATCAGTGTCGGGACCAGCATGAACAGCAATATCGCAATTCCCAGTCCGAGAACGACAGATATGGCGGAAACGATCGGCATCAGCTTATCTCCCAGCTTATCCGTCAGCCATTTCTCGAATTTTGAGGGCTCTTCTGTTTCATCGTCCTGCATCTGCTTATCGGCTGCCCGCATAAGGCATTTATATCCGTCGATAAGCGAGATCATAAAGCTGAAAACGCCTCTCAGGAATGGCACCTTTCTGTACCAGGGGAGGTTCTTTCCTCCGCGGATCGGCCAGGTCTCCAGGTCTATCTCTCCGTTGGGCAGACGGTTAGCCATAGATGCCAGATCGATGCCCCGCATCATTACTCCCTCGATTACGGCCTGGCCGCCGATCTTTGACTTGAATTTCTCTTCTCCGAGAGACGGGTCTTTTCTTTTGCTCATTTATACTCTCCTTACTATTCCGACGGTTTGACATCGTTGCTTATGAGCTCAACGCTTACTGTGCTCTTATCGTCGGCTTTTTTCTTCTGCTCTATACACGGCAGGGTTATCATAACCGTTGTCCCGACACCCTGCTCGCTCTTTATGGTGAGTGTCCCGTTATGTCTTGCTATTATCTCATCCGCTACGGCAAGGCCGATGCCTGAGCCGCGTCTTGTATGGTTCGCCTTGAAGAACTTTGTCTTGATCCTCGGCAGATCCTCCTTGGAGATACCTATTCCGGTATCAGATACGGTTATACAGATCTCGCCGTCCTGCTCATAGGCTTCGACAGAAACTGTATCGCCCTTATCGGAATACTTGATAGCATTATCGACGATATTGATGAACACCTGCCTGAGCCTGTTTTTATCGCCGTAAACGAAAGGCAGCATTTCCGGCTCGTAGTAATCCAGCTTTATGCCCAGGGCTCTTGCTCTTTCCTGGTAGATCAGGACAGTTTCGCCCAGCTCAGCCAGGATGTCGATGGTAGCCTTCTGGAGCTGGAGGCGGTTATCCTGTATTCTGGAGAAGTCAAGCAGCTCTTCCACCATCTGCGAGAGCCGTTCTGTCTCCGAGGTTATAACTCTCATACCCTTGCGGAAGGTCTCCTCATCGTCTCCGATAGTAGTCAAGGTCTCCGACCAGCCTTTGATAGCTGTCAGAGGAGTTCTCAGCTCGTGAGAGACAGAGGAGATGAACTCATTTTTCATCTGCTCGGTATTGGAGAGCTCGTCGGCCATATAGTTGATGGAATCACAGAGCTCGCCGACCTCGTCGTCGGATTTCTTTTCTATACGCTCGGAGAAATCTCCCTTAGCGAAGTTTCTTGCTATCTCACCGATCTTGATGACCGGGTAAACGATCGAGCGGATAAAGAACATACCCGAGAAGAATATTACCAGCACTACCGCAACTACGACCGCAGTTATTATCATTATGACGAACATTATCTGCGAATCGACGCCTTTCATCGAGCTTACCATTCGCAGCGCCTCATACTCGCTTCCTCTGGGAGAGATCATAGACGTAACGGCAATGACCTTTTCGCCGGATGGCAGCTTAAAGACAGCGGAGGCTGTACCGTTTGAGGCTTTTTTGGCTTCAAAGTAATCCTCCAGGCTGACATCCTGCTCCGGGGAGAAGCCCGAAGAGGTGATGTCGATACTGCCGTCTGTCTTGACAGCCATGAGCTCGACCTTATCCTTATCCGGGTAAGCCTCGACGACCGACCTGATCTCGGAATTGTAGTTTACTGTCGCGTCGTTGGCATTCTGCATAACAGCGTTGGTAACGATATTCATTTTTGAGGTGACATACTGCTTGGCGGCGCTGTAATAATAGCTTCTTACGGCAAGTATCAGCAGTATCTCGATTATCAGCAGGACTATGACAACAGTTCCGATAGTATTTATCAGCCAATGCCGCCTGACGCTGTGCCTGCCGTGTCGTTTCTTCAATGCCAATTGCGATCTCCTACCATTTCCCGCTGCTTACGCAGCAGGCAGATTATTCAGCGCTCCCGGTCAGGAACCGCTCCATTTATAGCCGTATCCCCAGATAGTCTGGATATACTTCGGGTTCGAGGGCTCGTCCTCTATCTTCATCCTGATCCTTCTGATATTGACATCGACTATCTTATCATCACCGTAATAGCTCTCGCCCCAGATATGGTTAAGGATACTTGTGCGGTCGAGAGCGGTATTCTGATTCTTGAAGAAATACTCCATTATCTGATACTCGACCTGTGTAAGATCGACAGTCTCCCCGTTCTTGGAGACTGTTCTGCTCTTGAGGTTGAGCACAAAGGGGCCAGACATTATGGTCGAGGAAACCTCGGGCTTGACATGAGACATACTAACTCTCCTGCAGACAGCATCTACTCTGGCGACCAGCTCAGAGATAGAGAAAGGCTTGGTTATGTAGTCATCGGCGCCGTTCATCAGAGATGAGATCTTATCCATCTCCTGAGATTTTGCCGAGAGCATTATGATACCCATAGTATCGGATTTCTCGCGGAACTTCTTGCAGACCTGCTGTCCGTCGATACCGGGCATCATGATATCCAGCAGCGCAACGTCGAATTCACCGTCAGCTTCTTCAAAGGCTGTTATGGCATCCTCTCCGCAGTTGACATCAACTACCTCATAGCCGCTTCTTGTAAGGTTGAGCACGACGAACTCTCTGATGGAATCCTCATCCTCGCAGACCAGTACTTTTCTCATTTTTATTACCTCCCTGTATTATGATCTGTATCATTGATCTATCACGCAGAAATTGCTCTCCACCTCGGCGCGGGTCAGGATAAGCTGCTCGCGCTTATTTGTCGGCAGCTTGACAAGATAATCCAACTGCCCGGCGCTGGTTATGAGCTGATAGCCGTCGTAGAGATACGACTGCGACTGCTGCTTCGGAGCGACGGCTATACGCATGAGCTCTGTCATCTCCGCGTTTACATCTCCGGCATATTTATAGAATACCGCTTCGCCCGAGGCGGTGTCTTTCTTAACTGTAACAAGATCTTTCCAGCGTTTTGGGAACATCATCGAATATCCGTCGGAAACGGCGTAATAGCCGGAGTATTTCTCGTTGAGCTCATAGAAATCCTTATACTGGCTCCAGGTCGTCAGCAGAACCTGCTCCTCGACAACGGCATTCTCATAGCCTATCATGGGAGAGGTCGAAGGGATCTCTATGATACCGTCGCCGTCAACATCCGCGCTGTAATATCCGGCCGGACGTGTGCAGAGCGGGAGCAGCTTCTCGCTCCGAAGCTGCATCGGGTTTTGCAGAGCTGAATAGCGGTAATAGATCAGCTCAGTCTGGAGAGCGCCGTCGGAGTTCAGGGAATCGACATAGAGCGCCCGTCTGCCGTCGGCCAGCTTTCCGACCTTAGCCTTGACGTAAGAAGTAACGTTATCGCACATATCTATGCTCTGGCTCATGACGACCTCGCCTTCCGGATTCATTTCCAGCAGGGCGGCTTTTGAGCTTACCTGCCCGGTCTCGGTATTGGTGAGTTTTCTGATAGCGACCAGCTCGTTGGAGCCGTCGGAGTTTATATCCAGGGTCTCGAGGACAGAGTAGTTGGTCGTGCCTATCCTTGTGAACTCCCCGCTGCGGTAGCGGTAGATCTCCAGCGCCTTATCGTCTCCCGACAGGGTCTGATATCCGACGAGCACACTGAGGCCGCTGTCTCCGCCCATACGGGTAAGGATGACCTTGTCTACATCCGTTCCGGCGCCTGCGATCTCTTTGACCGAGACCCATTTCCCTTCGTCGTTCTTATCGAGCAGATTGACTCTTAGCCCGTCGTCGCGGGTATCGGAGCCTGTGTACTCATAGAACACCAGGGCTTCATCTCCCGGCTCTCCGTCGATATTTGCGACGACATAAGCAGAACGGTTGGAGCCGTTCTTGGGATATTTCAGAGTAAGATTATTTCCTACTGCCGAGATCAGCGCTTCATGTATCGCCGCCTGCTCGTTGGTGAGCTTCGGGGCGGCCAGCAGCGTCTCGACACCGAAATTCAGCGTAGTGCAGCCCGAGAGGGTCAGCGCTGCCAGTGCGCAAGCAAGTATTTTTTTCATCCGGGCTCACCTCGCTTTCGGCTTTCTTTAAAGGAGCATATCTCCCCTTAACATACACAGTTATTATAACACATTTCCGCTGTTATTGCAAGAGTTTTTGATGTTTTCTCAAAAAAAGCGGAGCTGCTGGATATCTCAGCGGCTCCGCCTGTCTGTTTTCAGTTTTTCGGCTTTCTGGCCTGCTTCGGACGGCCGGAACGCCCTTGAGAGCTTCTCTGCCCGGCTTTATGGCTTCCCTTTCCTTGTCCGGGTCTGTGCTGACGGTTCTGAACGGTTTTTTTGCGGCTCTGAGCGCTTTGCTGCGGCTTACGATCTTTGAGGCGAGGCTCAGGAGCCGGCTCAGGTTCAGGATTTGGCTCAGGAACAGGATTTGGCTCGGGAACAGGCTCGGGCTCTGTTTCCTGCTCCGGAGGAGAGGTCAGTATCTCCTCAAAGGCAGAAAGATCGGGCTCTTCGGTCTTTTCCTCTGCGGGAGGCTCGTTAGCTGCCTCATCCGTACAGGTGACAACAGTATTGACAGCGCTTTCTATCTCCTCGCGTGCGAGAGCCTCGGCAGGCTTGCTGGAGGAGAGGAGCATATCGTTCCTCGGGCATTTTACCGAGAAGGATGATACCTCGGCTCTTATCCAGATGAACAGCCCCAGTATCAGCAGGATACCGGAAGCACAGATCGGAAGAATATAATAGAGCACTGCCATTACTCTGTCGAAATTCACCATATCCGGGTCGAGCCTGGGGATAAGGACTGTCGCCCAGGTATATTCCAGCGTTCCCTCATCGGAGCTGCTGACTATCCCTGTTATGGAAGAGATCAGGCATCCGAAGGAAATGAATGTAACTATTGCGCCGGGCTCTGCGCCGAGGCGCCTTATCTTTCTGGCGGAGAAGCAGATCAGCATTGCTGCCAGCGCCAGCAGAAAGACAGTTATATGCTTGTCATAGCCCGTAAAGAAGGAATACCACTGCTTTCCGGAAAACAGCCCGACATCCTTGCCGAATTCCGAGTTATGTACTATATATCCCACCGGCTCCAGCAGCATCCCGCCCAGCGCGGCAATAAACGCAACGACAGAAAGAAGCGCCGCAGCGCTGCCTGCATTTGTCAGTTTCTTTATCCCTTCAGTGTTTTTTTTCATCAGCTCATCCTCCAAAGATTCATTAGTGATATTATACAATATTTTTCTGCCTGTTGTCAATAGTTTATGATAATTTACCATCGGTTAATGCTTTGGTCACATATTGCCGGAGGATGTCCGCCATAGTGATCTCCCGCAGAAAACAGGGCTGCCGCGCCTTGTCGGCATATCCCCTTCCGCACGCCGTTCAGCAAAAAAACGCGTATCCTCTCCGTCCCGGCGGAGGGGTATACGCGGTCCTGTATTTATTTACTTTGCTATGATCTATCAGTATGTAGTAACACAGCCCTCAGCGAGCTCCTGATTTGTGCAGTTGACAGCATTCTTGACAGAATGGATCCTGATCGAGCCGCTCTTCACCTTGACATAGGTGATAGCCTCGATACCGTTGCCGGAGGCATTCTTTATATCGACCTCTGTATCCTCGGAAGAAACATAGCCTTTATCAGACTCTGTCTCGTTGCTGGCCTTGATACCGTCCTTGCAGGATTCGATCGTTATCTTTCCGCCTGTGAGCTGCACCATATCCTCGCCGTAGATCGCTGTGGCAGCGGAGGAGATATTGATTATACCGTTCTTGATTTTGACATCGTTGCTGGACTTGATCCCGTGTTTGGCGACTCCGGTAACATTCAGCGTGCCCGTACCCTTGATGGTAAGATCATCCTTTGCGGAGATGCAGGCCGAAAAGCTGTTGGAGGCGCTGTCCTTGAAAGTGTTTACTGTCCCGTCTTCGAGATGCAGGGTAACACCGTCCGCCTGCTCGACTCTGACAGGAGCCGAGGAGGAAGAGCTTATCTCAACATTCTTGAGATAGATATCTACCTTATCGGTCTTGGGGACATTTACGACGATGCTGCCGTCATCCAGCTTGCCCTCGAAGGTATATTCTCCGCCGGCGGTGATAGTCACAACGCTTCCGCTGACCTCAATGCCCTTTGCTCCGTCGGAGAGTTTTGCAGAAGCGCCCTCCAGTGTTACAGAAGCCTTATTGTCTGAGGGTACATCCTCCTTGGGGGCATCGGTCTTGGGAGCATCTGTCTCTGCTGATGGGGCTGCGGTCTGCTGGGCGCTGTCGGCAGCAGAAGCAGTTGTCTCGGCGGAGCTTGAATCTCCTGTATTATTTATCGAGCAGCCTGCCGAAAAAACGGCTGCGGCCGCCAGAAGAGATGCCAGGAGCGCTCTGCGGGTCTTTACAGTTTTCATAGTATTTCCTCCTGTCAGGATAGCTCCGGGCTTCGGGCTATCTGTCTAAAACTACATATTTTGCGGGATTTACGATCATCCCGTTGTATCTGATCTCAAAATGGAGATGTTCGCCGGTAGAATAGCCTGTCGTTCCCATAGTCCCGATATGCTGCCCCTGTTTGATCTGCTGGCCGGGCTTCACATCGACGGAAGTCATGTGCCCGTAAAGGGTGGAGAAGCCGTTCCCGTGGTCGATCTCGACAAAATTGCCGTAGCCGTAGCCGCAGCCGCAGGATTCATTCTTGCCGTAGTTATGGGGGCAGTCGGTATTGACTCTCTTAACCGTCCCGCTCTCCGAAGCGCGGATATCTACTCCCTTGCTGCCTGGGATATCGATACCTGTGTGATAGCTCCCCCAGCGTGCCCCGACTCCCGATGAGACGAAATACAGCCCCGGCACAGGCCATCTGAACACATATTCGGGCTCATACTCGCCCAGCGCTATCCCGGCCTGCTTACGGTCGTTGATCAGCTTATGCAGCAGATCGAGGGCACTGTTGGCTGCAAGCTCGGTCTTCCGGCGTATTATATCCTTCTCATGGTCGCCGTAATCGGCCTGATATTCGGCGCCGAACTGCTGGTCGTAGTTTTCCTTCTCCTGCTCTGTTGTAAGGCGCTGCTCTTCCAGCTTTTTCTTCTCGGATTCATATTCCTTCCTGACATCCTCGTTTCTGGCCAGCATCTCATCGACATAGGCTTTGAGGCCGTTCAGGGTCTCCAGCTGGTGGTCGTATTCCTTCTGCTTGTTGGCGAGATCGGTCTTTTCCTTTTCCAGCTCGGCCTTGGCGGCATTGAGGGAATCGATAAATCCGTCGTCGTGCTTGGCGACACGCTTTACCAGCTCAACTCTCATAAGTATATCGAAGAAATCGGTGGAGCTCAGCAGAACATTGATATAGCTCTCGTCCCCGCCGGAGAGATACAGGGCTCTCAGCCTTTTCTTGAAGGCTTCGATGCTGACATCTATCTCCCGCTGTTTTTCTTCCATTTTCAGCCTGTTGTTGTTCATACTGATCTCCAGGCCGGTCATATATGAATTGAGGACTTCGATCTTCTCGTTTATGATAGCGATATTCTCAAGATACAGCTTCTTTGCCTGCTCGTTCTCTTTAAGGCGGTCGTCGGCATTCCGGAGCTTTGAATCTATCTCGCTCTGCTTATCGGTAAGCTCCTTCAGCTTCTGGGCATAAGGGGTGATGACAAAGGTCTTGAGTCCGTCGTCATCCGGCGAGCCGGGTTTTTCAGTCTCGACGACACCCTGCGCATTCCCGTTGTCGGGAGCGATATAGCCATCGCCTTCCTCCTCTTCCGTTTCGGCGGGAGCTTCTATCTCCTTGACGTCCTCCTCGATCTCCTTGATCGCATCGTCAAGAGAGGGCAGCTCATCCGTTGTTCCCTCTCCGGTGACCACAGGCTCAGGCTCTCCGGAGACAGCGGGATCATCCTCTGCAAAGCCGGAGAATACCCCCAGGCTCAGAGCAAAAGCCGCTGCAGCGGCACATATTCTTTTTGCTTTATACATTGCGGTCACCTCGCTCCGGAAAAATCTCGATAAACCTCGGAAGGCCCTGTGCACAGAAATGCACAGGGCCGATCAGATCATACATAAAGCTGCGGGTTCTGAGCCACGCCGTTGATCCTGACCTCAAAATGTAGGTGCGGGCCTGTTGAATAGCCGGTAGAGCCGACATATCCGAGGACATCGCCCTGCTCAACGTGCTGCCCGACGGTAACTATGATATTCTCGGAATGTCCGTAGAGCGTCCAATATCCGTCGCCGTGGTCGATGACGCAGTATCTTCCGTATCCTCCGCCGCAGCCGCAGCTTCCGTTCTTGCCCCAGTCATGCGGGCAGTAGTTCTGGACTCTGATAACAGTTCCTGCTGCTGCTGCGCATATCTTGGCACCGCGGATGCCTTCGGACCAGATATCTATACCCTGATGATAAGCTCCCCATCTCCAGCCAACGCCGTAGGAGATATGATAGAAGCCCGGAACAGGCCAGGTAAACATCGACTTATCGACGTACCCGTACTGTGCGTTCTTGACGTTTGTAACGGTAGGAGGTGTAGTCGCCGGTGTCGGAAGTGTCGGGACCTCGGTGGGGGCGGTATTCTGCTGCTGCTGTTGCTGCTGCATGAGAGCCAGGGCTTGCTGCCTCTTGCGCTCTTCCTCCTCGCGCCTCTTGCGCTCTTCTTCTTCGCGCCTTCTGCGCTCTTCCTCTTCCTTTCTCCTACGCTCCTCTTCCTCTTTGCGGATCCTTTCCTCTTCGTCGGCGCGGGCCTGCTTGATAGCTTCCTGCTCCTCGAAGAGCTTTCTCATATCCTCTTCAAAGGCGGCCTGCTCTGCGGCAGCCTCCTCCTGAGTAGCGAGATGCGCCTGTCTGTCGATCTCGAGCTGTGCGAGAGCGACCTTGCTCTTTAAGTAAAGATCATCCAGCTTGCTCTTCTGAGCCTCATGCTTTTCCTGCTGAGAGAGGAGCTCGGCCTTATCGGCCTCGAGAGAAGCCTTTTCCTGTTCAAGAGCGGCCTCGTCCTTCTCGAACTGCTCCTTCATAGCGATGAGCTTGTCGATCTGGTTGTTATCGTGGTCGGCGACGCGCTTTACCAGCTCCAGCTTCATGAGCATATCATAGAAATCGCTGGCTCCTACGAGGATATCGGTATAGCTCTCGCTTCCTGCGACATACATTATCCTGATCCTCTGCTTGAAGTCCTTGACGCCCTGCTCTATCTCCTGCTTTTTGTCAGCGATATCCTTTTCCTTCTGAGCGATGCTCTCGGTAAGGGAGGTTATCCTGTCATTGAGCTTGGTGATAGAATCCTCCAGAGCGATTATAGTTTCCTGGACGGTTTTTATCTGCTCTTCGATCGCCTGCTGGTTTTTCTCCTCGGCGGAGATATCGTTATCGGTCTTAGTGATGACCTCGTCCAGCTCTGCCTGCTTTTCTTCGAGTGCGGCCAGCTTTTCCTGAGCCTCTTTGATAGCGGCGGCTTTTTCGTCGGCAGCCTTATCCAGCTCTTCCAGCTTTTCGCTGCTTACGGCGAGAGCTTTATCCTGCCTCAGCAGAGAGTCAGAGCCGGAGGCCGCAATGGTCAGCGCCGTTATCGCTGCGACAAGGCAGGCGGCGACACGTTTGAATCTGCCTGAATTTGTCATTCCTATCCCTCCATAGGGCTATGCGGCGTTTTATCTGTATATCTTGCCGCGTCCAAAACTTTTACACACAATTTTTATAAACTTTTGGCAGAAAGAGATTTCCGCCTGATATTGCCTTGATGCCTATTACACCTTGAGGTGCTTGCCTGTGCTGAAGGATGTTCCGAGAGCGCCGATCACAGCGCCTGCTACTGCATAAGCTATGCTGACCGGCATGAACAGATCCTTGAACGAATAGAGATTGCTTACGCCCAGCACGCTCCAGAGCTTGAAATCGTCGTTGAAGATATTATAGAAGCCCTCGTAGGCAAACTTTGTAAGCGCCAGAGCTCCTGCGGCTGCCAGAACGCCGACCACCATACCCTCGATAAAGAAGGGTATCCTGATAAAGCTGTTCTTTGCTCCGACGTATTTCATGATATTTATCTCTTTACGTCTTGCAAAAAC
>CAMNNQ010000188.1 GCA_946545645.1 uncultured Clostridia bacterium | reverse complement strand
ATCGCTCGTCCTGTTACAAAACAGGACTCAACCAAAATTTGATCGGAACGGGACGGGCATCGCTCGTCCTGTTACAAAACAGGACTCAACTAAAATTTGATCGGAACGGGACGGGCATCGCTCGTCCTGTTTTGGGCTATGGACGCCGAAAACGTTTAAGGGAGGAAGAGCGGATGTCGGCAAATCTCAGAAGAACAATACTGGCTGCCGCAGGAGCGGCTGTCTTTGCGGGTTCCTATGCTGTACGCCATTCGACGACCATGCTGGTGCTCTGCGCGGCCTGCGCAGTAATGGCTGTGATCTTCCTGCTGATGACAGGCATCGGGTTCCTTTGGAAAAAGACGGGCAGAAAGCCCCTTTCCGGCTGGAAGCTGTTTGCGGTATGCGATGTACTGATAATGATCGCGGCGCTTCTCATCGGCCTGCTGGTCGATAATCCCTATTCCGCCGGAACAGCTATGGGAGATGGTTGGCTCGGCGCGATCCTGATCTGGTACGGCCTGCCGCTGCTCGGGGGTATTCTTATCATCGAGCTGCTGATATACAGAGTCTATAAATCTAAAACGCAGGAGCTGAAATCAGAGGAGCCGGAGCAGAAGCTCCCGCCCAGGATACCCTACCCCGCAGAGACCGCCCGCAAGGACGGCAAATGATCTGCAAGACCGTTATAACTGTGCATCCCGCACTTAATAGGAGGACATTACTATGACAGCATTCTCAAAGGCGGACATCCTTCTGCCGAAAAACGCGGAAATGGAGAAGTGGGCGGTAGTCGCCTGCGACCAGTACACCAGCGAGCCCGAATACTGGGCGGAAACAGAGAGCATCTCCAAGGGCTCTCCCTCGGCGCTGAATCTGATACTCCCCGAGGTATATCTTGAGGATAAGGATGTTGACGAAAGGATAGGCCGGATACACGCCTCAATGAAGGAATATCTGGAAAACGGCGTCTTTGAGGAGCATAAGAACTGCCTTGTGTATCTTGAGCGCACCCAGTCGGACGGCTATGTCAGAGCCGGCCTCGTCGGGAAGATCGACCTGGAGCAGTATGATTACAGAAAAGGCTCCAAGTCTCAGGTCAGAGCGACAGAAGCAACAGTAGTCGAGCGTATCCCTCCGAGGATCAGGATCAGGAACGGCGCTCCCATAGAGCTGCCCCATATAATGATACTCATCGACGACCCGGAGGGGACTGTCGTTGAGCAGGTCGGCGCAAATGCCGGCAGCTTCGCAAAGCTCTACGATTTCAAGCTCATGCAGGGCGGCGGCAGCATCAAGGGGATGCTGGTCAGCGACGAGTGCGCAGACAAAGCTCTGGAGGCACTGGAAGCCCTTGGCGACCTTGACTCCTTCAATAAGCGCTACGGTCTCTCCGAGAAGAGCCCGCTGGTCTACGCTATGGGAGACGGCAACCACTCCCTCGCTACTGCAAAGGAATTCTACGAGCAGCTCAAAAAAGCTCACCCCGGCGAGGATCTTTCCGGGCATCCCGCAAGATACGCTCTTGTCGAGATCGTGAACCTCCATTCGCCTGCGCTGAGATTTGAAGCTATCCACCGAATCGTTACCGATACCGACCCCGCTGCTCTCAAAGCGGCGCTGACAGATATGCTCGACCTCTCCGATGAGCCCTCCGAGCAGAAGATACAGATAGTCGAGAACGGTGTCCGCACCGATAAATACATCGGCAAGCCGCTTTCTAAGCTGGCTGTCGGCTCCTTGCAGCAGGCGCTGGATAAGCTCCTGCCCGGGATCGGCGGCAAGATAGATTATATCCACGGCGAAGAGGTAGTCGAAAGGCTCTCCAGGGCGGAAGGCTCTGTCGGCTTCCTGCTGCCGGATATGGGCAAGGAGGAGCTTTTCCCGACTGTCATCGTTGACGGCGCTCTTCCGAGAAAGACCTTCTCCATGGGGCACGCCGCCGATAAGAGATACTATGTCGAGGCAAGGAAAATTGAAGGATAAGACTTACAGATACATCCTCTTCGATCTGGACGGCACTCTTACCGATTCCGAGGAGGGGATAATCGCCTGCGCTCTGCACGCCTTCCGGGAGCTGGGGAAGCCCGCTCCCCCGATGTCTACCCTGCGGAAAATGCTGGGGCCGCCGCTATACAAGAGCTTCCGCGAGATCTGCGGGCTGCCGGAGGATGAGGCAAAAAGAGCTGTCAAGGTATACCGGGAAAGATACGCAGATGTCGGGCTGTTTGAGAACAAGCCCTACGAGGGAGTCACGGAGATGCTCTCGGCGCTGCGGGATGCCGGGCTTACACTGGCTGTCTCGACCTGCAAGCCGGAGCCCTTCGCTGTCCGTATACTTGAAAAGTTCGGGCTTTCGGGATATTTTGCGGCTGTCACCGGCAGCGGGCTGGACGGCTCGCTGGACAGCAAGGTCGAGGTCATCGAGGAGACACTTTCAAGGCTCGGCTGCAAAGACAAAACCTGCGTGCTCATGGTCGGAGACCGTAAATACGATATCGAAGGCGCTGCCGCCGCAGGCGTTGACTGCATCGGAGCCCGCTGGGGATATGCTCAGGAGGGCGAGCTGGAAAGCTACGATGTCCCGCTTGCGGAAAGCTTCAGCAAGCTGACAGAGCTTATCATCAAAGGTCATAGCCTATGAAAAAGAAGATATATACCGCCGTCCTCGCGGCAGCAATAATGCTCTCGGGCTGCGGGAGCAGCGGCAGCAGCCGCACTGAAAAAGCCCCCGCGCCGACTCTTTCGGAGCTTCTGCCCGAAAAGCCAAAGCCCCCGGAGGGCGAGCAGAAAACCACGCTGGGAAAGATGACAGTATCTCTCCCTCTGCGATGGAGAAAAAGCGATAAAAAAGACGCTTATATCGACGACGAGACCAGAAGCGCCTATATGCTGGCCGCCGAGGGCGACGATAAGGAGCTCCCCCCGACGGAGATACTCTCGCAGTACAAAGCAAGGATAACACAGAGCGTCACCGAATACCGGACGCTCTCGCCGGAAAAGACTACCGGGGCAGGAGTCCCCTACCGCACCTGCACGCTGGGATACGAAAACGCCGGGAATACCGAGGCGCTGCTCTTTGTTTTCGCCTCCGGGTCGGATTACTACGCTGTCCTGAAAGGCGAGACCGTAGGCAGAGAGCATATCGGAGATATGCTGGCAGCGCTGGATAAGCTGGCAGCAAGCGCCGAGCTCCCTCCGCCCGCTCCCAATAAAGAGGAGCCCGCTGCCCCCGCCGAGGACGACCTGCTGACCGGCAGGCTCATGACCTTCACCGATTATGAGACAGCTACCGTCGATCTCGGCAAGAACGGAAAATTCAGCCTCTGGTATGATAAGAATGACCTGACAAAAGAACAGATCTCCGGGAAATACACCGTTCTGCGGGGGTCAAAGGCGCTGGAAGCGCTGGAAAAATACAACAGCGAGTTCGACATCGACCTGGCAGCACAGTATAAGTTGGCAAAGAAATGCAGCGATCCTCTGGATTACTATACTGTGATATTCACCTGCACCGATGTCTACCGCTGGGGCGGAAAATCCAATACTAAGAGCTTTATAAGGCTCTATTCGGGTGTTCGCAACAAAGACGGCAGCTTCAGTATGTACGATTACAGGAGCTACATCAAGCAGATCTGGAAGGAAAAGGTGAGGACCAATGATAAAGGAGATAAAAAAGGAGCTTGAAGAGCATATCGTTCCCTTCTGGGCAGCGCTCAGAGACAATGAGAACGGCGGCTTCTACGGATATATGAGCTGCGGGCTGGAGCTGGACAAAAAGGCAGAAAAAGGTGTCATCCTCCATTCGAGGATACTCTGGTTCTTCTCGAAATGCTATTCTGTCCTGAAGAATGAGAAATACCGCGAGCTGGCAGACCATGCCTTCGAGTATATCAAGAATTTCTGCATAGATTACGACAACGGCGGAGTCTACTGGATGACCGACTGTAAAGGCGCCCCTACGGATACGATGAAGCATACATACAACATCGCCTTTGCGATCTATGCCTTGTCCTGCTATCACAACGCCTGCAAAGACCGCTTCGCCGCAGACCTTGCCTACAAGCTCTTTGCCGATATCGAGACCAATACCCTTGACGAGTACGGCTACCGCGAGGCTTTCTCCGTTGACTGGAAGCCGGTCCCCAACGAAGCCCTCTCCGAGAACGGGCTCATGGCGGACAAGACAATGAATACTGTCCTGCATCTTATCGAGGCTTATACCGAGCTCTATAAGATCGACAAAAACGAAAAAGTCGCTGAAAGGCTCCGGTTCCTGCTCTCTCTCATGAAGGACAGGATCTACGACCCGGAGAGAAATGCACTGCGGGTGTTCTTCGATACAAAATACGATGTCATCGGGGATATCCATTCCTACGGCCACGATATCGAGGCCACTTGGCTCACCGACCTGGCCTGCGACACCCTCGGAGACGAAGCGCTCATAAAGGATTGGGCAGAGCGGGATCTGCGCATCTCAGGCAATATCCTGGATATCGCCTTTGAGGGCGGAGCTCTCAACAACGAGCGCGAGAACAGCAAGATCAATAAAAAGCGTATATGGTGGGTGCAGGCGGAATCCGTGGTCGGCTTCGTCAACGCCTACCAGCACAGCGGCGACGAAAAGTTCCTGAAAGCCGCAGGCGCTGTCTGGGAATATATCAGGGATAATGTCATCGACAAGCGCAAGGGCGGAGAATGGTTCTCCGAGCTGAGCTTCGAGGGCGAGCCCGATTTCTCAAAGGAAACTGTCGGCCCCTGGAAGTGCCCATACCATAACGGCAGGATGTGCCTGGAGATCATCAGCAGGGGCATCGAGCTCCCGAAGACAGAGAGGTAAGGCTCCGAATGTTTAAATACGAAACACATCTGCATACAGCCGAGGGTTCGGCCTGCGCTTCTGCAACAGGCGCAGAGCAGGCAAGAAGATACAAGGATCTGGGCTACGACGGCATCTTCGTCACCGACCACTTCCTTAACGGCAATACCGCTGTCAGAGAATACAAGGACTGGGACGACCGCATCTCCAGATACTGCGCCGGATACCGCAGCGCCAAAGCAGAGGGCGATAAGATCGGCCTGAAAGTCTTTTTCGGCATCGAATATACCTATTTCGGCGCCGACCTGCTGACCTACGGCATCGACGAGCAGTGGCTCCATGATAACCCGGATGTGCTGGATATCAGCGCATTTGAGTTCTGCCGGAGAGTCCATGAGCTGGGAGGGTTCATCGTCCAGGCGCACCCCTTCCGGGAGGCGGATTACCTTATGGATATCAAGCTGCTGCCTATGTGGTCGGATGCAGTCGAGGTCTTCAATACCGGGAACAAGCAGCAGGTATTCAACGACAGAGCTCTCTGGTATGCCGACCAGTACGGCCTGCCCCATACCGCAGGAACAGATAACCACCACCTGAACACCGAAAGGCTCAGCGGCGTGATGACAGAAAAACCTCTCCTCACGCCTCAGGATTATTTTGATGCAGTCAGAAACAGAAGGGTTCAGCTCATAATACCTTCTGAGAATAAATGATGAAATATCGGAAAGGAAAATGCAAATGAAGATCAAGAGATTTATGGCACTGGCAGCCGCCTCGATGATGGCACTTGCAGGGCTGTCCGCTTGCGGCAGCAGCGACTCCTCATCGCAGACATCCAACGCAGGCTCGGAAGGGACACAGCAGTCTTCCGAGACCGCCGCTCCCACCGGCTCTGACGCTCCCGCAGAGACCAAGCCCGTAAAGGAGTTCGACAATACGATAAAGCCTATCAAGGATATATCCTCCTGGGAGCTGATAAAGGATATGAAGCTGGGCTGGAACCTGGGCAATACTATGGACGCCACCGGCTCCTCCGGCCTTGCCAGCGAGGTCGCCTGGCAGAAGAACAAGACCCATAAGGGTATGATGGATCTTTTGGCAAAGGACGGCTTCAACCTGCTGAGAGTCCCCGTAAGCTGGGGCGAACACATGGATGCAGACTATAAGGTAGACCCCGAGTGGATGGCAAGAGTCCGCGAGATCGTTGATTACGGTATCGATAACGGTATGTATGTTATCCTCAATACCCACCACGAAGAATGGTATTTCCCGACAGAAGAAAATAAGGAGCAGGACAAGGAACAGCTCAAGGCTCTCTGGGAGCAGATCGCCGAAGAATTCAAGTGCTATGACGAGCACCTGATCTTTGAAGGCCTCAACGAGCCCAGGCTCCGCGGGACAAATCAGGAATGGACAGGCTCCGATTCCGCCAGCAAGATCATCAACGAGTATGAAAAGGTGTTCTATGACACCGTAAGAGCCAGCGGCGGAAATAACCCGAAACGCCACCTTATGCTGACCGGCTATGCCGCCTCCTCTTCGAGAAACAATCTCCAGAAGATCGATCTCCCCGAGGGCGACGATAAGATCATCGTTTCCGTTCACGCATATATCCCCTATTCCTTCGCTCTGGACACCAAGGGCACTAACAAATACCCCGGCAATAACGACATCAAGAGCTTCTTCAGCACACTCGACAGCCTCTTCATCTCCAAGCAGATCCCTGTAATCGTCGGCGAGTACGGCTGCATGAACAAGGATAACAATACCGAAGAGCGCGTTAAGTGCGTTACCGATTACCTTACCGCAGCCAAGGAGCTGGGCATCCCCTGCGTATGGTGGGATAATAACAGCGTTATCGGCAACGGCGAGAACTTCGGCATCATGGACAGAGATCTTATGGGCGCTGCATGGCGCTTCCCCGAGATCGTCAATGCTATGAAGCAGGTTTACGGCATCTCATAAGCTGCCGCATAAAGCCAGCTAATCCATATCAAAGGAGACAGTATGATGGAAACATACACTCTCAAAGTCGCAGGCCTTACAAGAGAGCTGCCCGTTTGCAGTATCGGAAATGATCTCGCCTTCGCAGCGTTCATAATGTTCTCGGATGTTGAGATGACGATCGCCGCAGCCGGCGAGCTGCTGAAAAAAGCTCCCGAGTTCGATGTGATCCTTACATCCGAAGCAAAAGGCATACCCCTCGCCTATGAAGCCGCAAGGCAGTCCGGCAAGAACTATGTCGTCGCAAGAAAATCGGTAAAGCTCTATATGAAAGACCCTGTGTCGGTAAATGTCAAATCCATAACCACCGCCGAGGAGCAGATGCTCTACCTCTCGGCAGACGATGCCGCGCTCCTGCGCGGAAAGAGGGTGCTTATCCTGGATGATGTCATCAGCACGGGAGAATCTCTCTCTGCTCTTGAAGATCTGCTCCGGACAGCAGGCGGAGAGCTGGTCGGCAAGGGCGCTGTCCTGGCCGAGGGCGATGCCGCAGAAAGAGACGATATCTTCTTCCTCGAAAAACTGCCGCTCCTGAAGATCTGAGCTGCGGCAAATCAGAGAACAACACGGGCGTTTCTGCCGAAAGCCGGCAGAAACGCCCTTTTTTCGGCGGGATATAGGGCTTTTTTTGAAAAACCTATTGACTTTTTCCGGAGCGTGCATTATAATAGTAAAGTGAATGTGTATGCTCTCGGAGCTTTTCATAAGACTTGTTTAGGAGGAAATATAAAGTGCGGCGGACGAAAAAACCGGTATTCTTCATCGTTTTGCTGTGTATACTTGCACTGGGCTATCTGACCTTTTTCGGTATACACACCTATTTCGGAGATACCAGAAAGACTTATATAAAAGGCGCGGATGAGATCCGCTGGGGAATAGATATCCAGGGCGGTGTAAACGCAACCTTCGAGCCCGCTGACGGCTACGATGCCTCCGAATTGGAGATGGATGCCGCCAAGACAACTATCGAGCAGAGACTCGTCACCCTCAATATCACCGACAGCGAGGTCTATGTTGATTACAACAAGAAAAGAGTAATCGTATCCTTCCCCTGGCAGGCCAGCGAGGAGGACTTCGACCCTGAAGCTGCTGTTTCAGAACTGGGCGAGACCGCGATCCTCAGATTTATCAAAGGAACGAATTTCACTGCCTCCGATACCGACCCGAACCTTGTCCTGACAGGTACAGACGTCGAAAAGGCCGAGGCTGTACCGTATCAGGATAACGACACCAATAAGGTCACATACGTCGTTAGCCTCAAGCTCAAGGACGAAGGCACATCGAAATTCTCCCAGGCTACCGGAGAGCTCTATGCCTCCCGCGGGCAGATCTCCATCTGGATGGATGAGGAAATGATCTCCGCTCCTACGGTGCAGTCTCATATTACCACCGGGGAAGCCCAGATCACCGGCAATTTCACCTACGAGAGCGCCAAGGCCCTTGCAGACAAGATCAACGCCGGCTCGCTGCCCTTCAAGCTCGTTACTACAAGCAATAACATCATCTCGGCTACCCTCGGCTCCGGCGCAAGAGATGCTATGCTCATCGCAGGTATCATCGCCTTTATCGCCGTAGCGATCTATATGATGATAATCTACAGGCTCCCCGGATTCGTCGCCTCTATCGCCCTTGTCGGCCAGGTCATCGGTTCCGTTGCCTGCATCTCCGGTTTCTTCGGAAATATCGATTCCTTTACCCTTACTATCCCCGGTATCGCCGGTATCATCCTCGCAGTAGGTATGGGCGTCGATGCCAACGTTATCACCGCCGAACGTATCAAGGAAGAGCTGCTCTCCGGCAAGTCCCTTATGGGCTCTATCGAAACAGGCTATAAGAGAGCCTGGAGCGCCGTGTTCGACGGAAATATCACAGTCGTATTCGTAGCGATCATCCTTATGGGAGCCTTCGGCCCCACAGACAGTGTCTTCGGAACGCTCCTCAAGCCGATTTTCTCCATGTTCGGCGCTGCGACCGCCGGTACTATCTACTCTCTCGGCTATACGCTGCTGGTCGGCATCATCCTCAACTTCCTCTTCGGTGTGTTCTGCTCGAGACTGATGCTCTCCTCCCTCTCCCGCTTCAAGATGTTCAAGAGCAAGAAGTGGTACGGAGTTCCCGATGACGAGGAAAAGAGAAACGCTCTCATCGAGAAGAGAAAGAAGACCCTCAAGCCCAACAGCCACAGAAAGCTCTTCTACTGCCTCTCCTCAACGCTTATCGCTGCCTTCGCAGCAGTTACAATAATCGTCGGGCTCAATGTCGCCATCGAGTTCAAGGGCGGTACGATCATCACCTACACCTACGACGGCACAGTTTCTACCTCCGAGGTCGAAACGCTGATAAAGGATTCTATCAACGAGAGCGCAACAGTTACCGAAGGCGAGGATTTCTCCTCCGGTAAGAAGACCCTGAAGCTCTCCTTCTCCTCCGATAAGGGCATAAGCCAGGAGAAGCAGACCAAGCTCGCTGAGGAAATGAACGCCAAGTTCAAGGATAACAAGATCGAAGTCCTGGAATCTATGGACGTCGCAGCCTCCAACGGTACTGAGTTCTTCTTCAAGTGCCTTGTCGCCTGCGCGTTTGCTATGGTCATCACAGTTATCTATATCGGCTTCCGGTTCAGGAAGATCGGCGGTCTTTCCGCCGGCTGCTTCGCAGTCCTCGCGCTTATACACGATATGTGTATGGTATACGGCTGCTTCGTCCTCTGCCGCTTCGATATCAACGCTAACTTCATGGCCGTTCTGCTGACGATCCTGGGCTACTCCATCAACGCTACGATCATCGTCTACGACCGTATCAGAGAGAACAGAAAGCTCTACGGCAAGAAATACGGCATCGAGGATCTGGTCAATATGTCTATCACCCAGACTCTCGGAAGATCTATCCACACGACAGTTACAACGATCCTCGCTATGACAACGGTTTGCGTTGTCTGCGCGATCTGCGGTATAACCTCTATCATGAGCTTCGCTTTCCCGCTCATCATCGGTATGGTAGCCGGTGTATATTCCTCGAACTGCATCGCTCCGACACTCTGGGTGCTCTGGCAGAAGCGCATTGAGAAGAAAGAAAACAGCGGCAAGCGTCCCCGGAAGAAGGCTCTCAAGCAGCCCGAGATCAAAAAGGACAGCAACGGCGCTGTTGTCTGACCGGCTGACAAGCATATTGAAACATAAACGGTATCTCATCCCTGGATGAGATACCGTTTTTTGCGCCGGAGCACACTTATACTGACATAGAAAAAAAATAAAAAAAATTCCGGAAAACTATTGACTTGTTATTATCATTGTGATATAATCATATCAGAAAATACAGAAAGGAGAGCTCATCAGATGAATAAGGAAAAGGAATTTCTGAAAAGCTACGATATGAGCAAGTACGAGCGCCCCTCAGTTACCGCCGATGTCGCCGCTTTCAGGATAATCTCGGAGGAGTCCGAAAGCTATCGGCACGACAGCCGCACCCGCCTGTCTATCCTGCTTATCCGCCGGGGCGGGCACCCGTTTAAAGGGATGTGGGCGCTGCCCGGAGGCTTCCTCCAGCCGGACGAGACCATCGAGACCTGCGCTTTCCGGGAGATAGAAGAGGAAACAGCCGTAAAGCCCGCAGCGCTGATGTCTGTCGGATTGTTCAGCCAGCCGGGAAGAGACCCTCGCGGCTGGATAATCTCCAACGCCTTTGTCTCCGTTATCAGCGACCCTGCTGTTAAAGAACGCTCCGGAGACGATGCCGCAGATGCAGGCTGGTTCGATGTCAGCTTCGACCGGGATGAGGACGGCTCCCACAGGCTCACCCTCCGCTGCGGAGATATAACACTCGACGCCAGGCTGCGGGAAAAGTCTACCCGCTTCGGCAGGACAGATTTCACCGTCCTCGACAGCGGCGGGCTGGCCTTCGACCACGCATCTATCATCGCCACCGCCCTTACCGCCCTCCGGAACGGTGCCGCAGACTTCGACTTCATCTTCGATTTCCTGCCGGAGAAATTCACCCTTACCCAGCTCCAGAACGTCCAGGAGACAGTTATGAACATCTCTGTCCTGCCGGCAAATTTCAGAAGGAAGGTCTCCGGGCTGGTGGCCGAGACAGACGAATACATCAGAGGCGCAGGGCACCGCCCGGCGCAGCTCTTCACAAGAAAAAAGTAAGAAAGGATGATCCCTATGAAAAAGATACTGGTTGTAGTCGATATGCAGAAGGATTTTGTTGACGGCGCTCTCGGGACAGCCGAGGCCGCTGCTATCGTTCCCGCTGTCTGCGAGAAAATAAAAGGCTTTGAGGGAGATATCTTCGTAACTTTCGATACTCACGGCAAGGATTATCTCGAAACTGCCGAGGGCAGGAACCTCCCTGTCGTACACTGCGTCAGGAATACAGCCGGATGGAAGCTGGATAAAAATGTCGCAGCCGCCCTCAAGGAGCGCAGCTTCCTCCCCGTCGAGAAGCCGACCTTCGGCTCTGTAAGGCTCCCGGAGCTCATCAGGGAAGCCGCCGCCGGAGAAGAGATCTCAATTGAGCTCATCGGCCTCTGCACGGATATCTGCGTAGTCAGCAACGCTCTTATGCTCAAGGCCAATTTCCCCGAGGCGCCTATCTCCGTTGATGCGGCCTGCTGCGCCGGAGTTACCCCCGAAGCCCACAAGGCAGCGCTGGCGACAATGTCGAGCTGCCAGATCGCCATAGTCAACAATAACTGAAAGGAGACCGGATATGAAACTTCAGCCTATCGTTGTATCGCTGCTCGATACCGACCTCTACAAATTCAATATGGATCAGGTCATATTCCACAAGCACACCGACCTCTGCGGGCAGTATTATTTTAAATGCCGCAGCAAGGGAGTCGTTTTCACAAAGGAAATGGCCGAGGAGATCAACGCTCAGGTAGACCACCTCTGCACCCTCCGCTTTACCAAAAAGGAGCTGGATTATCTCCGCTCCATAAGATTCATCAAGAACGACTATGTTGAATTCCTGCGGCTCTGGCACCCTATCAGGGACTATGTCAAGGTAACTCTCTCGGAAGAGGGCGAGCTGGGAATAGTCGTTGACGGCCCGCTTTTCTCTGCTATGCAGTTCGAGATCTATCTGCTGGAGATCGTCAATGAGGTCTATTTCAGGATGAACTACGATTACGAAACCCTTGTCCGCTCGGCGGAGGAAAGGCTGGAAGCCAAGATAGAAGCCTTCAGGAGCGGAAAATATACCTTCAGCTTCGCTGAGTTCGGCTGCCGGAGAAGGCTCTCCCGGGAATGGGAGGACAGAGTCATCGAAAGGCTGACCAATGAAATCAAAAACTGTGTCGGGACCTCCAATGTCTACCTGGCGATGAAATACGGTGTAACACCTATCGGGACTTATGCTCACGAATATGTGCAGATGTATCAGGGAATAGACCGCATCCCTCTCGCCTATACCAACCACTACGCTATGAGAGACTGGTACGATGAGTATCAGGGCGATAACGGGACAGCTCTGACGGATACTGTTACCACCGATCTCTTCCTGCTGGATTTCAACCGCTCTATGGTCAACAACTACACCGGAGTCCGGCACGACAGCGGCGACCCGTATGAATGGGGCGAGAAGATGATCGCCCACTACAAGAGCTACGGAGTCGATCCCAGGACAAAGCTGCTGCTCTTCAGCGACAGCCTCGATTTCGACAGAGCCCAGGCGCTCTACGACTACTTCAAGGACAAGGCAAAGGTTTCCTTCGGCATCGGAACATTCGTCTCCAACGACACCTGCGAGAGTGCGCTGAATATAGTCATCAAGCTCCAGTATGTCAACGGCCGCCCCGTCGCCAAGCTCTCGGACGCTCAGGGCAAGGCGATGTGCCGGGACGAGAGCTATCTTGAATATCTCAGGAACGCTGTCGATTTCAGGATCGCCCGTGAAGCCTGCCGCACATGATAAGATACTGAAGAAAGACCGTATATCTCCCGCACAAGCGGGGTGGATATACGGTCTTTTTCAGCTTGTTATAAGGCTCCTGTCAGGAGAGCTTGGTATAAACTGTTCCGCCCATCATGGTCTTATTCTTTACCGTGAAGAGCTCGGAGATAGTTACTACCTGCCAGCCCTCTGCCTTGAGCCAGGGAACGATCTCTTCCATAGCGGCTGCCGTTGCTTCGTAGTTCTCGTGGCAGAGGACGATCGCGTTTTCCAGCGAACCGTTCTCCTTGGCCTTCTTGAGCTTATCTACGATCTTATCGGTAGTGCCCTTGTTCCAGTCGAGGGTGTCGATGGAGCAGGAGATAAGGCCGACATCGTTCAGAGTCTTCTTGACAGTATCGTTGCAGTCAAGATAAGGGAGACGCATAAGATGAGAAGGCTCTGCACCGATGATGCCCTTGAGCTTCTCGTTGGTCTTGTCAAACTCCTCGCGTATCTTTTCAGGGGTCATCTTGGAAAGATAGGGGTGAGTCATGGTATGGTTAGCGATCTCCATGCCCTTTTCGTAAGCATATTTTACCTGCTCTTCGGTCTTTATCCAGTTGCCGACATAGAAGAAGGTAGCATGGAAGCCGTTATCTGCCATAGTGTCTATTATCCTGTAAGCAGGGTCGCCCTTCTTGGTAGCGCTGGCGCCGTCGTCGAAAGCGATAGCTACCATCGGCTTGGAGGGGTCTATCCAGGATGTATCAGCGGTAAGTGTAAGTGCCACAGGGTCGCCTCCAATGTTTGCATCCGAGCCGCCCTTCTTGTCTCCGCTGCCGGGATCTGAGCCTTTGGCGGCTTCGGCGTTGTCAACATAGAAATCGCAGAGCGAATCGGGAGACTCGATATAAAGGATCATGCCGTCTGCGCCCTCGGGGATCTGATAAGAGGGGTTTTCCAGGGTTATCCATTCGCCGCTCTCCGCGTCAGCGGAAGTGACCTCGGAATACTGGGGCTGTCCGTTTGTGTCGTTGTATTGCAGGGTCATCTTCATATTAGCGGCTTTTCCGCTCTCCTGCATAACATCGGCTTTGAAAGAGAAGCTGCTGCCGGGCTTATAGGTGCTCTTGTCCAGCGAGATAGAAGCGCCGTGCCAGTTCTCCTTGCGGCCTTTGACTTCGAGAGAGCCGCTGCCGTCCTTGGCTTTATCCTTCGACTGGGAAACAGAGACGCTATCGCCTCTTGCCTGCCAGTTGCCGATATCCGACTCAAAGTCGTTCTTGAAGAAATCCTTTGCGATAACAGTTCTTATCTCAAGGTCAGGGTCGGGGGTATAGGAATCTCCGAAGGTCAGGACATTCTTATAGATATCCGCCTTGCCCTTGGACTGATAGCCCTCGACATTGAAAGCCACCTCATACATACTGCCCATTTCGAGGCCGCACTCTTCCCAGGCCTGGAAATGCTTGGAAACGGAGATCGTCCCTTCCAGCTTTGTGCCTTCCTTGGGGACAGGCTTTTCTTTTCTTACGCTCCAATACTGGTCGAAGGTCTTGGTGCCTTCGATAGAGGGCTGCTCATAGCGTGTAGAGCGGTAGATATCGTAGGTCCCGCCGTCAACGGTGACTGTACCCATGATATCCGCCTGCCCGGGCGGCCTCCAGTTGCCCCATGATTCTACGATGTAGTACTCGATGAGCGGGTCTTTTGTCCAGCCATAGACACAGAGATAGGAATTTCCGTCCGGCTGATAATCGACGCCGTACTCGATGGTAGTATCTCCGAGATCCTTATAGGTCTTTGTACCGGAGATCTTGTTTCCTCTGCGAAACAGAGCGTTGTTGATGTTCTGCCACTCGCAGTAGAAGTTTCCGCCCTCTCCGATTATCATTTTCGTGTCGCCCTTATCCTTCCAGAGCTCGTAGTCGTAGTCGCCGTCTCTGCCGGTCTTGCAGTCGGTCAGCACGATCTTGCCTTCCTCAGAGGGGGGAGTTATCTCGGCAGCGGATGTTTGTCCGGGGGCGGCGGCTGTACCTGCCGCTTCAGACGAGCTTGAATCGGAGCTTCCGCAGCCCGTAAAGGACATTGCGAGACAGCAGGCTGCGCATCCGGCGCCTATAACTCTTCCGAGAAAGCCTCTCTTCATCAGAATTACCTCACTTTCTGTAATGGTATAGTTATCAAGATAGTTACATCTTCAATGCTATTGTAGCAGACCGCCCATAGTTTTTCAAGGCTTTTTTTGTCCATAGTTGAGCGCGGATTTTGCGATTTTTGCGGCCGGAGCGCGATCTCATATTTTTGTCATATATCCAAAGCGGGGGGAATATACTCTAATACAAGGGCTCGCCGCAGAGCTCCTACGGAGCTGCGCGGCGGTTCGGGATATCGTATTGGAGTTGAGACCGATGACAGAAGAAGAGAAACAGCGGGCCATAGAGCTCGGAGAATACACTGTCCGGCACAAGACGACAGTCCGTGCGGCAGCAAAGCATTTCGGGATCAGCAAATCGACCGTACACAAGGAACTGACAGAGCGTCTTCCCGAGGCAGCCCCCGCCCTGGCGAAGCAGGTGCGGGAGCTCCTGGAGCTCAACAAAAAGGAACGGCACATCCGGGGCGGGCTTGCTACAAAGCACAAATACGAGCTCTCCCGGGATCTGCGCAGGAAGGCTAAGGCCTGAAGCCTGCACATTTTTCAAACTAAAACGAAAAATGGGTATCCCCTCGCACATAAGGGGATGCCCATTTTTGCATTTTTGCCAGCGCTTATAGGGTATGCCCTCTTCGCGCTTTCGCTTTTGACCGGAGAAAAATTATCTTCTCTTGGTTACTGCGAGCATAAGGCCTGCAACTGCGATACCTGCCAGAGCGATGCCTGCGCCTGCGCCTGTCTCGGGAGCAGTGGTGTCAGCGGGAGCAGTGGTGTCAGTCGGAGCAGTGGTGTCAGCCGGGGTCTCGCCGGTAGTGGTTGTGTCGCCAGCGGGAGCTGCAGCATTGATGCCCTCAACAGTGAAGGTAACTTCGATGGTGGTGAAGCCGTTAGCGATATAGTCGGCAGAGATAAGAGTAGCGGTAGCGTTTGCCTGATCCTTAGCGCGGCAGTCGATGTAGCCGTCTGCATCAGCCTCAAAGGAAGGTTTGTTCCAGCCGTTGTAGATGTTTACTCTTGTCTCGACCTTGCCTGCATCGGAAGAGCAGGTGTAGGAAGAGCCCGAGAGCTCCTGCTCTTTGCCGTCGATAACGATCTTGTCGATAGTTACTGTGTAGGTATTGCCGTAGAGTTCCTCACCTTTCTCGATAAGAAGAGCCTGGAACTGCTCGAGTGCGCCGGTAGGCTCAGCAGCAGTAAGAGAAACGGTATATGTGCCGTCTTCTTTTACCATAGCGGTAGTCTCGGTCTTCTCAAACTCGCCCCAGCCAGCGATATTGACCGTGAGGTGAGCCTCGCCGGGCTCATAAGCGAATGCGCTGATAGCCATTGTGGAAACAGCGAGAGCTGCGGCTGCAAGTCCTGCAAAAAACTTTCTGATCTTCATAAAAATTACCATCCTTTCCGTTCAGGTCAACTCCGCCCCATCGACGAAGTTTTATCCGTCATTACCTGATGCTATTATTTTAAACCAAAATCGCTCCGATTTCAATAGGTCAAACACCCAAACTTCGCCCTGCGTAATTATGCAATATATACAAAATCTATTCAACATCGTTGTGTATTTACAACAATTTTGTAATATAGAAGAATATGAAACAAGTGCCCTAGCCCGAACTTTCGCATTATCCGACTGATCTGCGAGATTTCCAGACTCGTTGCGAGGATTTTGATTTATACGAGAATATTATTACGAGAATTTTGATTTATATGAGAATATTATTATAAGAGCAAGCAAAAAACTCCCCCTCGAGGGGGGAGTGAATATTCCCGGATGGTGGGCGAACTATTTATCCAGCTTCTTTTTCTGCATTGTTCTGGTAACTCCGAGAACGAGCCTGTCGGGGGCGAACCTGGCAGAACCGGCAGCCAGCTTCATACCCGCATCGGGGACGATAATGGTTTTGCGTGCGAAGAGGCCTTTCAGGCCGCACTCGGCGCAATAGTCTGCGGAGATGCCCTTTACCGCGAAATCACAGTTTGCGACATCGTTGAACTCTGTCTCGACAGGGCCGGGGCAGAGTGCGGAGATACTGACCTTACTGTTGGCGGAGCGGAGCTCCTCTGAGATACCCCGGGTAAGGCTGACGACATAGGCTTTTGTAGCGTAATAGGTTGCCATAAGGGGGCCGCCTGGCATAAGCCCTGCTGAGGAGGCGACATTGAGGATAAAGCCTCTGTTTTTGCGTTTGAAATCCTTCAAGAACAGTTTTGTAAGGATATGGACTGCGGCGCAGTTGACATCGATCATAGAGAGTTCTTTATCGAGGTCGGTCTCGTCGAAATTACCTATCATCCCGAATCCGGCGTTATTGACGAGCACAGAGACATTCCTGTCGCGGGTCTGCTCATAGAGTTTTAAGCATTCCTCTCTGACGGATAGGTCGGCGGCGATGACCGTTGACGGATTTTTGAGTTCATTGGCGAGGGTCTCGAGTCTATCGGTACGTCTGGCGGTAATAATGACATTAAATCCCAGGCTATCAAGTCTTTTAGCGATCTCGGCACCGATACCCGAGCTCGCGCCTGTCACAAGTGCAGTCTTCAAATCTCTTCCTCCTTTTTTTTAGCTCCGAAACGCGGCGCTCCCGTTGGTCGCTTGCTGTCGTTGGTGAGTCGTCTGTACGCCCTGCGACGATGCCGATAGGTTAGGCTGTCGTCTTTCCTTTAGAGGGGCGGGACGTTGTTAGCGGCGGCGCTCCCGGTGGTCGCTTGCTGTCGTTGCGGGGTCGTCGTTACGCCCTGCGACGCTGCCGATAGGTTCAGCGCCGTCTTTCCTTTAGAGGGGCGGAACGTTGTTAGTGGCGGGGTCACAGAACACGTACTGTTCTGCACAAAGCGGGCAACATTGCGCCCATCCAAGGGCGCGCCAGCCCTTGGCAGGTTCTTAGGGCAGAGCCCTAAGCGGGGCATGGGGTAGAACCCCATACCGGAACG
>CAMNNQ010000187.1 GCA_946545645.1 uncultured Clostridia bacterium | reverse complement strand
CGCCCTTGGATGGGCGCAATATTACCCGCTTTGTGCGGTGCAGTACTTGTTCTGTGACCCCGCCGCAAACAACGTCCCGCCCCTCTAAAGAAAAGACGCCGCTGAACCTCCCGGCAGCGTCGCAGGGCGTCCAGACGACCCACCAACGACAGCAAGCGACCATCGGGAGCGCCGCGTTTCGGCGCTAAAAAACGACAGCAAGCGACCACCGGGAGCGCCGTGCCCCGGCGCTAAAAAACAGCGTTGGCGAGCATAAGTTTGATGCGGTTTTCTTGGTTGACTTTAGTGGCACCGGGATCGTAGTCAATAGCTACAATGTTGGCATCAGGATATGCCTGCTTGATAACACGGCTCATGCCCTTCGCAACAATGTGGTTCGGTAAACAGCCAAATGGCTGTGTGCAGATGATGTTCTTAGTCCCTGTCTCTGCTAATGCCGCCATCTCAGCAGTTATAAGCCAGCCCTCACCCATCTTGACACCCTGGTTGATGTATTTGTCAGCACAGCGGCGTAAATGCTCAAAATCATGAGGCGGCTGGAATACCCCGTGATCTGTGATGACCTTGATCTGCTCCCTCTGGAAGTGCAGCAGTACCTTGTAGCCGATCTGATAGATCCTGGTAGAGCTGGTGACTTTGTCGTAAAGATCCTTGTCGTTGAGCAGGTCGGAGCAGCAGTAAAGAACAAAATCCATAAGCCCCGGAACATTCGGCTCGCAGCCCTCGGAAATGAGAAAGTTGTTCAGATCGTTGTTGGCCAGAGGGGAGTATTTTACATAGATCTCCCCGACAATGCCGACCCTCGGCTTTCTGACCTTGTTTTTCGGGATCGCTGCAAAATCCTTGAGCATAGCTTTGTATATCGGCTTCGGAAGAAGATAATCGTTCTTGTCCAGCAGCTTGCCGAGACGGTGCTCCCAGCGAGCCAGCAGCCTGTCGGTCTCGTTCTCGTTGACTTCGTAAGGCTTGCACTGGTTGTAAAGCAGCATCAGCATATCACCGTACATTACAGCATAGATGAAACGCAGCGCCATTCCGGGAGTCATGGGGAAAGCGGGATTGCGCTCCAGCCCGCTGAAATTCAGCGAGATGACAGGGACCTGCGGGAATTGCGAGGATACAGCCTTCCTGATAAGGTGGATGTAATTCGAGGCGCGGCAGCCGCCGCCTGTCTGCGACATAAGCAGAGCGACCTTGTTGACATCGTATTTTCCGCTTTTGAGGGCGTCCATAAACTGCCCGATTACCAGCAGAGCGGGGTAGCAGGCATCGTTATGGGTGTTTTTCAGACCTTCGTCAATGACATTCCTGGATCTGTTGGTCAGCAGCTCCATTTTGTAGCCGTATTTCTCGTAGATCTTGATCAGGAGGTTGAAATGTATCGGCAGCATATCCGGGATGAGGATAGTGTATCCCTGCTCCTTCATCTCTTTGGTGAACACTGTCCGCTTGACGCGGTCAGAGCCGCCCATATTCTTTCTCGCGATCTCTTCATCGCTGAGCTTCTTACTCATTTGCGGTTCTCCTCCTTTTCCTCCAGCGCGGCGGCAAGCGAGCGCAGCCTGATCTTTGCCGCTCCAAGGTTGGTTATCTCGTCTATCTTAAGCTGGGTGTAGAGCTTGCCCTTCTCCTCGAGGATAGCCCGCACCTCGTCTGTCGTAACGGCGTCGATACCGCATCCGAAGGAAACGAGCTGCACGAGCTGCATATCGTCGTGCCGGCAGACATACTCTGCGGCGCGGTAGAGTCTGGAATGGTATGTCCACTGGTTGAGGACATCCAGCGCCGGGACATTGGTAAGGTTTGACACGCTGTCTTCCGTAACGACTGCGAAGCCGAGGGAGGCGATCAGCTTGTGGATACCGTGATTGATCTCCGGGTCGATATGGTAAGGCCTTCCGGCCAGGACGATTATCTTCTTGCCCTGGGCTCTGGCTTCCTTCATTATCTCCGCGGCTTTCTTCTCGACTCTCCTGCGGTAGCGCACCTGCTCGGAGAAAGCCTTGTTGAGGACACCGAGCACCTGCTGCGGGGTTATGCCGTATTTTCTGAGAGATCTTGCTATCGCCTTGGCAACGTGCCCCTTCTGGTTGATATCGAGATAAGGCGCTATAAAATTATCCTCGTTGAGCTCGGGCATATTTGCCTTCAGCAGCTCGGGATAGTAGGCGACGACCGGGCAGTTGTAGTGGTTGTCCGAGCCGCCCTCGTCGAAGTTGTAGCTCATGCAGGGGTAGAAGATGAAGTCAACGCCCTTGTCCAGCAGGCTCTGGATATGCCCGTGAGTTATCTTGGCGGGGTAGCAGACAGTGTCCGAGGGGATAGTCTGCTGGCCCTTGTAGTAGGTATCTCTTGTGCTTTCCTCCGAGAGCACGACCTCGAAGCCCAGCTCTGTCAGGACAGTATGGAAATAAGGCATAAGATCATAGAAGGAGAGCGCCAGCGGCAGCCCGACCTTCGCCTTTGGGGAAGCGGGCTTCTTCTCGGAGTAGGCCTTGATCTCCGAGTATTTATACTCGACCATATTTTCAACTTTGTTCTCGATCTTTATGCCGGCGCCTCTTTCGCAGCGGTTGCCGGAGACAAAGCGGTGCCCGTCGTTGAAGCGGATGATAGTCAGGTTGCAGTGGGCGGTGCAGCCCCGGCACTGTGTCGCAAAGGAATTATAAGCGAACTCTTCGAGCTGCTCCTTGTTCAGCACCTTGGAGACAGAGCCCTCTCTGGCTCTTTCCTTGGCGAAGAGGGCGCAGCCAAGAGCTCCCATGAGCCCTGCGATAGCAGGCCTGATAACGTTCCTGCCAAGCTCCATCTCGAAGGAGCGGAGGACAGCGTCGTTGAGGAAGGTGCCGCCCTGCACGACGATATTCTGCCCCAGCTCGTCGATGGATTTGGCTCTGATGACTTTATATATAGCGTTCTTGATTATCGAAGAGGAAAGTCCCGCCGAGATATCCTCGACAGAGGCGCCGTCCTTCTGCGCCTGCTTTACTGAGGAATTCATGAAGACTGTGCAGCGGGAGCCCAGCTCTACAGGAGCCTTTGCGAAGAGGCCGAGGCGTGCAAAGTCAGCGATCTCGTAGCCCATAGCCTGAGCAAAGGTCTGGATAAAGGAGCCGCATCCGGAAGAGCAGGCCTCATTGAGCATGATGCTGTCGATAGCGTTGTTCTTGATCTTGAAGCATTTGATATCCTGCCCGCCGATGTCGATGATGAAATCAACGTCGGGGCAGAAATATGCGGCGGCCTTATAGTGTGCGACTGTTTCGACTATGCCGAAATCGACTCCGAGGCCGGCTTTGATAAGATCCTCGCCGTAGCCTGTGACAGCCGAGGCGCGGATGACAAGGCCGTCGGTAGAGAGGGAATATATCTCCTCCAGCTTTGCCGCGATAACATCCAGGGGCTGACCCTTATTTGAGCCGTAGTACTGATAGAGCAGCCTGCCGTCGGGGGTGATGAGCACCAGCTTGGTGGTCGTTGAGCCGGCATCTATGCCGAGATAGGCATCGCCGCGGTAGGTCTGTATGTTCTCGTATTTAAGGTCGGACTGCTTGTGCCTCTCGACAAATTCCCGGTATTCCTCCTGTGAGGCAAAGAGCGGTCTGCCGGTGACGATAGTATCGTGAGCCTTGGCGGAGAGTATCTTCTCGACCGCTTCCGCGATGGTCATCTCGTCGCCCATCTTCTCAGCGTGCAGAGCCGAGCCGAAGGCCATAAAGCAGGGAGCCAGCTCCGGGAACACAGCGTGCTCCGCATCCAGCTTCAGGGTATCGACAAAGGCTTTTCTCAGCCCCGAGAGGAAGGAGAGAGGCCCTCCGAGGAAGAGCACCTTTCCCTCCAGCTTTCTGCCCTGTGCAAGGCCGGAAACTGTCTGGTCAACAACAGCCTGAAAGATAGAGGCAGCTATATCCTCTTTCTTTGCGCCCTGATTGAGCAGCGGCTGTATATCCGATTTTGCGAAAACTCCGCAGCGGGAGGCTATGGGGTAGATCTTTTCCGCTTTGAGAGACATAGCGTTCATCTCGTCGGCCGAGACACCGAGAAGGCTGGCCATCTGGTCGATGAAGGCTCCGGTGCCTCCGGCGCAGGTGCCGTTCATCCTCTGCTCGACTCCGCCGGTCAGGAAGATTATCTTGGCATCCTCTCCGCCCAGCTCGACGACTACATCAGCGTCCGGGTAGGTCTTGTTGACAGCGGTAAAAGCCGAGAAGACCTCCTGAACGAAGCATATCCCGCAGGCCTCCGCGATGCCGAGACCTGCCGAGCCGGTTATGGCGATGCGAAATCTGGAATCGGGGTAGAGCTCCCCGATAGCGCGGAGCTGCTCCGCGACAGTCTCCCGCACCTTTGAGAAATGCCGCTCGTATTTATTATAGACTATCTCTCCGTTGTCGAGGATGACTGTCTTGACCGTAGTCGAGCCGACATCTATCCCCAGGCTGAGTAATTTTTCCATAAAACACCCTCATTTTAGGCATAAAAGCCTATATTTGCATATACAAAATAATTATACCACATTCGGATGTATTTTTCAACCCCTTGTTGAGACTTTAAACTATGGCTATGTCACAACAAACAGTTGATAAATAGCCATTTTTATAGGGGAGCCTTAAAACAATGCTTCATTGCGACTACCTCCACAAATTATCGTTTCACTTCCATGTGCATAATATCTGCACTACTGATACTGTAAATATCTACACCACCCTCTGGAGTAGTCGTTGTAATCTTACCATTGTATGTAATCTCAACAGTATCGCCAACAACAGGTTCGGGAGAAGAAGGCATATTCGTAATCGGTACATTTAGAGAAGTGCTTTTCATTTCCTCTATTGGTTTCTCTTTTACTTCAATGGTCATAGCACCATCTTCAATAACCAAGACTGTACCTGTTACCACCTCTTCTGAAACAGGTTTAGTATCTGCCTTTTGAGCATTTCCACAGCCAACCAAAGAGAGTGTAAGCACAAGGCACAGCACCATTGCTATTATCTTTTTCATAGATATCACCTCCACAAATTCTAATTAGGCGACCAGAGGAACTGCTGGTCTGTTTGATAAGTCTCTGCATTTAGCAGTTTTCAATGTTGCCAAAACGAAAGTCAAGAAGATGTTTCTTTTCTCCATATCACTTTCTTTGGCATAATTTACAAGGTTATTCCACACAAGATAGTTGTTCAGATATTTGGTGGAAACACCATTAAAGCCACGCATAAACCTCTTTAACTGACTATGGTAGCTATTGATATGCTGGATATTATAAATGCCTTTCTTGGCTTTGCCCGTCTTTAACTGTACAAGGTCAATGCCGTTGGCATTCGTAAATCTCACATAGGAGTTCATCTTGTCCGTAACAAGAGTGGAATTGGTCTTAATCCTACCATCATAAATATGATGTAAATCTTTTGTAGAAACTCTACCAGTATTCGTAATCTTGGAGACAGACAAGCCATTCCTATTAACCGCACAAGGAACACATACTTTTTCTTTGGACAAGCCTCTGATATGTGTAGAATGACCACGCTTATGAGCCTTGCGTGGCATAGTAAATGTCTTACTCTTACTATGATTGCCCTTGTACGAGATGGCGAAAAAAGTTTCGTCAGCCTCAATAATGCCGTCAAGAGTAACATCGTCTGCCATATTCTGAAGAGCGTCTAAAATCTTGTGCCTCCAAAGGAAAGCGGTGTTTCTATGAATACCACAAGCAACAGCAGTCTTACGAATGGATAAACCATTCATCATACAATCAATATACTGTTCCCATACGGACAAGTCTTTTCTTGTACCAGACACAATGGAGTTCGTAGCAATCACGAAGGACTTGCCACAATCCTTGCATACATATCGCTGCGTACCGTCTTTACGATGACCGTTACGAACCACATGAATACAACCACAAAGAGGGCATACACGACCATTTGCACAAAGCGTTCCTTTGCTACGAAATCTTCAATATTCAAAGACTTTACAAAGGCGGGGCTTAAAAGCATTGTTTTAAGGCTTTCCTGCTCTGCAACAGTCAACTTGCCGATAATATCTAATGCGTCTTTGATAGTAGGCATATCCAATTACCTCCTTCGGTGGTACTATTTCCTACTATTATTATACGCTATTTCTCGTCAAAAATCAACCATTTGTTGTGACATAGCCTAAACTATAAACGGAGAAAAAACATTCACAGGCAAACCGCAGTCCGCCGGAAAATAAAAGGCACCCCCGCCGGAGCGGAAGTGCCTTGGGGCTTATTAACAGTCGGTCATATCCCTGAAAGATCCAGATCCTTGTAGATATTGCGGACCCGGTCTTTGAATATCGCAAGAGCGGATTTGTAAGAGCTCTGGCCGAAGATATAGTCATTAAACTCTCCCTGGAAGGCTTCGTTGCAGCCCTGGTCGTAGGGGGAGAGCTTGTTGGTCAGATCCAGCTTTTCGGCGTTTTCCATCAGATAACCGAGATAATCCTTCTGCCCGCCGAGGAAATCGTTGGAATATCCCTCGTCGATAAGCTGCTTGATAGCGCTTCTGTTGTTTGTGAAATCGCTCTCGTTTACGGTGATATCGGCCATGATATCCTTGTCGCAGGTCAGCTTCAGCATGATATCGCGGGTGATCGCGACGTTATCAGAGCCGTAAGCTCCGCAGAGCCATGTGCCGCCCCAGAAATATGTCTGCGGGCCGGGAACTGCTCTCCACATACCGTAGCCGTCGGATTCGGTATTGATTTTCAATACATAGTCGATACCCCAGCAGGGGAAGAAATAGCCGAACACATTGCCGCTCATTTTCATGTTGCCTTTCCAGTTGTCATCCCAGAGGCTGGCATTGCTGCAATAACCGTAATCGTACCATTTCTTTGAGAGAGTTACCCAGTTGTCCAGCTTCTCGTCGATCCTTACCTTTCCGTCAACGACCCAGGGTGCGGAAACATTGTTGGAGAAGACCCTGTAAATATCATCCGGGCCGGCAACGGTAAATATGTTGCTGGCCTTCATTTTCTCTGCGACCTGCTCGAACTTTGTCCAGTCGGAGACCATGTTCTGCACTTTTGCCGGATCGTCTGTCCCGAGGACTTTCTTTGCGTAATCGCTTCTGTAGATGAAGAGGCCGGGAGTCGCCTGCCAGCTTACGCCCTTGAGGATCCCGTTATCATCTATCATTACATCCTTGGTGTAATTGAACTGATCCGAAAGGTCGCTGCCGGTGAGACCTATCTCCCCGATAACATCGAGGCTGATCTCGGAGTTTACGTATTTTTTGGCGTAATCAGCCTCAACCAGGAAGAGGTCCATCCTGTCTTCGTTGGGAGTCGATGTCAGATTGCGTATCTTTTCATCGACAGCATCCTGATACATATTGTTTACGTTTTCCTTGATCACAAACTGAACATCTACTCCGTCCCAGAGATCGGTGTCTCTGTTGGGCCAGTAATACTTCTCAAATCTGTTCTTGAACTCTTCGTTCCAGCAGTAGATATTGTAGGTCCTGCCGTCATTCTGGAGCTCCTTGCCGGGGTCTGCGGGCAGGGGCTCAGTCTCGGGAGGTTCTGTCTCGGGAGGCTCTGTTTCGACAGGAGCTTCTGTTGTCTCCGGGGGAGCGGTAGTGGTCTTGGGCTTTTTGGTCGAGGTGGAAGTTTCTGTGGTATCCCCCTCTTCGTCGTCGTCAACTACCTTGGATTTGCCGGACTTGGAGGACGAATCGTCCTTCTTTACGCTGTCGCCGCTGTTGATTATCAGGAAAGTTGCTAAGCCGATGCCGGCGATCAATACCGCCGTAATGATCCCGATGATAAGACCCAGGGGCTTTTTCTTTACTTCTCCGACGGGCTGTGCGGCCTGACTGATCTGTTCATTGACCTGCTGCTGATAGCTTTGATGCTCTGCGATGATCGGAGCTGCCTGTGCGGCAGGAGCTTCCGGAGCGGAAAGAGGCGTTCCGCAGCCGTGGCAGAATTTAGCGCCGTCCGGATTCTGCGCTCCGCATTTTGGACAAAACATAATGATCCCTCCTAAGATCGTTGGGAAATACCCATATAGTTTTCGTTAACATTATAGCACAGTGCTGCTGAAAAATCAAGGTGTCAAATAAAAAAATTGACTGTCCCGCTGACACACCACACATATTCCTTAAACAAAAGGCTTTTTATCTTGCTGTGCTATCCCCCGCCTCCGGCTGGGGATAGCACAGCGTTGGTCTAATTGCCGTAATCTCCTAAATAAGGTGTTTGAAAATGGTGCGTCAAAGGGATAACCATATTAAAAAATTGATATGCTCCGCCGGGCTGCCGGGGGATGATAATTATTGATTTTTGACTTGAAAAATCTGTCGGGGCGTGATATAATATGATAGAACTCAAATGATATTTTGCAGCGGAGCAGCTTTCCCGCTGCGGAAAGGAATGAATAATGGATCTGCAAAAATTCGCAGAAGGCTTTTCAGCGACGACAGCCGTCATATCCGTCGAGAAAAAGCCGCAGGAAGGATACGGAAGGATATGTATCGCTGCGGGGAATCAGAGATTTATCGACCTTGTCGAGGGAAGGCTGATCTCCGGGACGACAGGCGCCGCCCATTCGAGGTTCATCCCCGGCTCGGACTACGATAAATACCTTGCCAGAGATCCGGGCTTCGAGGATATCTGCTTCCGGGCAGCCTTGCAGAAAAAGACGATGTATACCTATATCTACCTGAACAGGGTCGGGATGTGGTTCAATGTCATCGTTATGCCCCTGGAGCAGGAAGATGAAGGGGTCTGCTACTGCACCTATACTATGGAGCCCTGCGACCTTACAGATATGGATTTCTCGTCGATGCAGTCTTTAAAGACCTCCTCGGATGTGCTGAGGACCTGCATCAAGCTGCACGACACCAACGATTTCAGGCAGACTATGGTGGAGATAATCAAGGATATCCGCCATATCTGCAACGCCGAAGTCTGTACGATAATGCTTACGGACAGCGGCACCGGGACCTGCTCTGTCCTTGCGACGGATATAGCCGACGACAGCAGGATCAAAAGGGTAACACAATTCTCCAATTTCTACGATATAGCTGTTTCCTGGATAAAGATGATCGGCGAGAAGGATTGCCTTATTATCAAAAACGATAAGGATATGCAGTATGTCAGCATGATAAACTACCCCTGGTATCTGACTCTTGTAGAGGCGAATGTGCAGAGCGTCGTTATGTTCCCGCTGAGATATAACAACGAGATCCTGGGTTTTATATGGGCGACCAATTTCGATACCCGCGAGACAATGCGTATCAAAGAGACCCTGGAGCTCACGACATTTTTCATCTCCTCAGAGATCGCCAGCTACCGGCTTATGGAAAGGCTGGAGCATATCAGCTATTCCGACCTCCTGACAGGCGTCAGCAACCGCAACGCCATGAATAACCGGATAAGCGGGATAATCGCCGGCGAGGAAAAGCTGGCTGTGCCCTACGGAGTCGTCTTTGCCGATCTTAACGGGCTCAAGGGGCTGAACGACAGCCGGGGACATTCCGCCGGAGACCTTCTGCTGAAAAAATCTGCGCTGCTCCTTCAGGAGAGCTTCCCCGGCAGCGAGATCTACCGCGCAGGAGGAGATGAATTCATGGTCATCGTCCAGGGCTGCGGGAGGGATAGCTTCATGGGTCTTGTCGCTGCACTTAAAGAGCAGACAGGGAGCCCCGAAGGGGTCAGCTTCGCCGTCGGCAGCTATTATACGGAAGAAGACTGCGATATCCGGAAGGCCATGCATATCGCTGACGAGGATATGTATAAGAACAAAGAGGAATATTATGAGCGGTATCCCGAAAGGCGGAACCGCTGAAAGGATAATTTCCGACGATCGCGGCAGAAGAGAGCTGCAAAGGGGTGTTCCTGCGGGGGATACCCTTTTTCTTTCTGCTTCTTCCGGGGCGGCTCGCTGTCAGCAGATTGTAAACCTGCTATCGCTGGAAAGTTGACAAGCCTGCCGCCCTGTGATATAATATCCCTGCGGCTCGCAGGCCGATCTCTTTGCAGGAAGGGTGATCTTATGACGACAAAGGAAAAGCTGCTGGCGCTCTTTGAGAGCTGCCGGGGCACATATATCTCCGGGGAGGAGCTGGCAGGAAGGCTCGGCTGCTCCCGGGCTGCGGTCTGGAAGGCTGTCAAAGCGCTGCGCGCCGAGGGGCACAGCATCTCCGCCGCCACAAACAGAGGCTATTGCCTCGATCCGGCCAGCGATGTGCTCTCCAAGGCCGGGATAGAGAAATATCTCGGAGAGATCAGGAACAGGATATATCTGGATGTCCGACGCTGTGTCGGCTCCACCAACGATGTCCTGCGGGAGCTGGCAGCAGCAGGCGCTCCGGAGGGCACTGTGGCCGTCGCCGGGATGCAGACCGGAGGCAAGGGCAGACTGGGTCGCAGCTTTTTCTCACCGGATGATTCCGGGCTCTATATGAGCATACTCCTGCGCCCGGATATGCCCGCGCTGGATGCTGTCCGCATAACGACTGCCGCAGCGGTGGCTGTCGCGGAAACTGTCGAGGAGCTTTCCGGCAGGAGAGCCGGGATAAAATGGGTCAACGATGTCTGTATCGGCGGGAAAAAGATCTGCGGGATACTGACAGAGGCCTCTTTTTCACTGGAAAACGGCGGCCTCGACTATGCCGTCGTCGGGATAGGGGTCAATGTGTATTCGCCGGAGGGAGGCTTTCCGGAGGATATCAGGGATATAGCGGGAGCTGTGTTCGACGGGCGCAGAGAGGATATGCGCTGCCGTGTCGCGGGAGGCATCATATCAAGATTTATGGCGCTCTACGCCGATCTCGGCTCATCGGAGATGCTGAACGCCTACCGCAGCCGTCTGCTCTGGACAGGCGAGAGGATCAGAGTTATCAGCGGAAAGGGAGCCTACCCCTGCACTATGCTGGGTGTCAGCGACAGCTATGCACTGCTGGTGCGCGATGAGGCAGGTGAAGAGAGAACTGTCTCCAGCGGGGAGATAAGCATAAGAAGGGAGGAAGACGGGAAATGAGCGGTGCGGCAAATGTCAGGCAGCGGACAGTCATGCTCTGTATGTGTGCGCTTTTTACGGCGCTGACTGCTGTCGGAGCGTTCATACGCATCCCGATACCCTACCTTCCCATAACTCTTCAGACCTTTTTCACCACTCTGGCAGGGCTGCTTCTGGGAGCAAGAGCCGGAGCCGCCAGTGTGCTGGTGTATGTCGTCCTCGGGCTCATCGGGATACCTGTTTTTACCGAGGGCGGCGGTATAAGCTATGTCCTCAAGCCCAGCTTCGGATACCTGATCGCCTTCGCCGCCGGAGCGTATCTCACGGGAAAGATCGCCCATACTTCCCCCAAGCCTTCTTTCGTAAGGCTCCTGGCCGCCGATCTGGCAGGGATGTCTCTGATCTATCTTATCGGGATGATCTATTTCTTTGCGGCTAAAAATCTCTGGGTCACAGGAGACGGGATAGGTGTCAGGGCGCTGTTTGCGGCCTGCTTCTTTCCATGTATCCCGGGAGATATCGTAAAATGCGTTGCGGCGGCGCTGCTGGCTTACAGGCTGATACCGATAACCGCAGGATACAGGCCGAAGCCTTCCCAAAAAGGAGCATGACAAGTTTATTTTCTCTCAATCGTTTTCGGCTCTTGCATAATTTTCCCTGTATGGTATAATAAGTAGTTAAGAAGCTGTTTATTATTTTTAAAAGGAGCTGTTATTATGCCAGTTATCTGCAACGAAGCCGCGCAGCAGTTCACCCTTCGCGCAAAAAACACGGATTATGTCCTTAAAGTCGCCCCCTGCGGATATCTCGCCCATGTTTATTTCGGGCCGTCTGTCCCCGATGCCGACCTGACCTATCTGCTCAGGCTGGGCGAGAACCCATGGACTCCCGAGCAGAACGACCGCGACCGCGCCGTATATATGGATACTCTGCCCTTTGAATTCCCCTGCTACGGCCTGGGAGACTACCGAGAGAGCGCTTTCCGTATCTCGGCTCCGGACGGCACTTCTACCTGCGACCTCAGATATAAGTCCTACCGGGTATACAGCGGGAAACCCCGGCTGGAAGGCCTCCCCGCGACCTTTGCGACGGAAGAGAGCCCCTGCGAGACTCTTGAGATCGTCCTGCTGGACGAGTATGCCGGGCTGGAAGCGACCCTTATCTATACAGCCTTTGAAAAGCTGGATGTCATCACCCGATCGGTGATAATAAAGAATGTCGGAGAGCAGCCCTGCGGGCTGGCAAGAGTCTATTCCGCCTGCGTCGATTTCGATACCGATAAGTTCGATATGATGACCCTGAACGGTTCCTGGGCGAGAGAGCGCGCCGTCGAGAGAGCGCCCCTCCACCACGGAAAACAGTCGGTAGATTCTCTCCGCGGTGAGAGCTCGCACCAGAACAACCCCTTTGCCGCCCTCTGCGCCCGTAACGCCGACGAGGACAGCGGCGAGGTGTTCGGCTTCAATTTCGTCTATTCCGGCAACTTCAAGCTGCAGGCTGAGGTGACTCAGCATAAAAAGACCCGCTTTATTATGGGCATCAACGACACCGATTTCGGCTGGCTCCTTGACCCGGGCGAGAGCTTCACCGCCCCCGAGGTGGTCATGGTCCATTCCTCTGAAGGCCTCGGCGGCATGAGCCGTACCTTCCATGACCTCTACCGCGGCAACCTTATCCGCGGCGAGTACAGAGACAAGCGCCGCCCGATACTTATCAACAACTGGGAGGCCACCTATTTCAACTTCAATACCGAAAAGCTCATCAGCATCGCAAGAGAAGCCTCAAAGCTGGGTATCGAGATGCTGGTCATGGACGACGGCTGGTTCGGGCACCGCGACAGCGATTCCTCCTCTCTGGGAGATTGGTTCGTCTACGAAAAGAAGCTGGGGACTTCTCTCAGATATCTGGTCGATGAGGTCAATAAGCTGGGGATGAAGTTCGGCATCTGGTTCGAGCCGGAGATGATAAGCCCCGATTCCGACCTCTACCGCGCACACCCCGATTGGGCGATACAGGTCAAAGGCAGGCCGCTGACCCGCTGCCGCGACCAGTATGTGCTGGACTATTCCCGCAAGGATGTAAGAGACTATGTCTACTCCATGATGCGCGGGATACTTGATTCTGCCAATATTGAATATATCAAATGGGATATGAACAGACAGCTCACCGAGGTCGGTTCGTCGGCGCTCCCTCCCGAAAGGCAGAAGGAACTCTGGCACCGCTATGTCCTGGGAGTCTATGAGCTCATGGGAAGGCTTACCGAGGATTATCCCCATATCCTGCTGGAGAACTGCTCCGGCGGCGGCGCCCGCTTTGACCCGGGAATGCTCTACTTCTCTCCGCAGATCTGGTGCTCGGACGATACCGACGCCATCGAGCGCCTGAAGATACAGTACGGCACCTCTATGTGCTATCCCTGCTCGGCTATGGGAGCCCATGTCTCCGACTGCCCGAACCATACCGTCGGCAGGACAACGCCTTTCGAGACCAGAGGCCATGTCGCTATGGTAGGCACATTCGGCTATGAGCTGGATGTAACGAAGATCTCTCAGTATGAAAGAGACCTTATCCCCGGTCAGATCGCAGAGTTCAACAAATATAACGCCCTTGTCCGGACAGGGGATCAGTACCGTATCGGAAATATGTTCGAGGATAACAGCTTCGATGCCTTTATGTTCGTCGCCAAGGATAAGAGCGAGGCTTTGTTCGAGTTCGTTCAGGTGCTTGGAAGACCAAATCAGCGCAGCAGGCGCATAATGCTCAAGGGCCTTGACCCTGAGGCGTATTATTACGACGAGCAAAAACCGGAGGTAAAGCTCTCGGGCGCGGCGCTCATGAACTGCGGCATCAATATCGGCGGTATCTGGGGCGATTATAAGTCTCTCCTGATACACTTTATCCGCGTATGAGGATACTTCCCGAAGGCCACGAGCTGACTCGCTCCGGCAGGACTATGGGGCTTGTCTTCGGCATATTCAGCGGAGCGCTGGCGCCGGCGATGCTGCTGCTGGGCGGCGGGATCATCCAGGCCTCGCCCTTCCTTGTGCTGTCGGCGGTGTTTTTGCTGGGAGGCTTCCTCTCGGACTATACCAAGAACAAGGCAGCAAAGCCGAAGATCGAGTTTATGGAAGAGATGCTCGGAAAAGCCGAGACGGACGGAGCTATAATCGCGCTGGAAAAGAAAGCGGTCATCTTCGGAAAGGAAGTCGAGGCGACAGAGAGCTTCAAGGCCAAGAATATGATCTGCCGCTTCTATGTCGAATACATCGACCCTTACAGCGGCGAGACAAAAGAAGCTGTCTCGGAAGCATACAGCAGGCTCAGGCTGTATGAAAGGCTTGAGGGCAGGCTCAGGATAGCCCCCTGCTATGACGAGAAAAAGGCAAAGGTATATACAGACGGCGAAAGAACATGGGTCGAGCTCATATACAAGAGCCCGAACAGTAATAAGACGGGAGGTCAGGACAATGAATGAGAATATCAGCGTGTGCGGGGCGGATTGTTCTGCCTGCAACTGCATCAGAGAAAAGCTCTGCAAGGGCTGCAACAAAAGCGAGGGTAAGGTCTTTCACTGCCCTAAGGGAAAGGAATGTGCGATCTATGCCTGCTGCATCTACGACAGAGGCTATGAGAGCTGCTTGGACTGCCCGGATGTCCCCTGCGGGATCTGGAAAAAAACCAGAGATCCCAAGCTGTCGGACGAAGAATTTGAAGCCAGCATCGAGGAGCGTATGGAACGCCTCGAAAAGTACTTCTGAAAGCAAAGAGGTCAAAACAAAATGAGAGAGATAAACGTATCAAAGGTCGAAGAGACCGTAAGAGAACTCTGCATAAAGGCAAACCTGCTGCTGCCTTCGGATATGGAGGAGTGTATCGGCTGCGGAGCAAGGGCGGAGAAGTCCCCCGTCGGGAAGGCGGTGTTCGATGATATCATCGAGAATATCCGCGTCGCCAAGGAGGAGAATATCCCCATCTGCCAGGACTGCGGCATGGCTGTGGTCTTTATCGACATCGGCCAGGATGTGCATTTTACAGGCGGTCCGCTGCGTGAGGCCATAGACAGAGGTGTTTCGAGAGGCTATACCGAGGGGCGGCTGCGCTGCTCGGTAGTAGGAGACCCTCTCGAGCGGGTCAACACAGGGGATAATACCCCCGCTGTCGTCCATACAAGGATAGTCGAGGGGGATAAGGTGAGCATAACCGTTGCTCCCAAGGGCTTCGGCTCGGAGAATATGTCCCAGCTCAGAATGATGACTCCTTCTGTGACTGTTGACGAGATCGTGGACTGGGTGGTATCCGTCGTTGCAACGGCAGGCTCCAATCCCTGCCCGCCTATGGTCATAGGCGTCGGCATCGGCGGAGATTTCGAGAAGTGCGCTTATCTTGCCAAAAAGGCTCTTTGCAGGCCTGTGAGCGAGCGCAACCCCAAGCCCCTCTATGCCGGGCTGGAAGCCAGGATGCTGGAGAAGATCAACCGACTCGGTATCGGCCCCCAGGGCTTCGGCGGAACTCAGACCTGCCTCGCTGTCAATATCGAGCAGGCTCCTACCCATATCGCCGGGCTGCCGGTATCTGTGAACGTCGGCTGCCATGTTACAAGACACGCCGGGGCGGAGATCTGAAGCCGGGCTGCTTCAGCGTATCAGAAAGATAAGGGATATCAGAGAAACAGTATCTTCCTTTGAGGGATACTGTTTTTTTCTCGGGTATCGACATATAGCCCTAAAAAAATTGCCTTTTTTAACTTTACTTTTGTGCAATTGTATGGTATAATAAAAATAATAATACCCATTTTTCGGACGAAAGGCTGATAATTATGAAACAGGAAGTAACAGTTAAGATCTTTAACCGCGAGTACAGGCTCCTTACGGATGAGACCAAGGAGTATACCGCAGAGCTGGCAGCAGCGCTGAACCGCCGCCTCGAAGAGATGATAAGCGGCAAGAGCACCCTCTCCGCTCAGGACGGCGCCGCTCTTATCGCACTGGAGGCCTGCGACGATCTCTACAAGACCAGAACAACACTGGAAAATATCCGCTCGCAGATAACTGCCTATTTCGACGAGGCTACCAAGGCCAAGGCCCGCGCCGAGGCCGCCGAAAAGGAGAACGCTGCCCTTAAAGAGCGCATCGAGCAGCTCCAGAAGGAAGTCCGCCTCCGCAAGAGCTTTGCCCCCGAGGAGGAGGTAAATGCCAAGGATATGATCGCTAAGGATATAAAGGAAGCTCTCGGCGGCGCTCCGACAGGCGGCTACGGCAGCTTCGGGAAAAAATAATGGCTGAGATACTCGCTCCCTGCGGCTCCCCGCAGGCGCTGGAGGCTGCCCTCAGGACAGGCTGCGATGCTGTCTATCTCGGGGGAGAGCTGTTCTCCGCCAGGCAGAACGCCGCGAATTTCTCCGATGAGGAGCTGGAAAAGGCCGTAAGAGCCTGCCATATCAGCGGGGTAAAGGTCTATCAGGCGATAAACACCGTAATAACCGACAAGGAGCTGGAGCTCTGTGCCGAGGCCGTCAGAAAAGCCTGCGAGCTGGGTGTTGACGGGCTGATAACTCAGGATCTGGCGCTGGTCGCCATCGTCAGGGAGATGTGCCCCGGTATGGAGATACACGCCTCGACCCAGATGTCCCTGCATACCGAGAACGGCGCCCTGCTGGCTAAGGAGCTGGGTTTTTCACGGGCCGTTGCGGCAAGAGAACTGCCGGAGAGCATACTCTCGGAGCTCTGCGCCCTGCCCCTGGAGATCGAGGTCTTCGTTCACGGCGCACTGTGTATGTCTGTCTCCGGGCAGTGCTATATGTCGGCTGTCATCGGCTCCCGCAGCGCCAACCGGGGGCTCTGCGCACAGGCCTGCCGACTGCCCGCCTCCTGCGAGAAGGGCGGCCCCGAAAAGCACGCCCTCTCCCTCAAGGATATGTCCTATATCGGCAGCCTGAAAAAGCTGGAGGATATGGGTGCGGCCTCGCTGAAAATCGAGGGGCGTATGAAGCGCCCGGAATATGTCGCGGCAGCGGTCTCGGCGGCGAGAGCCGATCTCTCGGGAGAAAAGCCGGACCTGCGGCTGCTGGAGGGCGTGTTCTCCCGCTCCGGATTCACCGACAGCTATCTCAAAGGCCAGCCCGGCAGGCAGATGTTCGGCTTCAGGCGCAAGGAAGATGTCGAAGCTGCGGCGGGCGTCCTGCCTGAGCTGCATGAGCTTTACAGACATGAGTATAAACGCGCTAAGGTCGGGATAAGAGCCTTGGTGGTGAGCGGAGAGCCATGCAGCGTAAGTATGACCGACGAGAACGGGTTATCCGCAGAGGTGTCAGGAGACCCTCCCGTAAAGGCTCTGAACCGGGCTGCGGATGAGGAATATCTTAAAAAACAGCTCTCAAAGCTGGGCGATACCGTCTATGAGGCCGGGGAGTTCATCTGCCGGATCAGCGAGGGCGTTACAGTGCCCGCTTCGCAGCTCAACGATATGAGGCGGAGAGTCTGTGCGGAGCTGGACAGAAAAAGGTATGAACACTATACCCGGAAGCCGGAGTTCGTGAAGAAGCAGTTTTCCTTTGCTCCCCCGGAGAGGAACGGCAGAAGAGCGCTGCGGCTGTATGTCCGGAGCGCCGGGCAGCTCTCGCTCCTGGAAGAGAAGGATGCAGAGCTTATCTATGCCGACCCTGCCCTCTGCGAAGAGCTGCTGGCGGGAGGCTTTGAAAAAGAGCGGCTCTGCTGCGTCATGCCCCGGTTCACCTTCGACGAAAAGCGGGATATAAAAAGGCTGGGAGCCCTCATAGCTGCCGGCCTTGAACAGATAGAATGTACTAATCCGGCGCATATCCGTATCGGCAGAGATCTGGGGCTCACAATGCACGGCGGCTTCGGGCTCAACGCCGCCAACAGCGCCGCCCTGCGGGAGCTCAAAGCTCTTGGGCTCAGAGATTGCGTCGTTTCCTTCGAGCTGAGGGCGCAGGAGATATCGGCTCTCGCCGGAGAGCTGCCGATCGGAGTAACAGGCTACGGCAGGCTCCCCATGATGCTGACAGTCAACTGCCCCATAAAAGCAGAACGGGGCTGCTCCCGCTGTACGGGCAGGCTCTTCGACAGGACAGGCCGGGCTTTCCCGGTCAGATGCTCCCGGGAGCAGGGCTATACCGAGCTGCTGAACGCAGATATACTCTGTATTTCGGATATGCTGGCGGAATTCTCATCCGCAGACTACATAAAGCTGGACTTCTTCGACGAGAGCCCGGAGAGGGTAAGAGATACGGTAAAGGCTTTCGTAAACAGAGAAAAACTGCCTGGTGAGGGGCTGACAAAAGGGCTCTACCGCCGGGGGGTAAAATAATAAAGGCAAAGCGGTGATCTTGGTTGGCAGAGGAGAGCATTAAGGCAAAGCGCGGAAGGCGCGGTTTTTTGAGAGACTTCCTGCGCCGCCGTCAGCACCCTGTCAGGATCATAGGCTACACCTCAAAGACCCTGTGGCTGCTGCTGATCCCTCTGGCTAAGAATATAGTCGCCTCGAATTTCAATATCGGCGGTTGGCTGAGGACATACTGGCTGGATCTTTTCGTTGTGCTCGGTATCCTGGGATTCGCTGTGTTCCGCTGGCTGTTCGTCTATTACAGAGCCGACAGCCAAAGAGTCGTCTCCCATTTCGGCCCCTTCGGGCTGCTGACGACCTGTATCTATTTCAGCGAGGTGACAGCCGTCAGGATAGAGCAGGGGTATCTCTACCGCGCTGTCGGCGCCTGCACTATCCATATCGAGACAGAAGCCCTCTCCTACACCCGCAGCGAGATGAAGCTGGTCATCTCGGAAAAGAGCGCTGTCGGCATCTTCGGGCTGATATCAAAGAAGAGCGAGGGCGCACCCTGCTTTTCTGTCGCGCCGAAAAAGACACAGATGCTGATCTTCTCGCTGATCTTTTCCTCGACTCTCTCGGGGATAGTCATCTTCGCTGCCCTTATGTTCCAGATCTACCGTGTGCTGGGCAGAGAATTCGAGCGGCAGCTTGCCTATAAGGTCAACGGCAAGCTGACAGAGCTGGATGAGAACCTGCTGGGGCTCTCAAAGACAGTCCCGCAGGCGGTGCTGGCTGTCGGAGGGATAATAGTCTTTGGCTGGCTGATCTCCTTTGCCAGCAATCTGACAGATAACTGGAACTTCCGTGCAACAAGACGGGGCGGGCAGATATTGGTCGAATCCGGAGCCGGCAAGCGGACAAAAAAAGTCCTCTACCGCTCAAAGATCAGCTATTTCGACATACGGCAGACTCTGCTGATGAAGCTGGCAGGGATAAGCTCGGTGCATATCCTCTGCTCCGGCTATTCAAAGAAAAAGAAAAATACGGCGGCATTGATACCGATAGCCCGGAAAAGCGAGATGAACGCCTCTCTCAGGCTGCTGGCTCCCGAGCTCGGGCAGCGCCGCTCGCATATAACCGCAGGAAAGGGCGCCTGGAGGAGATTTATAATGCTGCCTCTGATGCTGTGCCCGCTGCCCGCTTTGGCGGCAGTGCTCCTTATGCCCGTCACCGACCGCTGGCACACCGAGATCAGTATCTTCGCGCTGGCTTTGACTGTCCCGCTGGTGTGGATGGTGCTGGTAAGAGCTGTCGCCTCAAAGACGACTTCTGTCGGCATAACGGACAAGACCTGCACCCTGAGCTACTGCAGGGGCTTCCATTTCCATAAGGTAGTCCTTCCGAGAGAAAATCTCGCCGCAGCCCAGCTCAGTCAGACAGTATTCCAGCGTATCGGCGGGACCTGCACTCTGACAGTCTGGACAGACTCGGAGAAGCGTCTTCCGCACCGCATAAAAAAGCTGCGCCGCAGCGAGGTCTCTGATCTGCTGGCGCGGAGCTTCCCCCCGCTGGCGGAGCCGCTGCTGGGGAGCGGGGAGCAAACAAGAACCTGAAACGGAGGGAGAAAAATGAGCAAGTTCGATGCCGGCATGGAATCTATGCTCGACACCTTTGTATTTGAATCGACAGAGCTGCTGGAAAACCTCGACGATATCCTGATGCGTACAGAAAACAGCGAGATGACTCCGGACGATATCGCTGAGATATTCAGAGTAATGCATACAATAAAGGGCTCCTCCGCTATGATGGGCCTGAAGAATATGTCCGAGCTGGCCCATGCGGTCGAAGATATCTATTTCGTGATCCGGGAAAACCCCGGGCTCAGCTTCGACAAAGGAACACTCTATGAGCTCTCCTTTATGACCTCCGACTGCCTCAAAAATGAGATCGAGAACCTCTCCGACGATTCTGTCCCACTGACGGATTTTACTGAAAACATCGCCAGGCTGCATGAATTCGCAGGCTACCTGACCGGGCTCTCCAAAGGGGAGGCCCCTGCGGCTCCCGCCGAGACCCACGCTCTCTTCGCTCCGGATGAACCGGATGGGGTAAAGACAATTAAGGTCACCTTCTCCGAGAATTGTATGATGCCCTCTATAAGAGCTATGGTGCTGCTCAATTCCATCGGCGCCGAGGCAGAGGTGCTGACGACGATACCTCCCGACCTGGATGCCGAGACTTCGGACGACGAGATCAGAGCTCAGGGCTTTATCATCAAGCTGAACTGCGACGAGCCGGATAAGGTCTGCGCTATACTCAGAGACGGTGTCGATGTCGTGGGAGCGGAAGAGCTGAAACGCCCCGCCGCCGCTGCCGCACCCAAGGCGGAGCCCTCTCTCCCCAGAGGCTCCTCTGAAAACGGAGTGACCACCTTCCTCATAAAGTTCGAGGAGGGATGCCTGATGCCCTCGATAAGGGCGATGGTGCTGAAAAATTCTATCCTTGCCTATGGCGAGATCAAGCGCACTGTTCCCGAAGATCTGGAAAATGACGGCTCCGAGGAGGAGATCGCCAAAAACGGCTTCCGTATCGAGATAAAGACCGAGCACGCCGAGGAAGCCCTGAAAATGCTCCGGGACGGTGTAAATGTCCTGTCAGCGGATATACTCGAGCCCGAGGCTAACGCCGAGGCCCCGCAGGAGACCGCTGCCGCCGCAGCCGAGGCTCCCAAGCCCGCAGCAGGAGCAGCTCCCGCACATGCCGGAGGCGGCTCTCACGGAGCCGCGACGAGCAGCCTTATCTCCGTTAAGCTGGAAAAGCTGGACAGGCTGCTGGATCTCGTTGCGGAGATAGTTATCACCGAATCGGGCGTTGTTTCAAGCCCTGATCTGCGGGGGCTTTCAGGCAGCCTCGACCGCTTCCAGAAATCCGCCCGAGAGCTGAAAAAACTCACAGATGAATTGCAGGATGTGGTCATGTCCATACGGATGATCCCTGTCCAGACAGCCTTCACGAAAATGACGAGAGTCGTAAGAGATATGAACAAGACTCTCGGCAAGAACGTGGAGCTGGTCATGGTGGGCGCCGATACCGAGGCCGATAAGGCCGTCGTGGATATATTGGGCGACCCTCTGATGCATATCGTCCGCAACGCCGTCGATCACGGCATCGAGACCCCGGAGGAAAGAAGGGCGGCCGGAAAGACCGAGAAGCCGACAGTTACTCTCTCGGCGGGCTATGAGAGCGGAGAAGTTGTTATCTCCTGCGAGGACAACGGCGCAGGGATGGACCCTAAAAAGCTGCTGGCAAAGGCCAGAAAGAGCGGCATCCTGACCAAGCCCGAAAATGAATATACCGACGCCGAATGTTATGAGCTGATCATGGCAGCAGGCTTTTCCACCAACGAGACAGTTACGGAATATTCCGGGCGCGGAGTCGGGATGGATGTTGTAAGAAAGAATATCGAGAAGGTCGGCGGAAAGATGTCTATCGAATCGGAGCTGGGAAAAGGCTCCAAATTCACGATCAGGATACCGCTCTCCCTTTCGATCATAGATGTTCTCGGAGTAAAGGCCAACGGCTGTGAGCTGTCTGTCCCTGTTTCTTCGGTAAAGGAGATCTTCCGCGCCGAGGAGGTCCAGCTTCTCAAAGACCCGGACGGCACTGAGCTGGTCATGCTGAGAGAAAAATGCCTGAGAGTCATCAGGCTGGCCGACGCCTTCGGGCTGGAGGGCGAAAGGATACCTCTCGAGGAGGGTATAATGCTGTATTGCAGCGAGCAAGGCCGCGATGCTGTCATCTTCGCAGACGAGCTGACGGCCGACCAGCAGGTAGTCGTAAAGCCACTCTCAATATTGCTGAATAAATACGATCTTAAACGCAAGGGGCTCTCCGGCTGCTCTATACTGGCGGACGGAAGCATAACCCTGATAACAGATATCAACGAGCTTTTCATACACAACGGAGTTCGGACGCAGGACCGCGGCTGAGCCGAAGGGAGGCCTCTAAATGGACAACAATGTTTTCGGTATGGGTCAGCTCCTGACCTTTGACTGCGGAGGCAGGCAGTTCGCCTTTGATATAACGTCTGTAACAGATATCATCGAGGTCCCGGAGATAACAGTGCTGCCTATGGTGGCTGATTATATCCTGGGGATAATGAACCTCAGAGGCAAGGTGGTCCCCGTTATGGATTTCGCCGGGAGAATGGGCTTCGAGCCCCCGGAATACGATTCCCATAGCTGTATAATCGTAGTCGATTGCGAAGGGGCACTGCTGGGGATAAAAGTCCCCAGAGTCATCGACGCCGAGGCTTATGAGATGAATAAGATCAGCGAGTCTCCCGTTGAGGGCTCTGTGATAACCGGCTATATCGACCTCAGAGGAAGGAGAGTCGCCGTCCTGGACTGCATAAGGCTCTCGGAAAAGAACAGGTAGGCCGGTCAACAGACGTCTGTTTTGTACCGTATCGACAGAGGAGAGAGGATAATGCAGCTAAGAAACGAAGATTTTATAAAGCTGGCCGGTATCATCAAGGCAAAATACGGCCTGAATCTGACAGAAAAGAAATATCTTATCGAATCCAGGCTGACAAACTATGTCCTCGACTGCGGCTTTGACGATTTCGGAGAGTATCTTGAAACTGTCTACGTCGACCGCAGCGGGATAGAGATGACGAATATCATCAGCAGGCTGACAACGAATTATACATACTTCATGCGCGAGACCGAGCATTTTGAACACTTCACCAAAGTCTTTCTTAAAGAGGCCGAGCAAAGAGTATCCGATAACGACCTGCGTATCTGGAGCGCCGGATGCTCTTACGGCAACGAGCCCTATAATCTCGCGATCTACCTGCACGAATATTTCGGCAACAACCTGGATAACTGGGACACCCGTATCCTGGCGACGGATATCTCCTTCAACGCCCTGAGAATGGCAAAGAGAGGGATCTATACCGAGCAGGCTCTGGAGGATGTCCCGACAGATTGGGTGAAAAAATATTTCGTCCGCCATGTGAACGGGACCTATCAGGTAACCGACGATATACGGAGCAATGTGGTCTTTAAATATCACAACCTTATGGACCCGATAAACTTCAAAAAGAAGTTCGACCTTATCGTTTGCCGCAACGTTATGATCTATTTCGACGAGCAGACCAAGGAGGATCTTGTCAACAGATTTTACGAGGCAACAGAGCCGGGAGGATATCTCTATATCGGGCACGCCGAGAGCGCACCCAGAAATATGCGCTATGAGATAGTCCGGCCGGCTGTGCTTTACAAGCCTTTGAAGGGAGATGATGAGGATGAATGAACTGAGAGTGCTTATCGCAGACGATTCGATGCTTTTTGCACAGTTCCTGAAAAGTGTCGTCGATTCCACAGAGGGCTTTGTCTGCTGCGCCTGCGCTTCAAACGCTTTCGAGGCCAGGGACGAGATCGAAAAGCTGCGGCCGAATCTGCTGATCCTGGATATCGAGATGCCCAAGCTCAACGGGATCGCCTTCCTGAGACAGCTCATCCCGCAGTATACTGTTCCCGTTATAATTTGTTCCTCCAGAAAGGATCTGATATTGCAGGCTATGCAGGCCGGCGCCGCGGATTTTATCCCCAAGCCGGAGGAGGGGAACTACTCCGAGTTCAAAACAAAGCTGCAAAGATCCCTGCGGGCTTCCGCAAATATCAAGCGGATAAAAAGCGGATGTAAGTTCTATAATGTCCGCACAGCCGGCGGGGCTGTCCCGGAGAAGGACAACACAAGAAAGATCATCGCTATCGGCGGCTCCGCCGGCAGCACAGAAGCCCTGCCGACGATCCTCCAGGAGCTGGACCGCACCTGCCCGCCTGTCGCGGTAGTGCTGCATATGCCGGAGGGCTATACCTCGCTCTATGCAAAACGTATGGATAAGGCCTTCCCGGAGCTGAATATCGTCGAGGCGACCCAGGGGCTATATCTCAAAAAAGGGATGGTAGTCATCGCCCAGGGAGACAAGCATCTGCGTCTCTTCAAGGATGCAAAAGGCTATTTTGTGACCTGCGAGGGCGGGCCGAAAGTCTCCGGGCACTGCCCGAGTGTCGATGTCTTTTTTGAATCGGTGGCATACTGCGCAGGAGACGAGGCTATCGGCGTTATCCTTACCGGCATGGGCAAGGACGGCGCCAGAGGAATGTCGCAGATGCGGCACGCCGGAGCCTATACGATAGGCCAGGACGAGAACAGCTCGGCGGTCTACGGTATGCCGAAGGCTGCCTTTGAACTGGGAGCGATAGTAAAACAGTGCAGCCTTGAAAGGATAGGCTCGGTAATAAAGACTCATCTTAACAGGTGAGAGGTGAAAGTATATGGAAATGATAAAATACCTGACCTTCTTCTCGGCCGGGAGAAAATTTGCGATACCCTTCCACGATATACGTACTGTGCTGGTTGCCGACAAGCTGCAGAAAATCCCGGAGTTCCCGGATTATTTTGCGGGGAGCTGCCTCTGGAACGATACGACGGTTCCTGTCATTGACGCCAGAGCAAGGCTGGGCTTTGAAAGCACAGAATATACCAACCGGAGCTGTATCATAATCTGCGAGACTAAATTCACAGTCCGCAACAAGCTGGGGCTCATCGGGATACTGACCGATACTGTCTCTGAAATGACAGAGCTCGACCCGGAGAAGCTGCAGCCTGTCGAGGCGGTGAACTATGAGGCAAATACACGCTATCTGACAGGTGTATTCGCGGAGAACGGTGATGTCTGCTATATCATCGACACAGGGATGATGGTCAATGACTGCGACGTCGAGACAGTCCGGGGCGCAGCCGCGGAATAAAGGCAGCAGACCGCTGCAAAATCTATCTATGTGAAAAGAAAGGATCCTTATGACCGAAAATTATGACGTGATAGTCGTCGGGGCGGGACACGCAGGCTGCGAGGCAGCTCTTGCGGCGGCCCGCCTCGGTATGAGAACAGCAATTTTTACCATAACCCTCGACGGGATAGCCAATATGCCCTGCAACCCCTCTATCGGCGGCACAGGCAAGGGGCATCTCGTCCGGGAGATCGACGCCCTCGGAGGCGAGATGGGCAAGGCCGCCGATGCGACCTTTATCCAGAGCCGTATCCTCAACCGCGGCAAAGGCCCCGCAGTACACAGCCTCAGAGTCCAGGCCGACAGAGTAAAATATCATATCTATATGAAGCAGGCGCTGGAAAAATGCCCGGGGCTCAGAGTCAAGCAGGATGAGATCTGCGCTGTCCTTGCGGAGAACGGCAAGGTAACGGGTGTCCGCACCCGCCTGGGGACAGAATACGGCGCCGGAGCTGTCATCATCGCCAGCGGGACATATCTTAACGGCCGCATACACGTCGGCTCAACCAGCTATGAGAGCGGCCCCGATTCTGTCCTTCCGGCGAAATTCCTCTCGGATTCCCTGAGAGAGCTGGGAGTCACCCTCCGGCGCTTCAAGACGGGGACTCCTGCCAGAGTACACCGCCGCTCCATCGATTTCGAGGCTCTTGAAAGGCAGGACGGCGATGAGCAGATCACTCCCTTCTCCTTCGAGAACCACAGCCCTCTGGAAAACAAGGTCAGTTGCTATGTCGCCTACACCAACGCCGAGACCCATAAGGTAATACTGGATAATATACACCTCTCGCCTATGTATTCCGGGCAGATCGAGGGAGTCGGCCCCCGGTACTGCCCCTCCATCGAGGATAAGATCAAGCGCTTCTCCGACAAGCCGAGGCATCAGCTCTTTATCGAGCCTATGGGCCTCGATACGGATGAATATTATTTGCAGGGAATGTCCTCGTCGCTGCCGGAATGGGTGCAGCTCAAATTCCTGAGAACTATCAAGGGCCTTGAAAATGTCGAGATCATGCGCAACGCCTATGCTATCGAATACGATTGCTGCGACCCGACAGAGCTGCTGGCGACTCTGGAATTCAAAAGTATATCCGGGCTCTACGGCGCAGGGCAGTTCAACGGCACCTCCGGCTATGAGGAAGCCGCCGCCCAGGGGCTCGTGGCGGGAGTCAATGCTGCGCTGAAGATCAAAGGCGAAAAGCCTATGGTGCTGGACCGCGCCTCCTCCTATATCGGGACACTCATCGATGACCTCGTTACCAAGGGCTGCTCCGATCCATACAGGATGATGACCTCCCGCAGCGAGTACCGCCTGCTGCTCAGGCAGGATAATGCCGACCTCCGCCTGACACCGGAGGGGCACAGAGTAGGGCTCATCTCCAAGGAGAGATATGAAAGGCTCTGCCGGAAGCGGGAGCAGATCGAGAAAGAGACCGAAAGGGTCAAAGCGGTCAACCTTGGCCCGGGAGAAGCCATAAACTGCTATCTCGCATCTGTCGGGACAGAGCCGCTGACCACAGGCATAAAGCTGGCGCAGCTCCTCCGCCGCCCGCAGGTGACATACGAGGGGCTTGCTCCCTTTGACCCTCAGAGGCCGGAGCTGCCTCAGGATGTCAGGGAGCAGGTCGAGCTGGGAGTCAAGTACGAGGGCTACATAAAGATCCAGCAGGAGCAGGTCGAAGCGATGCGCAAGCTGGAAAGCAAGGCTCTCCCGCCGGACACGGATTATACCAAGCTCCGGGGGCTCAGGCTGGAAGCCGCCGAAAAGCTCAACAAGATCAAGCCGCTGAATGTCGGGCAGGCAGGGCGCATATCCGGAGTCAATCCCGCAGATGTGGGAGTCCTGCTGATCTGGCTGGCAAGCCTCGGCGGAAAGGAAAAGACATGAAGCTGACAGACAAAGCCTCTCTGCGGGAGCTATTCGCCAAGGGCGGCATATCAGTCTCCGACGGACAATATGACTCGCTGCTGCGCTATGCGGAGCTGCTCTGCGAATGGAACGAAAAAATGAATCTTACTGCCATAACCGACCCCGAGGGAATAGCGCTGAAGCATTTTTACGACAGTGTCTATCCCTTCCTCTCAGAGGGGCTGGCTCCGGATGGAGCGAGCCTCATAGATGTCGGGACAGGCGCCGGGTTCCCATCCTGCCCCCTGGGGATATTCCGCCCGGATATAAAGCTGACCCTGCTGGACAGCCTCAATAAAAGGATAGGCTTTCTCAGGGCTCTCTCCGACGGGCTTTCCCTGGGAGCCGAGTGCATACACGGCAGAGCCGAGGAGCTGGGGCGCACGCCTGCCCACAGAGAGCGCTACGATATCGCCACAGCCAGAGCTGTCGCCAACCTTTCGGCGCTCTGTGAATACTGCCTGCCCTTCGTTAAGCCCGGAGGGAAGTTCGTCGCCCTAAAGGGCTCGGACGGCGAGGCAGAGCTGAAAGCGGCCGGAGGCGCTGTCAGGACTCTGGGAGGAGAGATCGGGCTCGTCAGGAGCTATGAGCTTCCCAACGGCGACGGAAGATGCCTGATCGTTATAAACAAGATAAAGCCGACTCCGGAAAAATATCCGAGAAACAAGGGAAAGATGGACAAGGCGCCGCTCTGAAAGAGAAAAGATGCCCCGCTGACGGAAAATCGCGTCGGCGGGGTTGTTTTTTGTTCCCGGATGTGATATAATAGCTTTGTATGGCCGGCCGGATGGCCTGACCCAATAATCAGAAAAGGACTATCAAAATGTTTGGACGACCGGGATTTCTGAAACGCTCCTCCAAAAAAGGCAAGGAGCTGTATCTGATGCTGTTTGTCACCGCCTTTGCAGCGATGATGATCAGCTTTATACCCTCAATGATCTATAATAAGGGCATTTTCCTATATTACGGCGATTTCAATTCTCAGCAGATGATGTTCTATCAGCACGCCAATGAGGTCGTCCGGGACGGCGCTATCGGTTGGGACTGGGGAACAGACCTGGGCTCGAATTTCGTCGGCTCCTATTCCTTCTATCTGCTGGGAAGCCCCTTCTTCTGGCTGACTACGGTCTTCCCGCTGAAAGCCCTGCCTTATCTGATGCCCTGGATGCTGGCGCTGAAGACTTCTGTCGCTGCAATCACAGCCTACGCCTATATCAGGCGCTTTGTCCAGAACAAGAACGCAGCCTTTATCGGCGGTATGCTCTATGCCTTCTCCGGCTTCCAGACATATAACGTGTTCTTCAACCATTTCCACGATGCCACTGCCTTCTTCCCGCTGATGCTGCTGGGTATGGAGCTGCTGGTCAGGGATCATAAGAAAGGCGCTTTTGCCATAGCTGTCGCTATCTGCGCGACTATAAGCTATTTCTTCTTTGTCTGCGAGGTCGTATTCACTATCCTCTATTTCTTTATCAGGCTGACAGACAAGGAATTCGATATTACCCCGAAGGTCTTTTTATGCCTGTTCTTTGAGGCTGTTGTCGGGTTTATGATCTCCTTTGCGATACTCCTGCCCTCGGTCATGGATATCCTGGAAAACCCAAGGATAAATCATTACCTCTGGGGGCTGGATATGGTCATCTACCCGGAGAATATCCGTATCCCGAGAATATTCCAGGCTTTCTTCATGCTCTCGGATATGCCCGCGAGATCGAATATCCTGAGCTCGGAAAACGCAAGATGGGCTTCTATCGCCGGGTATCTGCCGATGTTCTCTGTCTGCGGAGTCATCGCCTTTATGAGGACACGCAAAAAGACCTGGCAGGGAAAAATGATCGTCGCCAGCATACTCTTCGCCTGTATCCCGGTGCTCAACGCTTCCTTTGTGCTCTTTAACGACAGCTATTATGCCCGCTGGTTCTATATGCCGATCCTGATAATGTGCCTTATGACAGCCCAGGTGGTAGACCGGGACAAGGACGAGCTGCGATACGGCTTTGTACCCGCAGCAGCAGGCGCCGCCATATTCATCGGGATAGGTATGCTGCCCAAAATGGTCAACGAACAGGTCGTCTGGGGAAAAGTCCCGAAATATCCTGAATTCTACTATATCCAGGCGATCGTTACAGCGATCATGACAGTAATGCTCTTCTTTGCGGTATATAAGGTCGTAAAGGAGCATCGGCACACCACTCTCTGTATAATGACCACAGCGGCCTGCGCGGTATGCATGATGTCCTCTGTCGTATTCGGCGCTGTCCAGGGCTCGGATAATCACGACTATATCGAAAGAGCGATCTACGGCAGGGAAAAGATCGACCTCTCCGAGTTCGACGGAGATATGTCCGACTCTCAGAACACATTTTACCGTATCGACACCTCCGAGGGCGTGGATAACTGGTGTATGTACTGGGGCCTCAGCTCTATGCGCACCTTCCACAGTGTCGTCCCCACATCTATCATGGATTTCTATACCTCTATCGGCCAGACCAGAGATGTCGCTTCCCGAATGGATACCAAGCTGTACGGCCTCAGAGGGCTGCTCTCGGTGAAGTATTATTTCCAGGAATTCACCGAGGACGAGCGCAAGGGCAAGGCAGAGCCGACTCCTCCGGAGTATATCAGCGGGCTGACGGATTTCGAGTATGTCGGGACACAGAACAAGTTTTATATCTACAAGAACCCGCGATATGTCCCGATGGGCTTCGCCTACGACAGCTATATCCTTGAAGAGGATATCTCGACAGTAAACGATTATGACAAGCCGACCCTGCTGCTGAATTCCGTTCTGCTGTCACCGGAGCAGGAAAAGAAATACAGAGGTATGCTGACCCGCTTCGACAAGCAGCACGTTATGGTCTCAAAGGCGCTCTATAACAGAGCCTGCGACGAGAGAAAGCAGATGAGCTGCTACTACTTCGATTACGACCACGAGGGCTTTACAGGCAAGATCAAGCTGGATAAGCCGAAGCTGGTGTTCTTCTCTGTCCCCTACGAATCCGGCTGGACAGCAGAGGTCAACGGCCAGAAAACGAATATCGAGAAGGTAAGCTACGGGTTTATGGCTGTTCCCGTTCCGGCGGGCGAGAGCACGATAGTGTTCCGATTCAAGGCTGCGGGCTCAACTGTCGGCAAGGTCGCTTCGGTAAGCGGTCTCGCGCTGCTGGGCGTTTATATCGCTGCGGGATATGTTTCAAGGCGCCGCCAGGGCGACTTGCAGCCGGATAATGTCATCGACAAGGATACACCGGAGGACGTCGATAAGAACAGCTCCTCCAAGTCAAACAAAAAAGGAGACAAGAAGCATGAGCCAGGAAAGGAAAAATCTGCCCGGGGGAAAGGATCATCTCGCAGAAAGAAGGATAAGCGGCGAGCAAAAGTTTGACGGGATAGTTGTCAAGCTGTTCGTGGATAAGGTCGAGCTGCCGGACGGCAGAGAGGCAACGAGAGAATATGTCAAGCATCCCGGCGGAGTCTGTGTCGTCCCGATAAACGAAAAGGGCGAGGTGTTTCTGGTAAGGCAGTTCCGCTATCCCTTCGGGAGAGTGCTGACAGAGATCCCTGCCGGAAAGCTGGAATACGGCGAAGACCACAGAGAATGCGGCCTCAGAGAGCTCAAGGAGGAGATCGGTGCAGAGCCCGGGAGATTTGATTATCTCGGCTGCCTGTATCCGACTGTCGCTTACGATACCGAGGTCATCCATATGTATCTTGCAAGAGACCTGAGCTTCGGAGACAGAGACCTTGACGACGACGAGTTTATCGACGTCATCAGGCTGCCCTTTGAGGAAGCTGTCGAGGGAGCGTTCCGCGGGGATTACCCGGATGCCAAGACCCAGCTCGCGCTGCTGAAAGCCAGGGAGCTTCTGAGCAAGGAATGATCTGTGCAGAAAGAACGAAAAAGGGTATTCCCCGTCGGGGGAATACCCTTTTTTCACCGAAGGCGGCGAGATCTTTTTTACATCATTGCTCCGGCAAAGGCCGTTACCAGCGGGAGCGTTACTCCCGAGAGGATAGTCGTTACCGCGAAGAATTCGGAGCAGCGCTCCGGCTTTTTGTTGAAAAGCACAGCGAACATCGTTCCCGTAGTCGCCACAGGGCAGGCGCAGGCTATGGTGATAACGGTTATTACCATAGGCGGAGCACCGGTGAGCCGCATTATCCCGAAGCACATTATCGGCATCACCAGCAGCTTCATAGCGGAGACTATGTATATCCCGGAGTTTTTAAAAGCCTTTATAAAGCTGGTCCTTGATGCAGCGGAGCCGGCAATAAGCATAGCGAGAGGAGTGTTCAGCGAGGCCAGCCCGTCCAGAGCCTTGGCGGGGACCTCCGGCAGCCGCAGGCCGGTGAGATAGCATATAAGGCCTATTGCGACGGCGATCACAGAGGGATTTTTCAGCGCCTTAAAAAACGCCGAGAGATCCCGCTGACCTTTCATCACCATATAGCCGTGAGTCCAGACAAGGATGTTGAAAAGTGTGATATATCCCGTAAGGTAGAGGACTCCCTCGTCGCCGTAGATGCCGTTTATCAGCGGGATGCCGATAAAGCCGCAGTTTGAATAGACGGAAGAGAAGCGTTCGAGATCGAAATCCTCCCGCGATCTGGGGATGATAAGAGTCGAGGCGATTATCGTCGCCGCAAAGGAGATCGCCGCCAGCAGGAAGGCCCAGAGCAGGCCGTGGAGCAGCTCCTTCGAGTATTCCGACTGATAGGACATAAAGATCAGGAGAGGGTTGACGATCATGAGCTCGACAGTTGAGAGCTGCTTTGTGCCGTCGCGGGTGATGAGCCCTTTGAGCCCGCAGCCGATCCCGACAGACAGCATAATGAACATTATAAGGATCTGCTTGACTATGAGCAGAGCGTTATCCAAGGCGACCCCCCCTTTGAACACTGATACACCATATAATTATGAGCTCATAATGTGAATATTTTACATCAGATTTATTGAACATTTTAGGATACAGGCGCAAAAAACGGTATATCTTCCTGCCGGGAGGATATACCGTTTAGGCAACACCGCACGACTCCTGTGCATCAGATGCGTTAGCCGCGGGTCGTGCGGTGTTGCCTTTATCTTTCCGTTCTCCGACCCTGCCGCATCACGGCAGATCGAATTCCCGGTTTATGCTTTCTTCGACAGTCCGCAGATTTTCGTCTGTATAGGGAAGCTCGCCGTTGTCGAACATAAGAGAGGCTCCGTATATCAGAGAGCGGATGATATAGAGCTTGCGCATCCTGGTCCTGTCGTCCATCCCGACCTCGGCGCAGTATTGCGCCACGAGCTCCAGGGTCAGGCTGGTCGTTCTGCCGCGTCCGACATGGTAGGTGTTGTCGAAGCTGTCGTCCTTGAGCATCAGTATGGAGCGGAAATAGGGCTTTTCTACGAGAAATTTGATATAGCCGACGCTGAAAGCCACCAGTTTATCTCTTGTCGAGCTGCCGCATACCGAGAGGATGCGCATCTGCTCGTCATGCCACTGGTTGTTGACATATTCGACTATTGCCGCGATAAAGCCCTGCTTGTCTCCGAAATGCTTTGACGGCGCAGCGCAGGATACTCCCGCCTTCTGTGCGACGCGGCGCAGCGAGAAATTGGCTATCCCGCAGCGGTTGATCTCATCCAGCCCTGCGAGGATCAGCTCTTCTCTCCTGCTTTGACGTTTAGTCTCGTTAGGCATACTTCATTTCCTCTTTCAGCTTTTGCGCTGTTCGGCCTTACGGATCTTGCCGCTTACTGTCTTCGGCATCTCATCAACGAACTCTATGAGCCTGATCCATTTATAGTCCGAAAGCCTTGCGTTTGTGAGATCCTTGATCTCTTTTTCCAGTTCCCGCCCGGGGGCAACGCCCTCTTTCAGGACGATATAGGCCTTGATAGCCTGACCTCTGAGCTTATCGGGGACGCCGACAACGCTGCACTCGACGACTGCCGGGTGCTCCATCAGCACATTTTCTATCTCGTATGGGCCGACACGGTAGCCGCCGGTCTTGATGATATCGTCGAATCTGCCGCCGAACCAGTATCTTCCTGCTTCGTCAACGGTCGCAGAGTCTCCCGTATGGTAGACGCCTCCCCGCCATACTTCCCTGAAGAGCTCATCGTTATCGAGATAGGCGCAGAAGAGCCCCGGAGGGTATTCGCCCTCTCTTTTCGGGATGATGCAGACCTCTCCCGTTTCTCCCGGCTTGACAGGTTTGCAGTCGCTGCCAAGCAGGGCGATCTTATAAAGCGGGGAGGGGAATCCCATAGAGCCCGGGGTGATATCGTCGTGGGGGAAGAAGGCGGTCAGCAGAGCGGACTCTGTCTGGCCGTAGCCTTCGCAGAGCAAAAGGCCTGTCTTTTCCCTGAAGAGCCTGAAGACCTCCGGGTGCAGCACCTCTCCCGCAGTAGTTGCGTGCTTGAGGGATGGCATTTCCGGGATCCCGGAGCGGACGAGGTAGCGGTATACCGTCGGCGGGGCGCAGAAGGTAGTGACCTTATACTTATTGATGACGTGTATCATCATCTTCGGGTCGAAGTTATCGAAATCAAAGACCATGACAGCCGAGCCTACCAGCCATTGACCGTAGAGCTTTCCCCAGGAGGATTTAGCCCAGCCTGTTTCAGCGACAGTGAAATGCAGGCCGTTATCCTCAGCGAGGTGCCAGTATTTGGCGGTAACGATATGCGCCAGGGGGTAGATGTGGTTATGGATCACTCCCTTGGGCAGCCCGGAGGTGCCGGAAGTAAAATAGAGGAGCAAGGGGTCATGGGCGGAGGTCTCCCGGCGGGCGAAGGCTTCGGGGGCGGCCTTTACCGCAGCGGTAAGGTCTTCAAACCCCGGCTTGCTCTGCCGGACGGTCCAGAGGCAGGGGCTTATCCCTGCGCTTCTGACAGCTTCCAGTATCCTGTCCGAGACATCTCCGTCGGGGGTGCATATAAAGCCTTTGATCTCTGTTGAGGCTATCCTGTAAGTGTAATCCTTGGCGGTCAGCATATGAGTAACGGGGATCATAACTGCTCCCAGCTTATGCAGTGCCAGAACGACTATCCAGTATTCGTAATGCTTTTTGAGGGCGACCAGCACCTTGTCGTATCTGCCGATGCCGCTTTCCGAGAGGACATTGGCGCACTTATTGCTGAGCCTGCTCAGCTCCCCGAAGGATAAGATACGCTCCCGGCCTTCGGTGTCGCACCAGACAAGAGCGCGTTTATCCGGCTCCTCCTTCGCGTATACATCGACTACATCGTAGGCGAAATTGAAGCTCTCGGGATAGGTTATATCAAAATCGGTGAGCCTGCCGTCGGGGCCGAAGGTCTCGCGGCAGTAGCGCTTATAAATTGTCATAGATCTCAGATCCTTTACTCGCTCCTGCCAAAAGCCCGGAAGCGCTCATATCTGTGGTCGAGAAGCTGCTTGTCTGCGCGGAGAGTTCTGATCTCCGAGAGGAGCCTGTCCCTGAGCTCGGCAAAGAACTCGGGCTGATCCATATTATCTTCGCTGATGACATCCTCGATGACACCCAGCTCCAGCGCATCGTGTGCGGTGAGCTTGAGGCAGTCGGCGGCCTCAGAGGCCTTGGAGCTGTCCTTCCAGAGAATGGAAGCGCAGCCCTCCGGGGAGATGACTGAATAAACGGCGTTCTCCAGCATATAGACTCTGTCGGCAACAGCGAGAGCCAGCGCACCGCCGCTGCCTCCCTCTCCGATGAGGACAGATATCACAGGGGTATTCAGGGTCATCATCTCGCTGAGATTCTCTGCGATAGCGAGGCCCTGACCTCTCTCCTCGGCGCCGATACCGCAGTAGGCTCCGGAAGTGTCGATAAAGCAGATCACAGGCCTCTTGAACTTTTCGGCCTGCTTCATAAGTCGGAGAGCCTTGCGGTAGCCCTCCGGATTGGGGGCTCCGAAGAGGCGCTGCATACGCTCTCTGGCGTTGTGCCCTTTTTCTATTGCGATAACTGTAACGGGTGTTGTATCAAGATAGGCGACTCCGCCGATTATTGCGCTGTCGTCAGCAAAGCGGCGGTCGCCGTGGAGCTCGAAGAAGTGGTTGAATATGCCCTTGATGAAGTCGATGCCGGTATAGCGGCCGGCGCTTCTTGCTTTTTTGACCTTTTCGTAAGCCTCTCCGCTCACAGCTCATCACCTCCGCAGTGCATTTTAAGGAGCATAGCGACCAGCGAACGCTGGTATCTTCTCGGGGCGATGGCGTCAACAAAGCCGTGCTCCAGCAGGAACTCAGCCTTCTGGAAGCCCTTGGGTAGAGTCTTTCTCGTCGTCTGCTCGATGACTCTCGCTCCGGCGAAACCGATAGTAGCATCCGGCTCGGCGAGGATTATATCTCCCTCCATAGCGAAGCTGGCGGTAACGCCTCCGGTAGTCGGGTCGGTGAGGACGGTAAGATAGAGCAGGCCGGCATCGCTGTGGCGCTTTACGGCTCCGCTGGTCTTTGCCATCTGCATAAGCGAGATGAGCCCCTCCTGCATCCTGGCTCCTCCCGAGACGGTATAACCGACGACGGGAAGTCTTTTTTCCGTTGCCAGCTCAAAGAGCCTGGTTATCCTTTCGCCGACAGCTGAGCCCATAGAGCCCATCATAAAATTCGGTTCCATAACGAACAGGCAGCAGCGGGTCTTGCCGATAGAGGCATAGCCGCAGATGACAGCCTCGTTCTCATTGCTGGCGGCGCGGACTGTCTCCAGCTTGTTGGCATAGCCGTCGAATTTCAGGGGGTCGTTGGAGGTGACATCCGAGAAGAGCTCTTCAAAGGAGCCTTTATCAGCGATAAAGCTGATGCGCTGCCTTGCGCTCATCCTGAAATGATATCCGCAGGAGCAGGTGTTCATATTTGCCCATATCCGCGAGATCGGTATTGATTTATGGCAGTTTGGGCATTCCTTTTCCGGCTCGTTATCGTCGGCCTGGATCGGGGCTACTGCGCGGCCGCCGCTTTCGAGCTCGTTTTTGGGGTTATATAAGAATTTGAGAAACGGCATCAGCCTTTACCTGCCTTCCATAAATGTCAGATCGTAGCTGCCGTCCATAAATCTTTCGTCCTTGACGAGGCGGAGCTGCTGATGGATATTGGTCTTTATACCGTCGATGACCAGCTCGCAGAGAGCGGCCTTCATTTTTCTGAGGGCTTCCTCGCGTGTGCCGGCTCTGACTATGAGCTTGCCTATGAGGGAGTCATAGAATGGAGATATCTCTACATCCTGGACAAGATAGGTGTCGAATCTTACGGAAGGCCCGCCTGCGACGTGCAGCATACCCAGCCTGCCTGTCGAGAGGGCGTTTATGCGGCATTCGATAGCCGAGCCCATAAGGGTGACATCCTTCTGCGAGAAATTGAGCAGGACACCCGCAGCGGTTCTTATCTGCCACTTTACCAGGTCGATATTGGTCAGCATCTCGGTAACACTGTGCTCCACCTGGAGGCGGATATTCATTTCCATAAACCAGAATTTCCCGGCCTTATCCAACAGGAATTCCAGTGTTCCGACACCGACATATCCGATATGCTTGACAGCCTTTGTGACTTTTTCGATAAGCTCGGCGCGCATAGCGGGGCTTACTGCGGGAGAGGGGGATTCCTCGATGAGCTTCTGATGTCTCCGCTGGACAGAGCAGTCTCTCTCTCCGAGGCAGACCACATTCCCGGCTTCGTCGGCGATTATCTGCATCTCGATATGCCTTGCGGGGTAGACGTATTTTTCCATATACACTGCGCCGTCGCCGAAAGCAGCCTCGCCCTCTGCGACAGCCAGCTCGTAATTGCTTTCCAGCTCTGATTCCGAGCTCACGAGCCTGATGCCTCTTCCGCCGCCGCCCGAGCGGGCTTTGAGCATAACGGGGTAGCCGATCCTTTCGGCGGCTATCCTGGCGGATTCGATGCTTTCCAGGACATCTGTCCCCTTGATAACATCCAGCCCGGCTTCTTCCATAAGGTTCTTTATGGTCGTTTTATCGCTGAGGCGCTCCATAGTTTCGGCAGCCGGCCCTATAAACACGATGCCGTTCTTGGCGCAGAGCTGAGAGAAGTGTGCGTTCTCGGAAAGAAAGCCGTATCCGGCGTGTATAGCCTGAGCTTTTGAGACCAGCGCAGCGGAGATTATCCGCTCCTCGTTGAGGTAGCTGTCTGCGGCCTGGGCTCCGCCGATGCAATAGCTCTCGTCTGCAAGGGCGACGTGCAGAGCATCGCTGTCGGCCTCGGAATAAACGGCGACAGTAGCGATACCCATTTCCTTGCAGGCTCTTATTATTCTGACGGCGATCTCGCCGCGGTTAGCGATAAGGACTTTTGAAAACATTATCCCATCTCCTTGAGAGCGAATGAAAATTCCGCCTTTATGCAGAGCTTGCCGTCAACATATCCCTCGCCGCTGGCGAAAAAGAAGGGCGGCCTTGCCTTTGTTATACGGCAGACCGTCTCAAACGTATCTCCCGGCCTTACAGGGTTGCGGAACTTGACGTTGTTGAGGCCCGTATAGAGCGGGAGCATACCGTCTTTCATTTTATCTGCGAGCAGTGCGCAGGCGGACTGCGCGAGTATCTCGCACTGTATCACTCCGGGGACGATGGGGTTCCCGGGGAAATGCCCCTTCAGGAACCATTCGTCTCCGCGGACATGGTATTTTCCGTGGCTTTCCTCCCCGACCAGCTCGGCCTCATCGACCAGCAGCATATTATCTCTGTGGGGGAGTATCTGCATTATCTCTTCTTTATTCATTGTATACCGTTCCCTTTTATGCTTTTTTCATTCTGAAGAGTTCGCAGCCGTAATCTACGACCTGCCCGTTATCGACACAGATCTCGGTGATGATGCCGTCCTGTTCGGCGGGGAGCTCGTTCATCAGCTTCATAGCCTCGACAATGCAGAGGGTCTGGCCTTTTGTGACCTTATCCCCGACCTTGACAAAGGCATCGGCATTCTCTGCGGGGGCGGAGTAGAACACACCGACCATAGGAGATCTTACGATGATGATATCCTCGGCAGGGGCGGCCTGCACCGATACAGGGGCAGAGGGCGCAGGGGCTGCGGGAGCAGCCGGCTGGGGGGCGGGCATTATGGGAGCGGGCATACGCTCCAGCCTTACATTGCCTGTCTGCTCGTTTATTTCAAGCGCTGTGAGCTCAAGCTCCTTCATGAGCTCGGCGTATTTTCTTATGCTGTTTTCGTTCATTGTAAAAACCGTCCTTTCGGATCAGATCTTCCTGAAGGCGACGCAGGCGTTATGCCCGCCGAAGCCGAGAGAATTCGAGAGCGCGAGATCGAGGTCTGCGATGACTGCCTTGCCGGGGCAGTAGTTGAGGTCACATTCCTCATCGGGCTCATTCAGATTTATCGTCGGAGGTATTATGCCCTCGCTGAGAGCCTTTACGCAGACGATAGCTTCGATAGCTCCTGCGGCGCCCAGCATATGTCCTGTCATAGACTTGGTAGAGCTGATAAGAGCGTCGCGGGCTTTATCTCCGAGGGCGAGCTTGATCGCCTTTGTCTCGGACTTATCGTTCAGGGGAGTGCCTGTTCCGTGGGCGTTTATATACACGCGGTCGGAGGGCTTGTATCCTGCCTCCTCCAGAGCCTGTATCATAGCTCTTGAAGCGCCGCCCGCTTCCGGGTCCGGGGCGGTGATATGGTGGGCATCGCAGGTGGAGCCGTAGCCGACTGCTTCGGCGTAGATCTTAGCTCCTCTTGCCTTGGCGTGTTCATACTCCTCGAGGATAAGGGCAGCGCCGCCTTCTCCGATAACGAAGCCTGCGCGTCTCTTATCGAAGGGCAGGGAAGCGGCGTCAGGGTCCTCAGAAACGGAGAGCGCCTGCATATTGATAAATCCGGCGACACCGATATCGGTTATCGCGGCCTCGCAGCCTCCGGTTATGACAGCGTCGGCGTAGCCGTGTCTGATGGAGCGGATAGCCTCTCCTATGGCATTGGAGCCTGAAGCACAGGCTGTAACTGCGGGGAGGGCAGCGCCTCTGCAATCGAAGCGGATGGCGATCATACCTGCCGCCATATTTGCGATCATCATCGGGACGAAATAGGGGGAGACTCTGCGGGGGCCTTTCTCCATGAGCTTTGTATGCTCGGAGGCGAAGGAGGATATCCCGCCGATGCCGGAGCCGAAATATACGGCGAAGCGGTCCGGGTCTATTTTGCCGAGGATGCCGCTGTCGTCAACGGCTTCCTGAGCGGCCTTGATGCCGAACTGGGCATATCTGTCGGTCTTGATGATATCGGCCTTTTCGAGGATAGTGTGGGGGTCGAAGCCTTTGACCTCAGCGCCGAGCTTGGCCTTGAAATCTGCGGTGTCGAAGAGGGTTATGGGGGCGATGCCGTTTTTGCCGTCGATGAGGGCTTTCCAGCTTTCCTCGGCTGTAAGGCCGACGGGTGTAACGGCTCCGATGCCCGTTATTACTACTCTGCGAATTGTATTATCCATAAGTTTAGTCCTTCCGGTCTGACGCCTTCCGGTCGAAGGCGTATATTTGCTTGCTTCGGCTCACATACCGAGCCCGCCGTCTACTCTGAGGACGACGCCTGTAACGTAGGGGGCGGTAACGAGAAAAGCGGCGGCTCCCGCGATATCCTCGGGAGACCCGGGGCGCCCGAGAGGGATCGCCGCAGCGAGGGGATTGTTCTCGGCGGTGATGTCGGCGGTCATATCCGTCGCTATAAAGCCGGGAGCGATAGCATTGCAGGTGATATTCTTAGAGGCGAATTCGCGGGCGACAGTTTTAGTCAGCCCGACGAGCCCGGCCTTGGAGGCGCTGTAATTGGCCTGCCCTGCGTTGCCGCTGAGCCCGGACACTGATGAGATATTGACGATCCTGCCGCATTTGTTCTTCATGAACATACGCGAGCAGTGCTTTATCATATTGAAAGCGCCCTTGAGGTTAACGCTGATGACATCGTCGAACTGAGCCTCGTTCATGGTAAGGATGAGGCCGTCGCGGGTTATCCCGGCGTTATTGATAAGTACAGTAACGTTCTGGAACTCCTTGCCGATCCTGGCAGCGACAGCCTTGGTCTGCTCGAAATCAGCGACGTTGCAGCTATAATAGCCTGTTTTTACACCGAATTCCTTTTCTGCCTTTTCGCGCACTTCTGCGGCCTTATCCTCGTTGCCGATGTCCAGCAGGACGATATCGGCGCCCAGGGAAGCCAGCTTCAGGGCGATGGCTGCTCCGATGCCTCTGGAGCCGCCTGTGATTATAGCTGTGTTTCCTTTAAGCATTTTCTGTCTCCTCTCCGGCGAGCTCGCTTACGGCCTTATCCAGCCCGGCTTTGTCGGTGACACAGAATGTCCTGACCTCCGGGTCGATGCGGCCTATGAGCCCGACGAGCGTGTTTCCGGCGCCCAGCTCGATAAATGTATCGGCTCCGGCTTCGATCATATTGCGCACCAGCTTCTCCCATTTTACAGGCGAGCAGATCTGGCGGGAGAGCGTATCTCTGATCTCTTCGCCGTAGGGCTCGGCAGTAAGGTTTGAATAGAGCGGCAGGGCGGGGGTGTTCAGCTCAAAGCCTTTGAGGGCCTCTGCGAAGTCTGCCGCAGCGCTCTCCATAAAGGGAGAATGGAAGCCTCCGGACACCTTCAGCGGCACAGCTCTTCCGCCTGCCGCCTTGGCAGCGAGAAGGAGCATAGGCATAGTTTCCTTAGCGGCTGCGCAGGTGACCTGCCCGGTGCAGTTATAGTTTACGGGGTATGCGCGGTCGAGGCCGGAGCAGATCTGCTCGACCTCATCGTTGGAGAGCTTGAGGATCGCAGCCATAGCAGCCGGGTTCTCCTCGGCGGCCTTCTGCATCACCTCTCCGCGCCTGCATACGATCCCGAAGCCGCTCTCCAGAGAGGCGGCTCCCGAATATGTCAGCGCGGCGATCTCTCCGAGAGAGAAGCCTGCGGTCATATCGGCTTTGATGCCTTTCTCCTCCAGGGCTGCTGCCGCAGCCATTTCGACTGCGAAGAGGCAGGGCTGGGTATTGGCGGTCTGCATAAGCTCTTCGTCGGAGCCCTCGAAGCACATAGCTGAGGTCCCCTCTCTTAATGTATCCAGCTTATCGAAGACTGCTTTTGCGGCTTCCGAGGCATCGTATATCTCTTTTCCCATGCCGGGACGCTGAGCTCCCTGGCCGGAAAAAACGAATGCTATCTTACCCATTTTGCGGCTCCTTTCAGCAGCGGCTCGGCTTCCTCGCAGAGCTCGCGGACGATCTCCGCTGCGGGCTGGATCTTCTTTACCATAGCTGCCGACTGCCCGGCGAGGAAGCAGCCCTCGTCGTTGTTGCCGTCAACAACAGCTTTCCTGAGAGAGCCTGCGCCCATAGCTTCCAGCTCCTCATCGGAGATCTGGGAATACTCGGCTTTGAGGTATTCTCTCTGGAAATTAGTCCTGAGGGCGCGGACAGGGTGCCCGAGCCTTCTGCCTGTGACCATAGTGCAGAGATCCTTGGCTTTGACGATCTTTTCCTTATAATTCGGGTGAATACTGCACTCCTCGGCGGCAAGGAACCTTGTCCCGACCTGCACGCCGCAGGCGCCCAGCATAAATGCCGCAGCGACACCTCTTCCGTCGGCTATTCCGCCTGCTGCGATGACGGGTATGCTTACGACATCGACGATCTGCGGAACGAGGACGATAGTCGCCAGCTCGCCGATATGGCCTCCGCTCTCGCCGCCCTCAGCGATGACAGCCGAGGCGCCGAGTCTTTCCATGAGCCTTGCCAGAGCAGTAGACGCTACGACGGGGATGACTTTTATGCCGGCCTGCTTCCACATCTCCATATACTTTGACGGGTTGCCTGCGCCGGTGGTCACTACTGCGACCTTCTCCTCTGCTGCGACCGCTGCGACCTCATCGGCATAGGGGGAAAGCAGCATTATATTGACCCCGAAGGGCTTATCTGTAAGGCTTTTGGCGGCTCTGATCTGCTCTCTGACGTATGCAGCTTCGGCATTTCCGGCTGCTATAATACCAAGACCGCCGCCGTTAGACACGGCAGCGGCTAGCTTTCCGTCAGCGATCCATGCCATTCCGCCCTGAAAAACGGGATATTCGATCCCGAGCATTTCGCAAAGACTGCTGTTCAACATTGTTTTATTCCTGCTTATTCTCGATGAATTCCACGAGGTCTCCGACGGTCTCCAGCTTCTGGTCGAGCTCCAGCTCGATGCCGAGCTCATCCTCGAGGCTCATCATAAGGTCTACGGTGTCGAGGGAGTCGATACCCAGATCTCTGAAGGTCGAATCGTTCTTGATCTCGGAAGGGTCGCACTCGATCCTTTCGGCGATTATCCTGGCAACTGTTTCAAATACCATTTTAATTTCCTCCGTAACAGATATATCAGGTTATCAATGATAACCTAAATTCAGTATATCTATATAAAGGTGCTTTGTCAATGAATGGGGGGCTGATTTTACAAAATATTCATTATTCAGCCGACATTATCCGACCCTGTTCCGGGGGCTTGTAAATTGTGTTTAAAAAACATTGACAGAGGGGCACAAATTTGATATAATTTAAGCGGCAGGACTTTCCGGCCGGAGGTGGATGATGGATGAATAAACTTACTGCTATCGGGGCAGCATTTCTGATGCTTGGGCTGATAATGCTGGCTCTGATATCCTCGGATGTTTACACTATGGCCTTTAAAAAGGTAAACATGGACGACAAGACCTTCAAAAACTACAAGGAAGGCGAGATAGCTGAGGGAGACATAGGCAAGAACAGATTTCTTATTGCAAAGATCGGCAATATGGAGGTCAGGAAAAAGATTTTCGGGCTGCCGCTGATAAAGAAGGATTCCTCGCTTTACCTGGTCGAGCTGGGCAACGGCGGAGGATACATTCTTATACAGGTCTCCGACGAGCGCGAGAAGTTCGATGAGCTTCTCAGCAAGACCGAAGCTGCGGTATCTCAGAGCGATCCTTCGCTCATGGAGCACACCGAATTCATCGGCAAGGCTATAGAGGTCACGGATGAGCAGATGAATATTCTCAAGAGATTTTTTGATGAAAAGAACGTCGAAGAAGAATACTGGCAGAGATCGACCTCGCTCTATGTGCTGGTACAGTTTGATAAGACCCTGGTGATAATAGAGCTCATAGTTTCCTGCTCGCTGATATTCCTTGGGGTAATGCTTATCATGGCCGGGCGCCGCAGCACATTCGGGCAGACGGTCTATGTAGGCGAGAAGCCTCCGATAGAAGAGGGAGCAGAAGGAGCGGAAAAAGAGGAAGCTACGGAGGTCTCCGAGGCAGAAGAGCCCGTCGAAAAGGCGGAAAACTAGCATAATAACAGGACAGCCCGCACTCTGCGGGCTGTTTTTTATCAAATAAAAGCGATTCCCTTGCAAAAAAGACTTGACAACAGCGAAGACTTGTGATATAATATCAGCGTTGACCCGTTGGGCAGCGAATGTGGATCAGTGTGAAAGGCACCCACCTCGCCAAATCTGAGGCGTGTAAAAATATCGGATATTTATAATTTGCAGGTGTATGCAGAAAAAGCCTTGCAAGCAAGGCCTGGCAGACGCGCCAGCTTCAGGTGGCGCAACGTCAGTGTCAACTTGTTGACACCGGGCATACCGGCACCTCGGTGATATGACGAGGGTAAACACATTCATATTTTAATATTTGCAGGTGTGGCGGAATAGGCAGACGCGCTAGCTTCAGGTGCTAGTGATCGCAAGGTCGTGTGGGTTCAAGTCCCTTCACCTGCACCAAAGCCCGTATTTACGGGCTTTTTCTTTTGCCTAAAAATCCTGCATCGGTCGGTTTACGAACAGCAAAAATGGTACTGTCGTATCATCACCTACCCCAGTCATACCAAACGGCACAAGGATAATATCCTCATATATTTCTATGTACTAAAGGGCGCAGAGTCAAATCTGCGCCCTTGTTTTTGTCCTGTTTCCGTCAGACGCACCGTCAATGCTTACGTCACGTCAATACCAAACATATCCTTGTAGAACCCCTCCGGTGTGATATTTATTCTATGCAGCCTGCAAAGCGGCAACATTTTCCCCCAATTGTCATTGCATAGCAAAAGAAAATGTGTTATAATGTTAAAAACTGGATATGGCTGTATAACAGCGCCCCGTTCTCCGTCAGAATAACATCGACAGATAACAGGGCAGCAAAGGACTGAAAAAGGGGCTCAGAAAATGAATATTATACTTGAAAAATTCAGTGAAAAACATATTGAAGAGGCTGTTGAGCTGGCACTTGCGGAGCTTGAAGCGGAAAGAACACATTGTCCCGATCTGCCTTGTGTGGATTTCAGCGAACAGCTGACAGGAATGCTGCACTGGTTAAGCAGTCAGCAATTCGGGAAAGCCGCTCTGTGCGATGGAAGGCTTGTGGGCTATCTGGTTTTTGCCGGCCCTTGGGACGGCTTTTTCGGAGATGTAAAGGGCGTGTTTTCGCCTCTCGGCGGCAGTGCTTTTTCCTATGAATTTAAAAACCGGGGCAGGCTGGCTTCAATGCTTTTTGCAAGCGCATCAGAGGAATTTGTGAAGCAGGCTGTTTTCAGTTGTGCGCTGAGCAGATATGCTCACGATGAGGAAACGGCGAGATCCTTTGTGCTTAATGGCTTTGGTATACGCTGTTCGGATTCTGTCAGGGAGATCTCAAAGTTTTCTCTTCCTCATGATCCGGGAAACATTCATTTTGTTGAGCTGCCGTCAAACGAATTTGAAAGGATACGGAAACTGAGAAAAGGGCTTGTAAATCATCTGGAAAGAGCGCCGGTATTTTACCCGACTGATATGGAGCGCTATGAGCAATGGTTTAAGAACGGAGACCTGCGAGTGTTTGCCGCAGAGGAAGACGGTGACATTATCGGCTTTATCTCCCTGGAGGATGAGGCAGAAAACTATATTACCGGACACAGCACGATGAAAAATATCTGCGGTGCATACTTTGATGAAAAGTATCGCGGAAAGGGGACAGCGCAAGGCTTGCTTGGCTTTATCATTGAAACGCTTAAAGCTGAGGGCGCAACTCACCTCGGTGTGGACTGTGAAACGCTTAACCCTACTGCGCTTAATTTCTGGGGCAAGTATTTTGAACCGTACACATATTCCTTTGCAAGAAGAATTGATGAGCGCATTGTGTTATAACATCAGCGTCAGTCTGAACTCAGGCAGCATAAACACGGGGAGAAGCACAAAGGTCACTGACCGTTACCCCGAGAGGCTTGTTCTCTCTGTTGCTGCGCCGTAACCCCGGCTATCGCTTCGGTGCCGGACGAAAAATCATCCTGTGATTGACTTGCACACCGCTTTTTGGTATAATGGTCAGGGGTGATTCTATGCACAAAAACCTTGATCTGTTCCTGACATTTATGAAGATCGGCGCATTCACATTCGGCGGTATTGACCCTGCAGGAAAACTCCTCCAACCCAGGTACAGGTGCAGGAGGGTCTGTTGCAGTGATAGCACTTCTTGCAGGAGTGGCAGTTACAACGAAAAAGAAGAGAGCTTAGCTTCTCAAAAACAATGGAGCTGTTGCACCACGCAGCAGCTCCATTGTTTATGACCATTTGCAGCAAGCATACCTCTCTTTTGGATAAAAGTGTTCCTGTATGCTTCTGTTACTTTCAAATGTAGTTTTCCGGATGCCTCTTAAACTCCGACCCGACATCGTCAAGCAGCCCGGTGAACAAAGCTATTCTCCGAAATGCAGTACGATGCGGTTTTTATCTTCAAAGCTGAAATCATAGTCCAGCGATATCTTTCTCACTATCATAGCCGAGAGTTCACTGCCCTCCGTGAGGGGATCATACTGCTTTCCGCCGTAGGTCACGGTCATTTCGGTCTGACCGTCCGTACCGGAATATTCTGCAATAAAGCCGATCGGCATATCCTCGGGACTTATCACATGGATCAGATTCTGCATCACCAGTTCCTCAAAGCAAAGCTGCATATTCTTAACAGTCTTTGCAGAAAGAAGGTTCTTTCTGCCGAACTCCTCTATCTGCGAAATGAAACCGATAAGGTCGGCATCGGGAGATGTAACCTCAAAGGCAAGCTGCTTCAGCCGCTTGATGAATATTCGTGTCTTTTCACGCTTCGGTGAATCGAAGATCTCTGCCGGGGTACCCTCCTCGTAGATGCCTCCCTCGTCCATATAGAACACTCTGTTGGAAACGTCCCGTGCGAATTTCATTTCGTGGGTTACTATCATCATAGTCATTCCCTCTTTTGCAAGTGACCTGATGACCGAGAGTACCTCGCCTACCATTGTGGGGTCAAGTGCGGATGTAGGCTCGTCAAAGAGGATTATTTCGGGCTTCATAGCAATAGCTCTTGCTATCGCCACACGCTGCTTCTGTCCGCCCGAAAGCTCATCGGGGAAGTTAAATGCCTTCTCTGCAAGTCCCACACGCCTCAGAAGCTCCATTCCTTCCCTGTAAGCCTGCTCACGGGGCGTTTTCAGCAGATCAACAGGTGCTGAGATAACGTTCTCGATGACGTTCCTGTTGGCAAACAGATTGAAGGACTGGAACACCATTCCCATCTTTCTTCTCACCTTGGAGATATCGCATTTGGGATCGGTTATCCTCTCGTCGTCCACGGTAACAGTGCCCGAAGTGGGCTGCTCCAGCTGATTTAGGCATCTGAGCAGGGTGGATTTCCCCGTTCCCGATGGTCCGATAACGGAAATGATATCGCCCTTGTTTATTTCGGCATTCAGATCCTCAAGGGGCGTAACGTTTGGGTATTCCTTTCTGAGATGCTCTATCTTTATAAAGCTCATATCATTTCGCCTCCTTTACCGGGGACTTTTTCCTTTTGGGATCAATGCATCTGAGTACCAGCTTCAGTATCAGCGACAGTATCCACGCAAGGATAAAGTATATCACCGCCGTTACTATCAGCGGGAAAAATGCTTCATAGGTACGGCTGCGGATTATATCGCTAATTTTGGTAACATCCTGGATAGCGATATATCCCACAACAGAGGTACTCTTCAGCAGGGTTATGACCTCGCCTCTGTAAACGGGGAACTGCCTCAATGCCGCCTGCGGAAAGATGAACTTGAAGAAAGCACGGTTCTCGGTGTATCCAAGCGCAAGGGCTGCCTCACGCTGTCCGCCGTCGATGCTGTCTATGCCCGAGCGCATTATCTCGGAGGTGTAGGCTCCGAAATTGAGGGTAAAGCCGATGACAGCCACCCAAACTGCGCTCAGACCGCTTCTGCCGAAGATCACATAGTAAAGTATCATCAGAAGGACAACCATCGGAGTTCCCTGCAGCAGCTTGACGTAAATGTTTGAGATGATATTGGCCAGCCTGCTGCCCGTGCGTCTGAACATACAAACCAGAAAAGCAAGAACCGTTCCGAACAGCACCGAGAGCAGAGTTATCAGGCAGGTAGTGCCGATGCCCCGCAATATCAGCTTCCAGCGGTCCTCACGGACAAAGTTTTTATTGAAGCTGCTTTTCAGCTCCTCCCAAAAGGACTTCTCGCTGACCGAGCTTCCCGACGATTCCTTTCTTACGACCGCAACAGCATCTGTGGTGTAGTACACATCGGAAAAATCCACACTTTGGGCTCTCTCCTCGGTTATCATTATCGTTCCCGATGCGATGTCATAACTTCCCGAGGAAACTCCTGCTATCAGTGAGCCGAAATCTGCATTGTCGATCTTCAGACCGTAGCCGTATTCACGGCAGAAGCGTGATATGATATCCACTTCAAGTCCTGCATTCTTTCCGTCCTTGATGTAGGAATAGGGCTGCATTGTGGAGGCGGTGATATATCTCAGCTCTCTGCTGCCGCCCTCAGGCATCGTCACCGTCTTTTTGCTCTCGTCGTCACCGAACCATATCTTCACGACCTCAACATAGGTGCCGTCGCTTTGTATCCTTGAAAGGTATTCGTTCAGCTGATCTCTCAGCTCGTTCTTTCCGTCGGCTTTCCGGAACGCAAACCCGTAGGGTATCTTCATGAATACCTCGTCAAGGTATGTAAGGGTATTGTCAACGCTCATAAAATCCTTGGCGGAGGATATGGGGCAGGTAAAGGCATCTATCTTGCCCTCACTGAGAGCTACTGCCAGATCAGGCTGAGCATTGAACTGGAGTATCTCCGCATTTGGGAAGCGCTTCTGCAGCTCCACCTCATAAAGGCCACCCGTTATAGCTCCCAGCTTGCCGTTTTCCGCATAGTAGGACAACGGACGTGAACGCACCTCGGCGTCCTCCGAAAGGTCGTCTGACCTGACTGCAACAACTATTCCTCCCGTGCTTACAGGGTCGGAGAAAAGAACCTCCTCCTCCCTCTCGGGTGTCACGTTCATCGAGGTAGTGAATTCATATTTTCCGGAAGCAATGGCAGGTATCCTGGCAGGGAAATCCACATCTCCCAGCTCCAGGCTGTAGCCGTAAGCCCTGCAGAACCTTACCACCACATCAATATCATAGCCCACATTCTTGTTGTCCTTGATGTAGGAGAAAGGCTCATCGGTGGAGGTGGTCACAACATGGATAGTTCCGTTCTCACCTGTAAGGTCGGACATATCCACCACCTTTTTGGATTCATCTGTTCCGAACCAGATGGCGTCTATCTCAGCGATGGTGCCGTCCGTGTTTGCATTGGCAAGAAATTCGTTGAACTGCTTGCACAGAACAGCCTCGTCGGCATCGTCCTTTCTGAAAGCAAAGGAATACTTCTGGTCGGTCAGTCTTTTTCTGATAAAGTCCACGTTGGGAAGCTGAGCGTGGATACTTTTAAGTGCAGGTTCATCTCCCAGATATGCATCTATCGCCCCGTTGGTGAGAGCGGTATTCAGGTCGGCGTAGTCCTTAAAGTAAAGGTACTCGCTGTCGGGGAAATGCTCAAAGCTCGCCTGCTCCATATTTGTTCCCGAGAGTATGCCGATCTTCTTCCCGTTGTAATCAGCAGCAGTTACCTCTTTATCCGTGGAGGTCACGGCTTGGCTCTCCTTCTTTCCGCCGAATACCGCAAAGGCAACGGCGCCTGCGATTATCAGCAGGACAATGATGATGACCGCATCGGTCCTGGTTTTTTTGTTCATATTGGTCACACCTGACTATATATTTATAGATACATAAATCATATCGCAAAAACGTGAATTTGTCAACTCAAATATACCTATTTGATTGTAAATTCTTCGTTTTTTGTCATACTTAAGGCAACATAAGCGTGAATGTCACTTTTTTTCTGCGTTATCTGACATAAAGGCAACACCGCACAACCCGCGGCTATGCCTCTGCACGTCATCTGCCGTGTCAAGCCTGCTTGACGACCGGCTTATCCGTCATGATCACCAACGTCATCAAAGATGACGTCAATTCTCCTTGACGTTG
>CAMNNQ010000186.1 GCA_946545645.1 uncultured Clostridia bacterium | reverse complement strand
TCGAATTTAGGCAATCTGACGAAAATCTGTGCCTCAACGCCAGTTGAGGCTGCGCATACTGATGCACAGGGGTCGTGCGGTGTTGCCTTAATATGCTGATAAGCAGCGCAAAGCTGCGGTCAAAAGCTCTCCGGGGAGACACAAAAAGGGTATTCCCCTGCGCGGGAATACCCTTTTGCACTTTTTTGCTTCGCTGATCACTTATTCAGCAGCTCCTCCTGAGAGAGAAGATCGTATTTGCCCTCGAAGGCCTGCTCGGCTCTCTCGTTGCTGTCTGCGCGGAGGATAAGATATGCCTCGGCGCTCTTCTCGCTAATGAATGCTGAATACATATACTCTACGCTGACATTGTTGTCATAAAGTATCTGCATCGCTGCCGCCAGCCCGCCCGGTCTGTCCGGGAGCTTGATGGCAAGAACATGGGATACGGTTACGGCACAGCCGCCCTCACGCAGGACAGCCACAGCCTTGTCCGGGTCGTTGACGATGAGCCTGAGGATACCGAAATCCTTGGTATCGGCTACACTCATAGCTCTTATGTTTATTCCGTTGACCGCCAGAAGATGCGAGATGTTTGAAAGTCTGCCCGGTCTGTTCTCCGCAAAGATTGATAACTGCTTGACTGACATAATTATTCACTCCCTTTATGTACCCTCCCCGCCGGAGCGGATCGGTAAGCTGCGGGAGATCCCTCCCGCCTGACTTTATTGATCTGCCGTGAACAGCACCCAGAGCCCGTGCTCGGCTGCGAACCTGAAAAACGGTATCGCATCCTGCAAATACTCAAAGGAATACTCCATATCATCTTTTGACAGGGGCTCAGGATAGCTATCGTCGATAGAGTCGTAGCCCTTTTTGAACTGCGCCTTTGTGAGCTTAGAAAGCCTTTTTGCGACCTCAGCGACCATAAGCGGCGGTTTGGCCGTTATGATATAGTCATCGTATTCCTCGCCGTCGTAATAGAGAATCTCCCCTCCGAGTATGGCTCCGCCGAGAGGGTACCCGGCGCAATCGAAGCAGAGGGAGCCGTCGGTAAGGGCGCGGTGGATAGCGTCCCATGCCTTGTCCAGCTCGGCTGTCCTCTCGGGATAGTCATCAAAATAGAGGTCTTCCAGCTCCTCTGAAATATACACCGGTCTCTCCGCCATAGGGAGGCTCTTTATATGCTCGACTGTCTCTTCCGGGACGGCGAACAGCACACCTATGCAGCTCATCAGACCAGATTCCTTGTGTCGATGACTCTCTTTGCCTTGCCCTCGGAGCGTGGGATGGAATTGGGCTCTACGAGCCTGATCTTAGCCTTTATGCCGAGGACTGAGAGCATATCCTGGGCGATCTTTCTTTCAAGCTCCTCGATAGAGCGGATCGTATCCGAGAACATCTCATCCGTAAGCTCGACTCTGATCTCAAAGGTATCGGTATTGTTCTCTCTGCCGACAACGATCTGATAATTGGGGCTTGCGTTGCTGTGCTTGAGAAGTACGGTTTCGATCTGCGAGGGGAACACGTTTACGCCGCGGATTATCAGCATATCGTCCGAGCGGCCCATAGGCTTGGCCATCTTGACGAGAGTTCTGCCGCAGGAGCATTTGCCTCTTGTAAGGACGCAGATATCGCGGGTGCGGTATCTGAGCAGCGGGAAGGCTTCTTTGGTGATGGATGTGAACACCAGCTCGCCCTTTGTCCCGTCGGGGAGAGGCTCGCCTGTTTCCGGGTCGATGATCTCAGCGATAAAGTTATCCTCATTGATATGCATACCGTTCTGGCACTCGCACTCGAAGGCGACTCCGGGGCCGCTGATCTCGGTGAGGCCATAGATATCGTAGGCTTTGATGCCGAGGCTCTTCTCGATCTCGCGGCGCATTTCTTCTGTCCAGGGCTCTGCGCCGAAGATACCGGCCTTGAGCTTCAGGTCGTCGGGAGATTTGCCCATTTTCTTGATCGTTTCCCCGATATACGCGGCATAGGAGGGGGTGCAGCAGATCATGGTCGCGCCCAGATCCTCCATGAACTGTATCTGCCTTTCGGTATTTCCGGAGGACATAGGAAGAGTCAGGCATCCGACTTTGTGTGAGCCGTTGTCGAGGCCGGCGCCTCCGGTGAAAAGGCCGTAGCCGTAAGCGACCTGAACGACATCGTCCTTGGTCCCGCCGGCAGCGGTGATAGCTCTGGCTGTGCAGTCGCTCCAGAGGTCAAGATCGTGCTGAGTATAGAAAGCAACAACTCTCTTACCGGTAGTGCCGCTGGTAGAATGGATACGGACACATTCCGAGAGCGGCTTTGCCAGCAGCCCGAAGGGATACGCCTCTCTGAGGTCGGCCTTGGAGAGGAACGGCAGCTTATGCAGATCCTCTATACCCTTGATGTCGTCCGGGGTAACGCCCTTTTCTTCCATTTTGGCACGGTAGTAGGGGACATTATCCCAAACGTGTCTGACCTGCTTGACGAGCCTTTCGCTTTGCAGGGCTTTCATTTTGTCCGAGTCCATACACTCGATCTCTTCATTCCAGTATTTGCCCATTGGTCATCAACTCCTATTCTGAACGGATCAGGAAAACGGTCTTGCAGGAGCGCAAATGTAAGTGCATCTCCGCTTTAACGCTTTATATCATTATAGCGCATTTGGATAAAAATGTCAATAGCTGAAAACTGTTATTCTGCAGCTCTTCCGAGAGCAAAAGCCTTTTTATTCAGCTCAAGGAACTTAGCCGGAACGCACTGCTCCAGTGCGGCCTGCCATACGCTTTCTTCAAACTGCATCTTTTTGGATACCACGCCCATAAGCACTACATTTGAAGCCTTTGATGTACCTGCCTGCTCGGCGAGTGTCAGTGCATCGACAGCGATCACATCGACTCCCTGAGCTTTAATCTTCCCGATGATATCATCGGGATAAACTGCTGCGCCGTTGATGACGGGCATCGGGTCTATCTTCTGAGTGCTGGTGACAAGGTGGCCTCCTTTTTTGAGGAAGGGCAGCCAGCGGGCAGCCTCAAGCTGCTCGAAGCTGATGATTATATCCGCCTCGCCCTTTACGATAACGGGGCTGTTCACCTCGTCGCCGTACTTGACATAAGTAACTACCGAGCCGCCTCTCTGGCTCATACCGTGTACCTCGCTGACCTTGACCTCAAAGCCCTGAGACAGCAGAACGTTTCCGATTATCCTTGAAGCCAGCAGCGAGCCCTGTCCGCCCACGCCCACTATCATTATTGATTTAGTTTCCATTTATCACAACTCCTTAGTTGATTTGTTGTATCACCGGATAGGTATCAATTGTCTATGATGCCCAGCTTGAAAAGCAGGATGAATCCTCCGCAGCCCCATTGCGAGTACTGCTCCGAGAATGGCGCCTATTACACCCCTAAGCATTTTATCGTCTTTATCAAATTCAAGATCCATATAAATTGCCTCTATGCTTTTTCTGTTTATATTTATTATCCGATAGCGCCCACCTTGCACATCTCGGTGCAGATGCCGCAGCCTACACACTGGGTATGGTCTATGGTCATCTTCTTGTCGTGTATGCTTATCGCAGGACATCCGATCTTCAGACACTGCTTGCAGCCCACGCACTTGTCGTGGTCGCACTTCAGCGGAGGATTGTGTTTAACGTATTTCAGCAGAGCGCAAGGTCTGCGGCTGATGATAACTGAGGGCTCATCCTTTGCAAGCTCTTCCTTGATGACAGCCTCTGTCTCCGCCATGTGATAAGGATCGACCACTCTTACGCTCTTTATGCCGATAGCATGGCAGAGATCGACGAGATTTACTGCCGCAGCAGGGTCTCCCTTGAGGTTCTTGCCTGTTGTCGGGTTCTGCTGATGTCCGGTCATACCGGTGATAGAGTTATCAAGGATGATGACAGTAGAATTTGTTGCATTGTAGGCGATGTTCACAAGCCCGGTCATACCGCTGTGCATAAAGGTGGAATCACCGATGACAGCCACTGACTTCTTCTCGCTTTCGGCGCCTCTTGCCTTATTGAAGCCGTGGAGGCCGCTGATGGAAGCTCCCATGCAGATCGTTGTATCCATAGCGCAGAGAGGTGCGGTAGCTCCGAGAGTATAGCAGCCGATATCTCCGGATACCATAACACCCAGCTTGGACAGGCAATAGAACAGACCTCTGTGGGGACATCCCGCACACATAACAGGTGGACGTACCGGAACATTCTCCGGGAACTCTGTGAACTCTGCGGTCTCGCCCAATATCTTTTCGCGGACGATGGACTGTGAGATCTCTCCCAGCAGCGAGAAGGTATCCTTGCCGTGGACGTTAAGGCCGTTCTTCCTGCAATGTGTCTCGATGATATCGTCGAGCTGCTCGATCACATACACGGTCTCGCACTTCTGGCAGAAATCCTTGATGATCTCAACGGGCAGCGGGTTAACGATGCCCAGCTTTAAGTAAGAAGCCTTGCTTCCGAGAGCATCTCTTGCATACTGATAAGAGATGCCTGCGGCGATAACGCCGATCTTTGTATCGTTATACTCGACTCTGTTGAGAGGCGAGGTCTCAGCATATTTGCGGATGTCTTCTATCCTCTGCTCAACCTGGGGATGGCGGCGGATAGCGTTTCCGGGCATCATGACAAATTTCTGTATATTCTTCTCATAGGGGATCAGGTCTTTCTCGACTCTGTCGCAGAGCTCAACTGCGGACTGGGAGTGCGCGACTCTTGTAGACATCCTTACGATGACAGGAGTATCGAACTGCTCGGAGAGATCGAAGGCAGCCTTTGCGAACTCCTTACACTCGGCAGAATCGGAGGGCTCGATCATCATCACCTTTGAAGCGATAGCATGGTGGCGGGAATCCTGCTCGTTCTGAGAGGAGTGCATCCCCGGATCGTCGGCAACGGCGATGACCATGCCTCCGGTAACTCCGGTATATCCTGCGGTATAGAGCGGGTCGGCAGCGACGTTGAGGCCGACGTGCTTCATTGCACAGAAGCTCCTTGCTCCGGCTACGGAAGCGCCCAGCGCTACCTCCATTGCTACTTTCTCATTGGGAGCCCACTCTGCATAGACCTCGTCGTATTTGGCGACCTCTTCCGTGATCTCGGTGGAGGGTGTCCCGGGGTAGGAGGAAGCGATCTTGCAGCCCGCCTCATAAAGGCCTCTGGCGAAGGCTTCGTTGCCCAGCATCAGTTTTTTCATAGTTTATCTTTCCTTTCTGTTTCTGGTTACATTTAGGCAGAATGAAGGAAGCCCGTTCTGCACATTCATAAATTATATTATACCACAACCGATAAAATAAATCAACACTTTATTATAAAAAACTTTTACGCTTTACAGGATAAAATTAGTATCCCGGCGCGGGAGGGACGGCGCTGCCCCTGGCTGCGCAAAAAGGGCATCCCCGGAGGGATACCCTTTTGAACACAACAAACTGCCCTTTTCTACCAGGGCTTTACGGTGCCGACGATCTCGGAGATCGACTTCACGCCGTTTTTATCGCACCATTCATTCATGCCGTCGATGATCTTCACCGGAGCATACGGGTCGCGGAAGATAGCCGCGCCGACCTGTACTGTCTGAGCTCCGGCCATCATGATCTCGATAGCATCCTCGGCGGTAGATACTCCGCCCATACCGCAGACGGGTATCTTAACGGCATTGGCCACCTGCCATACCATTCTGACAGCGACCGGGAACACAGCCGGTCCTGAAAGCCCGCCTACGTTATTGTGCAGGACAGGCCTGCGGGTCTTTATATCTATCCTCATACCCAGCAGGGTGTTTATCAGCGAGACAGCATCGGCTCCGTTAGCCTCAACCGATCTGGCGATATCTGCTATGCTGGTGACATTCGGTGAGAGCTTTACCATAAGCGGTTTGTCGCTGGCCTCACGGACAGCTTTAGTTACCGCTCCGGCGACAGTACAATCTGTTCCGAAGGCTGCGCCGCCCTGCTTGACATTGGGGCAGGAGATGTTCAGCTCGATCATATCAACGGCGGTGCCGTTGAGCTTTGCTGCCAGCTCGGCGCATTCCTCGACTGTGGAGCCTGCGATATTAGCGATGATGCGGGTGTCTTTGGTAACAAGGTTCGGCAGCTCTTTTGCGAGGAATTTATCGACTCCGCCGTTTTGCAGGCCGACGGAATTGAGCATACCCATAGGTGTTTCGGCGATACGAGGAGGGAGGTTGCCGTTACGCTCACGAAGAGTAGTTCCCTTGACAGATATGCCGCCCAGCTTTGAGAGCGGATAGAGCGCTTCATACTCGCGGCCATAGCCATAGGTACCGCTGGCGGGGATAACAGGGTTTTTGAATTCAACTCCCGCGAATGTTACTTTCAGATCAGCCATCGAATATCACCTCTCTCGAATCGAATACTGGGCCGTCCTTGCAGACGTGCTTATAGACCTCTTTGCCATCCTGCATGGTGCGGCAGGCACAGCCGAGGCAGGCACCGACTCCGCAGGCCATCCTCTGTTCCAGCGAGACCTCGCAGGGGACACTGTACTTTTCTGCCAGCGCAGCTACTGCTCTGAGCATGGGCATAGGCCCGCAGGCATAGATAATGTCCGTTTTTTTGGACTTAAGGACCTGTTCCAGAGCTGTTGTTACGAAGCCGTGGATCCCTGCTGAGCCGTCGTCCGTGCAGAGGATCGTCTCACAGCCGGCGGCTTTGAAATCCTCGTCGAGGATAACTGCTGCGGCGCTGCGGAAGCCTGTGATGACAGCAGCATCCTTGCCGTAGAGAGAAGCGATACCGAGCATCGGGGGAGTACCGATACCTCCGCCGACACATACTGCCCTGCCCTCACGCTTTGTGAAGCCGTGCCCGAGGGGAGCGATGAGGTCGATATTATCTCCTACGTTGAGAGCGGCCAGAGCATCGGTGCCCTTTCCGCGCACCTCGAAGACCATTCTTATCGTCCCGGCGGACTTGTCGATCTGGCATATAGAGATCGGGCGTCTGAGGAAAAATCCCGGAGCCAGCAGCTGAGCGAACTGTCCGGCCTGCGCCAGCTCCGCGACCTCCGGGCAGAGGACTGTGATATCGAATATCCCCTTAGCCGAGGCCGATTTCTTTATTATCGGGTAGAGACCTTGTTTATACATTGAGGCACCTCCATTGAGTTGTTGAAATAATTATAGCCTATTTTGGAGGCGGTGTCAATATGGGGAGAACCGAGACGGGAAGCTCACGGCTTAACACAGCAATATAACCGACATTTTCCGGATAAGTGCCGATCACCTTATCGAGCGCACTGATATCAGAAAGGCCTATCCAAAGAAATGACCGTCCTCATGCAGATTGCCTCGGACGGCTTTGTTTTCAAACAGCAGCACATCATATTGCATAAATATCCGGGCGCTGCCTTGTGCAAAACGTAGAACATCATCGTTCTTTTACGATCCAGTCCTTATTTGCAAAGATTCTGCAAACATTGACGGTTTATCATAGGATATACGGAAAGGAGGCTGCTCTATGAGATACTTAGCCAAGATCAAAGCAGGTTTCGGCATCATCGGGACTGCCCTCGGAAACGGTATCCTGAACTTACGCCCTTGCAAATAGCCTGAATATACACAAAACTAGGGCAACACCGCACGACCCCTGTGCATCAGTATGCGCAGCCTCAATTAACATTGAGGCAAAGATTTTCGTCAGATTGCCTATATTCGACGCAGGCTTGCAAGCGAAGTTCACTTTGCTTTACGCAACGTCAAGGAGAATTGACGTCATCTTTGATGACGTCGGTAATCATGACGGATAAGCCGGTCGTCAAGCAGGCTTGACACG
>CAMNNQ010000185.1 GCA_946545645.1 uncultured Clostridia bacterium | reverse complement strand
CCGACCTAAGAGCAAAAACTTCACATCAGCTCACGCCTGAATTCGGGGGCTTTCCGGTCGCCCCCGAACCCCTTCGGGTGCTTGCTGTCGTTGGTTAGTCTCCTGTACGACCTGCGACACTGCCGGAAGGTTCAGCGGCGTCTTTCCCTTAGAGGGGCGGGACGTTGTGTAAGGGGTGCTGCCCCGCACAAACCAAGTGCTGATTCTTCACATCAGCTCACGCCTGCTTCCATAGGCACAGGTAGATCCATAAAAAAGGGAGACCTTTTCAGGTCTCCCTTTGTCTTGCTTTGTATGCCCTCAGCCTGTTATCTGATGGTGCACTTGTCTGTTCTCGGATCGTATGCTACCGAGTAGAACTTGCCGTCGTTCATCTTGAAGTAGTAGAACTCAACAGGCGCATACTGTGTCGAAGCATCTTCACGGTATTCATAGGAGCTTACACCGGAATCGTTCTGGAGCCTGATCTGCTCGGAGATCTTCTGAACGATGTCTTCGCTGCCCTGCTGAGAAGGCTTGCTGCTGTCATCCTTGGAGCTGAGATCAGGATCGGATGTGAGGTCTACCTTGCTCTCCTCCTCTGAGGAATCAGACTTGCTGTCAGTAACAGAGCTGTCCTCAGGCTGGCTCTCGGTAACAGCGGGCTCATTCTTTGAGGTGTCGTCGCCGGAAGTGTCTGCCGGCTTTGCGGTATCCGGCGCAGATGTCTGGGTCGGATTGGTGATTATCATGCTGCTGCTGAGCCCCGGGCCCTTGGAATCGTCGTTCTTGCTGCCGAAGATCTTGTATCCAGCAAAGATAGCGATTATAACGATGATAAGCACACCGAATGTGATTATCGCAGCAGTGATAAAGGTCTTCTTAGCGGCGCTGTCGTCGTAATCGTCGTCATCGTCGTCATAATCTTCATCATCGTAATCGTCATCATCATCGTCGTAGCCGTCATTATCGTCCTCATTGTTAGAGGAAGGCCTGCGGCGGGAAGGCACCTGCTCTGCGGCAGGAGCCTGCGCGGAGAACACTCTCGTGCGCTCATCGTCCTCCTTCTCAGGGTCGAATACGACTGTCTCCTCTTCCTCCTCGTCTGTCAGGAGATTGTGACAATATTTGCAGAGGATAGCATCCTCAGAGATCTCTTCGTGACAGTAGGGGCATTTTTTGGTGCTCATGGATCCCATTCCTTTCCTTTCGGCAGACTTGCTATATAGTCAAGACTGCACATTTTTACACAATATATAGTAATCTTTCATAATCATACCACATATTACATCAAATTGCAAGGGGAAAATCAAAAAAATTTATTTTTAATCGGAATATAAAAACAAGCAGCCGATGATTGTTGAATTTTATATAATTAGTACACCGCCCGGCCCTGTCCCCCCCGCCGCAAGTGAAGATTTGTTTAAATTGCAGTATAATTATTGACAAGGAGATGAAATAATAGTATAATTGTTTCAGGGTATGTGTGCCCCCAAAAAATAAAATGCAGAGGAGAATCATTATGGGATTATTTGACAAGCTGAAAAACGCTGCCCCCGGCGCTATTACAAACGCTGTAAAAAGCGTTGCTGCAAGCAAGAATGAAACTATCACCTTCCCCCAGGTGCCCGATACCTATGAAGGGTTCATCGCTCTTCCCCAGGCAGGCCTTGCAACAGAGTTTGAAACTGCCGCTATGACAGTCATAGCTTTGTGCAATTATCCTGACAATAAGGATCTCGCAATTCAGATGCTCAACTACCTCAGAGGCCCCCGCCCCCTGAGCAATCAGGAGATATCCTTCCTCAGAGACCGTTTCTCCGATCAGGATTATGTCCCCAGATCCTATTTCGTAGGCGCTACTCCCGCCAACGACTACCTCCCCTCTGAGCCCTATTCCATCAAGATGTTCACAAACCAGTATTCCTATGACAACGAGGGCTATGCTAAGGTATGGCTCCGCTCCGGCGGCGCCGATTCCGAAAGATACTGCGTTATGCGCAAGGCCAAGGACGGCAAGTGGTATCTCTGGGAGCAGGGCATCCTCGTGGGTATCAGACCCCCCGAGAGCACCAACCCCTGGGCCTGAGATCAGATCATAAGACCGATACCCGGAGGGCTGCACAGCTCTCCGGGAGCTTTTTGAATGAGGAAAATATGGAGACCGAAAGAAAACAGGAGCGCAGACATTATGTCTTCCGGGGCGAGGTCCAGGGAGTCGGCTTCAGATACAGGATGTATTACGCCGCCCGGAGCTGCGGCCTCGCAGGCTGGGTAAAGAATGAATGGGACGGCTCTGTCGTCGCAGAGCTGGAGGGCGAGCCGCGTATGATCGACGAGGCCGTGATGCAGGTCGCGCAGGGCCGCTTCGTCGATATAACCGATACCGAAGTCAGGGTGATACCCCTCTGCGGAGAGCATGGCTTCGAGATAGTCGGCTGATGCCCTCCCAAAATTTTTAGAATTTTAATAAATTGGGCTTGAAATCAGGCATCTTTTTGTGCTAATATGTATATATATGATCTATCGAAAACGATTTTGATTCTATACGAGGTGAGATGAAATGTTCAAGTATACAGTCAAGAACAAAAGGCACGCGCTGGAGCTGCCCTGCCTTACCTTCGGCACAGCTAATTTCGAGACCCAGGATAACGACGAGACCTATTTCGCTCTGCTGGATAAATACGTTGAGTTGGGCGGTACCTGTGTCGATACCGCAAGAGCCTACTGTGAATGGCTGGAAAACGGCAAGGATACCAGCGAGTCTGTCATCGGAAGATGGATGGAGCAAAGGTGCAACCGCGGAAAGATCATCATCGCAACAAAGGGCGGACATCCCGCCAGAGACGAGGCCCGCACCTCCCGCCTCGACCCGGTATCGCTGAACAGCGACCTTGAACGCAGCCTCGAATGCCTCCGGACCGACTATATTGATATCTACTTTCTCCACAGAGACGACGAAAATATACCCGTAAGCGAGATAATGCCTACCCTCAACGAGTTTGTGAAGAGCGGCAAGGTGAACTTCATCGGAGCCTCCAACTGGACTACCGCCCGCATCGAGCAGGCCAACCGCTGGGCGGAACAGCACGGCGCCGAGCCCTTCCGCTTCAGCCAGATATATTACAGCCTCGCCCATTCCTCAACAGACACCTTCGGAGACCCGACTCTCGTCTGTATGAATATGTGGGAGTATAACTGGTACCGTAAGCACGATATCCCCGTAATGGCCTTCTCGCCCCAGGCAAAAGGCTTCTTCGCACGCTTCGCCAAGGGCGACGCCACCATCCCGGTTGACGGCCAGTTCACCTCGACAGCAAACCTGGCAAGGCTCGCAAGAGTCAAAAAGATCAGCGAAGAGACCGGCGTTCCCCCCGCAGTAGTCCCTCTGGGCTACCTCAACAGCCAGCAGTTCTTCGTATCCTCGGTATTTGCCGCCACAAAGCTCTGGCAGCTCGAAGAGGATATGAAAGCTCAGGATCTCCGCTACGACCCCAAGACCGCAGCATTTCTCGAAAATATACTCTGATATCCAAAAAGGAGCTGTTTCTGCAACAGCTCCTTTTTTATGCAATAAAAAAAGCCCTCCCGGGCCAGTGTATCATTGTATCAGAACCAAAAAACCGCCTTGCCGTCGTATGGTGGAATAAAACCCGCTCTCAGCAGGTGGGTGTCCCCCCTTGGGTTCACGCTCCCTTCGTCCGTTGCCCGAAGCAGCCGAAGCGGTCCGGGACGGGAGGTCTGCAATCCGCTTTCGGAGACAGGACTCCCTTAAAAAAAGTGTTGGATCATATTAAACCATACTTGCTCGCACAAGGCAGTATTTTTTCTTGCTCTTATTATATCACAAAACCGGTATGTTTTCAATAGGTAAATTTGCGCAATTTGAGCCCCAAAAATTGTACAGTTTACCGATTGACAGTGATTGGAGCTCCGCAGCAAATGCGGTATCCATATCAAAGGATGACCGTGTGTCATGTATGTCATGTATATCATGCAAAAAAACGCAGCCTTACGCTTCTCTGCCCTTGAACAGGCGGAGCGGAGGCTGCGGCTCTGTGATCTTTCTTTGCACCCGGCTTTTGTTTCAGCCGTTCAGAGGTCATGAAGGCAGCGTGCCGCCCTCTTCATCCTCTTCGTCAAAATCGAACATCTCCTCGATGCGCTTCATGAATACCTCGCCGACACGGTCGTACTCGGCATCGTCATCAATGGAGACCATCATCTCTTCGTCTCCCTCGAATTCCGATTTGAGGATGACTACCTCGCCCTGATCCTCCAGCATCTGCTCGGGATCCTCATAGTAGGGAGTCAGCGCAAAATACTTCTCTCCTTCAAATTCCATAACATCCAGAAGCTCAAAGACCTGCTCGTGGCCCTCTTCGTCTTCAAGCGTGTAAAGATCGGGTGTGTATTCGTCTTTCATTGCATTGACCTCCCGCCATAAAAAATACAGCCGGGCGGCCTTTTTGGACCGCCGCAGCATATTCATTATACCACTCTTCGGCTGCAAAGTCAAGACAAATATTCTGAAAGTAATGTTAAATATAAAAATTATAAAAAAGTTGAAGAAAACTATTGACAATCACTAAAAAGTGTGGTATAGTATATTCAAGGAAACAGAAAGAGCCATCAAGACGGTGCTTCGGCAGACGGAGGGATCGGCAGCAACCGGAGAAAAGTCAACGGCGGCGCTTTTGAGCTACCTTAATATACACAGTCAGAGATCGCGGGGCAGTCCCCCCCGGATCTAATCAGACTTGAAAGGAGTCGAGTCCCATGGGCGCAATAGAGATCACGCAGCTTCGCCAAGAGGCTCGAGAGGTCTTCTGAAAGAGTTACAACTCAGGTGTATAGACTGATAAACTCAAACCGACAGGTTAATTAAATAAAGACTGATCCGAGCTTCGAGGCTTGCGGCACGCTGGAAGATGAAAATTCAATTTTATGATAAAGGATGTGGTCCGTTATGAGGATCCTTATCACGAGACTGAATATCATTTAGAATGGAGTGTTTCCAATGCACAATCGAGGCTTTTCTTATTGACAAAATCTTATGAGAGAGTGAGTCCGATGAGAACCTAGAATTTAAAACTGACTGCTTTGCCACAATTCTGTATATGCCAGATCATAAGGAGTGATGCGTTATGAAAATGTGCATCATCTATAGACCGGATATCTGAACAGACAGGGGTGAGTCCAAAGGTTTATTTAGCTTGAACACGGACATTTTAAGCGTAGAGCATTATCAATAAGGAGTGGTGCAATATGATCAGAGTTTGCACACAGCGCTTAAAAATCTAACAGATTGGAGTGAGTCCGAAGGTTTATTTAGCTTGAACTCGACTTGGGCGCGTTCCGCGCCAATCTAACGAAAGGTAAGAAATCCAATGGCTTGATACGTTTTTTCTCAGCTCGATAATATAGCGAATGGAGTGAGTCCACCCGAAAATTGAGCTTCGCTGCGACAGAGATCTTATTCCGGCAGCATACGACAAATAACTATTGGAGTGAAAACCAATGCACTAAGCAGTTAGTACAATTGAATATCGATATACAGGGAGCAGGCGCGTGCCTGCTCCTTTTCAGTTTGAAAAGAAAACTGTCGGAGCATTGACAAAAGATTCAGAATATATTATAATAAAGGGAAAGACTACTTGAAACGGAGGAATCCCTTTATGTTATTAAGCGGCGCGGATATAATCGCGGAATGTCTGCTTGAACAAGGCGTCGATACGGTGTTCGGTTACCCCGGCGGCGCTGTGCTCAATATCTATGACTCACTCTATATGTATTCCGATAAGATCCGCCATATCATTACAGCCCATGAACAGGCCGCGTGCCATGCCGCCGACGGCTATTCCAGAACAACAGGACGTACAGGCGTCGTTATCGCTACCAGCGGCCCCGGCGCTACCAACCTCGTTACCGGTATCGCTACCGCCTATATGGACTCGATCCCCCTCGTCGCCATAACCGGCAACGTTACCACTAACCTCCTCGGCCTCGATTCCTTCCAGGAAGTCGATATCTGCGGTATCACTATGCCCGTAACAAAACATAACTATATCGTAAAGGATGTCACAAAGCTGGCAGAGACTATCCGCGAAGCCTTCTATATCGCCAACGAGGGCAGAAAAGGCCCCGTCCTTATCGACGTCCCCAAGGATATAACCGCCGCTAAGACCGAATATACCCGCACAGAGCCCAAAAAGATCGTTAACCATAACCCCGAGACCGTGAACGCCGAGATCGAAGCCGCCGCAGAGCTCATCAGGAACTCCGAAAAGCCCTTCATCTACGCCGGCGGCGGTGTCGTGAGCTGCAACGCTGTCGAGGAGCTGGCGGTTTTCGCAGATAAGGTCGATGCTCCCGTCTCCCTCTCTCTTATGGGTCAGTGCGCTTTCGATAATACTAAACCCGCCTATACCGGTATGCTTGGTATGCACGGGACAAAAACCTCCGCCCTCGCCCTCGGCGATTGCGACCTCATGATCGTCATCGGCTCCAGATTCTCCGACAGAGTCATCTGCAACGCCAAGACATTCGCCAAGGATACCAAGATCATCCATATCGAGATCGACCCTGCCGAGATAGATAAGAATATAAGCGTCGATGTCCATGTCAACGGCGATATCGAATATATCGTCGGTAAGCTCAATTCCATCCTCCCCGATATGAAACACCCCCTTTGGATGAAACAGATCGCAGAGTGGAAGGAAAAATATGCCCTCAGAATGCTCCCGATCCAGTCTGAGGACGAAGTCCTCCCCCAGGATGTCATCGAAGAGCTGGATAAGCTGACAGAAGGCAAGGCTGTCATTACTACCGAAGTCGGCCAGCACCAGATGTGGGCTGCTCAGTTCTATAATTTCAGAGAGCAGCGCTCCTTCGCCTCCTCCGGCGGGCTCGGCACTATGGGCTACGGCCTCGGCGCCGCCATCGGCTCCAAGATCGGCAATCCCGACAGAACTGTCATCAATATCGCAGGCGACGGCAGCTTCTTTATGAACTGCAACGAGCTCTCCAGCCTCGCTAAGCATAATATCCCCGTCATCGAGCTGGTATTCGAGAATAATGTCCTCGGTATGGTCCGCCAGTGGCAAAGGCTCTTCTACGGCAAGCGCTTCTCCCAGACAGATATCGACCGCGGAACAGACCTTATGAAGCTGGCAGATGCCTTCGGCATCGAAGGAGTCCGTATAACAAAAAAGAGCGAGATAAAGCCCGCTCTCGAAAAAGCCCTCTCCTGCGGCAGACCGTGCCTCATCGACTGCATCATCAATAAGGATGTCAATGTCCTCCCGATGGTGCCCGCCGGCAAGGATGTCCTCGAGCCGATAATGGATATCGACTTGACCCATTGACCCGACTGCCTGCGGAAAATGCTCCGCAGGCTGCGCTTTTTTGCCCGGAGCCGAATAATCGGCAGCCGGCAGCCAATAATCATCCCGACCGCAGCGGCAGATACAGGCCGCAGCAGAGAAACAGCCGTGAGATAACTCCCCACGGCCATCGAGGAAGGAAGTGTTCTCAAGGTGAAGAACAGACGGTTCTCTTTTTCAAAAGAACTGAAGCTGATAGCTTTCGGTGTAATACTGTTCTGGGCGCTCTTCAACCTTAAATCCATAGTCGGCCATGTCAGCTCGGTCCTCGAACTGATCTTCCCGGTATTGCTGGGAATACTCTTCGCGCTGATCTTCAATGTCCCTATGAGCGCCATCGAGCGGACCCTCTTCCGCCCGAATAAGAATAACGAATACAGCAAGATCAAGGCCAAGATCAAACGCCCCGTCTCCCTTCTCATAACCCTTCTGCTGGTCCTGGGTATGGTGGCTCTGGTCATCGTCCTCGTCCTTCCCGAATTTCTCAATACTATCGAGAAAATGTATGATAAGGTGCCGGATCTCGCAGAGGAGCTCTCCAGCACAATAACCGGGTCGCCCCTGCTGGCTAAATTCATCAACCCCGATAACTGGACCCCGGAAAAGATCAACGCTAAGATCAGCGGTATGATCGAAAACAGCGAGGTCGTCTTCAAGACTATCTCCGGCACAGTCAGCTTCGCAACTACCGTCTTCTCCGGCCTTCTCGACCTTGTGCTGGCACTCTTCTTCGCGGTCTATATGCTCCTGCAAAAGGAAAAACTCAAGGCTCAGGTCTACCGCGTGACCTACGCCTTCTTCAGCGACGACATCGCCAGAAGGCTCTGCTATGTCGCAAGACTCAGTAAGGAGACCTTCAATAAGTTCATCACCGGCCAGACCATCGAGGCCTTCATCCTCGGGCTGCTCTGCTGCCTGGGTATGCAGATCTTCGGCTTCCCCAATGCCCTCGAAATAGGCGTCCTCGTAATGGTTACAGCCTATATCCCTATCGTCGGCGCATTCATCGGCGCCGCAGTCGGTGCATTCTTTATTATGTTCACCAGCTTCAAACAGGCCCTCCTGTTCCTGCTGTTCATCGTCGTCCTCCAGCAGCTCGAGGATAACCTCATCTACCCCAAGGTCGTCGGCAAGACCATCGGGCTCCCCTCGCTGTGGGTGCTCTTCTCTATCGTCGTCGGCGGGTCTATGGGCGGTATCCTCGGTATGTTCGTCGCTGTCCCCGCCTGCTCGATCTTCTATTTCCTCATAAGAGAGTTCATCTCCTACGCCGAGGAGCGTAAGAAACACAAAAAAGCTCTCCGGGCCGCCGTTTTCAGCAGCGATGATGAGGAAGGCCCTGCCCCCGATCCCGCTCCCCCGCCGAGTGAGGAGACCGCCGGGTCAGAGCAGCAGATAGCCGAGAGCCAGTAAGAGCTTGATGTCTGCACCCTGCTTGAAAAGTATGTAGATCAGCATAAGGATCATAGCTTTCTCTTCATCAAGCTCGATCCCCGCTGTACCCAGCCCTCCGCCCGCCGCAGAGGGCAATATCCCCCGCAGCAGCGAGCCGGGGCCGTTCTGACGGCTCCCGGAAACGCCCTGCGGGCCAGAAGAGGGCCTGCCTCCCCCGGTATCTTCGCCGGACGGCATGGCCCTCTTCTGCATCTCCCGCATCCTCCGGAGAGCATCCTGCCGCATGGAGTCAAGCTCGTCTTTGTTATAGGATGCCAAACAGATCGCCTCCCAGCAGCCCGCTCTCCCTGATCATCGGCCAAAGAGACACCAGCCTCAGCAGCTTTACAGCACGGTCGAGCTTTTGCTTGTTCTCATCCTTGAGGAGAGGCCGCAGCGCCATCAGCAGCGCAACATTCTTGTCCTCCTTGCCGGCATTTCTCAGAGCTCCGCTGAGCTGTATCAGCTTCGCGATGTCAGGCATCTCTCCCCCGCCGGAAGAGGGCTGCGATGCAGCCTGCGGCTCTTCACCCGCCGGCTGTCCGGTCAGCATCTCCGCCAGCTCCCTGAGCTGCGATAAGCTCTCCTTGTCGTTCAGAACGCCTTGCAGCTTCTCCATAAGCTCATCCACAACATTTCACCTCCCTGCCCTGCGGGAGCCCTCAGCCCCCGCCCTTTCCCGAGAGCTTCCCGATTATTGCCCTCGCCTGCGGAGATCTCAAAAGCTGCTCCGCTCTCTTCGGATCGGCTGCCGCCGCTCTGAGCTGCGCCGCCCTGTCCTCCGGCAACTTTCCAAGCGCACTGTCCAGCTTCCCGCTCTTCAGCTCTTCGCTGAGTGCCTCCGGTGTTGTCCCCAGCTTAGCCGACGCCGCCTTCAGAAGCGCCGCCAGCAGCCTCGGATCCGGCTTTTCGTTTTTGCTCATAAAAAATTCTCCTTTTTTCTATTGCATATATTTATTTTTATGTTATAATTGATTATGATAGAACTTGTAATCAGGAGGTGAGCCCTTGCGTATCATCGTCTTTGCTGACACACACGGCAGTACAAGAGCCGTAAGAGAGGTCTTTAAACGTAATGAGGACGCCTCAGTGTTCATTTTCCTCGGAGACGGGGAGAACGACCTCTCCCGGATGCGCAAAGCCTATCCCGAAAAAACTATACTCAGCGTCGCCGGGAACTGCGACTATTCCTCCCAGAGTCCCGAAGCCGCCGTCTATACCGCCGAAGATACCAAGATCTTCTTTACTCACGGCCATAACTGGGGCGTGAAGTACTCCGTTGACAGGCTTTTCTATAAGGCCAAGGAGATCGATGCCTCCATCGCCCTCTTTGCCCATACCCATAAGCGATTCTATGAGTATTCCGACGATGTCCATATCCTTAACCCCGGCAGCGCCGCCTTCCCCCGGGACGGAAAGCCCCCCTGCTTCGCCTTCATCGACATCACACCCAAAGGCATAATGTGCGCCCATGCTGACCTCTGAGGCAATACCGCAAGGTGTTGCCTTTTTTATTCTCAGAACCCCCTCCTCCATATCCTATGCCCCGACCCGGTAATCCGCCACTCAACCCCATTTGTTAAATTTTTGGGAAGTGCTTGACAAGTAAAGAGACTTGATATATAATATAAGAGCAGCGTAAAGTGCGATAGCTTTACAGTTGTCCAAAAAATCAGACAGTACGGAGGGATAACGTTGAATAAGAACCTTGCAATGAGCGATCTTCTCGATCTTTACGGCGAGCTGCTGACCGATAAGCAGCGTGATATGCTGGAGCTTTATTATAACGACGATCTCTCGCTTGCTGAGATCGCCGAGCATTACGAGATCTCCCGCCAGGGCGTCCATGACTCGATCAAGCGCGGCGAAGAGGCTCTCGAAGAGTACGAGAGAGTGCTGGGGCTGAGAGCCCAGCAGGAAAATTACAGGCAGGAGCTCCTCCATTATAAAGAGCTCGCGCTGGCTGTTTTTGAAGAGTGCAAGAAGGTTTCCTTCGGAAGGAATATCGCCGAGAAAACGATAACCCTCCTGGAAACGCTGGACGAAAAGCTCGAAGCCTTCGATAATTCAAAATATCTCGAATAAACCAGGAAGAGGTGCGCTATGGCATTTGAAGGACTTTCCGAAAAGCTCGGTGCCGTTTTCAAAAAGCTCAGATCCCGAGGCAAACTCTCCGAGTCAGATGTCAAGGAGGCAATGCGCGAGGTCAGAATGGCCCTGCTCGAAGCGGATGTCAGCTATAAAGTTGTAAAAGAATTTATCGCAAATGTTACCGAAAGAGCCGTCGGCGAGGAAGTGCTCAAAAGCCTTACCCCGGGCCAGCAGGTAATAAAGATAGTCAACGATGAGCTGATAAAGCTCATGGGCGAAGCGAATTCCAAGATCAATTTCCCCAATAAGCCCCCCTGCATCATAATGATGTGCGGCCTCCAGGGCTCCGGTAAAACTACCCACGCCGCTAAGCTGGCCAAGCATTTCAAAGCCCAGGGGCACAGGCCTCTGCTGGTCGCCTGCGACGTTTACAGACCTGCCGCTATCGAACAGCTCAAGATCGTCGGTGGAAAAGCTGAGGTCGCTGTTTTTGAAATGGGCCAGATCGACCCCCGCAGGATCGCAACCGAAGCTATCAAACACGCCAAGGATTACGGCAACGATATCGTCATCCTCGATACCGCAGGCCGTCTCCATATAGACGAAGAGCTTATGAATGAGCTCAAGGATATCAAAAAGATCGCCGAGCCCCATGAGATCATGCTGGTAGTAGACGCTATGATCGGTCAGGATGCCGTTAAAGTCGCCTCCAGCTTCGATGAAGCCCTCGGCATCGACAGCGTTATCCTTACCAAGCTGGATTCCGATACCAGAGGCGGCGCCGCCCTGTCGGTGCTCTCTGTAACAGGTAAGCCTATCAAGTTCGTCGGCATGGGCGAAAAGCTGGATGAGTTCGAGCCCTTCCACCCGGAGCGTATGGCCTCCCGTATCCTCGGAATGGGCGATATGCTAACCCTTATCGAAAAAGCCCAGCAGACAGTCGATGAGAAAGAAGCCGAAAAGCTGGCCAGAAAGGTCAAGGATAAAGGCTTCGACCTCAACGACCTCCTGGATCAGATGAAATCGATCCATAAAATGGGCTCTATGCGCTCCATTATGAGGCTCATCCCCGGCGCAGCCAAGATAACCGACGAGCAGCTCGAGCAGAGCGAGATACAGCTCAAAAAGACCGAGGCTATAATCAACTCGATGACAAAAGCCGAGCGCGAAAAGCCTCAGATCATAGACCCTAAGCGCAAGAGACGTATCGCCGCCGGAAGCGGCACACAGGTCTCGGATATCAATAACCTGCTCAAACAGTTCGAGCAGATGCAGAAAATGATGAAGTCCTTTGGCCTCGGAGGTGCCCTCCACGGCAAAAAGGCAAGACGTAACCGCGCAGCCCTCCTCAAGGAGTTCGGCGGCGGGATGCCGGGCGGAATGCCCCCGCAGGAATGATGCTTAGGCCAAAAGCCTGAACATACAACAAATCAGGCGCAGCAAACGCAGCGCCGCGCAAGCGAGGTGAAATCAAATGGCAGTTAAGATCAGACTCAGAAGAATGGGCGCCAAGAAAGCTCCTTTTTACAGAGTTATCGTAGCAGACTCGAGATATCCCAGAGACGGTCGCTTCATCGAGGAGATCGGTTATTACGATCCTACTAAGGACCCGGTCGTTCTCAAGGTAGATGACGAGAAGGCTAAGAGCTGGATCGCTAAGGGCGCACAGCCTACCGATACCGTCAAGGCTCTGCTGAAAAAGAACGGTACTCTCTGATCTCCGTGTCAGATCGGCAGGCCTATCCCACCTCTTCCCTGCCGATGATCCGGCGAGGCGCTGCCTTGCCGGGTAACTGTGGGATTACTAAGGAGGACAGACTAAATGGAACAGCTATTAAGAACGATCGTCAGCGAGCTCGTTGACGACCCTTCCGCTATCGAGATCACAGTCGACGATGTCAACGAAGAGGGCGAGGTCGTTTATCACCTTCATGTCGCCCCCGACGATATGGGCAGAGTTATCGGCAAGCAGGGTCGTATCGCTAAAGCGATAAGAACTGTCATGAGAGCCGGCTGCGCCCGCACCGGTCAGAAGATCCGCGTCGAGATAGACTGAAATCGAATTATTTGCCCGGGAGCCCAAAGCCCCGGGCTTTTTGCTTTCTGCTTTCTGCTATCTGCTTTCCCAACCTCCCGCCCGCATAATACCAAAATTGCTTTTTGTAATATTACTGTAATTGACTTGCCCGCAAATCAGGATTATAATTATAATAACAACAGGAACCGAGCGTCCCTATTTAATCTATAATTGCTGATCCCCGGCGGCTCCCGAAGGGGTCCGGGGGCGACCGGAAAGCCCCCGGGATCAGGCGTCATCGGATGTTCAGCTCCCGCACCTTGCCCGGGCGGGCTGATCATGCACATAAGTCCGGCAATGCACGCCAGAAGCGCTACCTGTATATTATTCATTGCTGATCCCCGGCGGCTCCCGAAGGGGTCCGGAGCGACCGGAAAGCCCCCGGGATCAGGCGTCATCGGATGTTCAGCTCCCGCACCTTGCCCGGGCGGGCTGATTATGCACATAAGTCCGGCAATGCGGTCGGCAGGAGCGCAGCATGAATAGAAAAAGATAAAAGGAGGAATATTTATGGCAAAGATAAATGCAGTTGCAATAGAACGTCAGTATTGCAGCGGAGGCAGCGAGATCGGTAAACGCACCGCCGAGCTGCTGGGTGTCCCCTGCTATGACCACGAGATCGTCGATATGGCCGCCGAAAGGATCGGCATATCCCCCGAGGAGATCGCTAAGTTCGAGGAATCTGTCATAAATCCTCTCAGAAGCACCCTTACCTTCCGCCGCGAAAAAGACCTCGACCTCTTTGAAAAGGTCTTTGCCGCCGAAACAGAGATCATCGCAGAGCTGGTTCGGAAAGGCCCCTGCGTGATCGTCGGGAGATGCGCCGGGTATATCCTTAAAAACGTTACTCCGACCCTCCGGGTGTATATCTGCGCCGACCATGAGTCCCGCGCCGCCCGCGCCGCCAACGAGCATAATATCCCATATAAGGAGATAGATAACCGCCTCAAGCATTACGATAAAAAGCGGGGCGATTATTTCAATGTCAATACCCGCATGAACTGGTCTTCAATGCTGACCTATGACCTCTGCCTCAACAGCTCCGCCCTCGGGACAGAGACCTGCGCTAATATCATCTGCGATATCGTCAGAAGATCAAAGACTTGACAAATCGCAGGAGACGTGTTATAATACGAAAAATAAGAAAAATGCACAGACACCGGAAAAGTAACCCGTAAAGCAGAGCAAAGAGAGCGCCCGGTCGGTGAAAGGGCGAGGAAGCGTGCGGATGAATACACCGGGAGAGCTGGCTGCCGAGAAAGCCGCCTAAAGCGAGCAAAAGCAGCCCGGCGGCGGCCGTTATGACGCTTCAAGGCAGAGCTTCGCTCTGCGAACCGAGGTGGTACCGCGATATATTCGCCCTCTGACGCTTTCTGCGCCGGAGGGCTTTTTTAACGGGGATTTTTCGGAGGGGTATATGAGTTTATTTGTCAAGATCGGCTGCTATGCTGTCGCTGCTGTCTTTGCAGCGTTCCTGCTGAAAATGGAGGGGACCCCTGTTCAGATCATCATCGCTGCTATCGGTGCATTCGCCGTGATAATGACCATTATCACTATTATCCAGCAGCGGGAGGATAAAAAGTCCTTCACCGACGCCCAGCGCCTGAAAGACGGCATGATCTTTACATCTGAAAAAGAAAGCCTCCGCTATGAGAAATGGCTGGAGCGCCGTAAACCGCAGTTCCCGGGAAAGAATATGAAGTCCGACCTTATCGCCAGATTCCGCAGGCCGCGTATAGCCGCCGAGCTCTTCGGAGCCTTCGCCCTTGTGCCGGTCCTGCTGATGCTCTTCAAGGAAAGAAGCGAGGGCAAGGAAGAGCCCGGCGTGATCTACATAGTCATCGGAGGGATGATACTCCTCATATGCCTCGCCGCAGCCGAGATCTTCGGAGTCAAGGCAAGAAGGTTTTACCTCTGCTTTACAGACCGCCCGGATTTCCGGCTCATCGAACAGGATTATATGCGCGGCGAGATCATCGGGCAGCCCGCTGAATGGCTGAGCCTCGGCGGACGTTACCTGATACTCATGACCCCGAAATATGCCGTCGCCGTCCCGAGGAGCGAGGTCTCAAGAGTCTGCCGCGCACAGCTTCTTAAAGATCAGTGCTCCGGCGCAGCCCTGACAGACGGAGATGTCTTCTTCATCAGAGTCTATGCCGCCTCCGGCGCAGCCTATTTTATCCATATGAGCAAGTTCAATACCCAGTATGCCTTTGACCTCCTCGAACGCTCCGGCCTCCCCGCCGACAGCACCATCGAGATAAGATAAGGAGATAATAATATGGAGCTGAGACCTGCCTCGCCGCAGCAAGCCCTTCCCTTCATCGACCGCAAAAGCTGCGGCGCCGTCTACCCCCTCTCAATTGTCGGGGGCTTCCAGCAAGGAGACTGCTTCATCTGCGGTGATAACGCCCTCCTCTGGCATAAATGCGGCTTCGCCTATACTTTCGGAGATGCAAAAAGGAGGGCCTTAAAAAAGATACACAAGCAGTTTCTCTCCCCGGAGGCACAGCCCGAAAGACGGTTCCTGCTTTTTGTCACTGACGAAAAGGCCCGGTCCTTCTTTGAAAAAAAGAAAAATCTGGTTATCGGGACAAGATATTTCTTCGAGTTCCGCAGCGAGGAACCGGCCTACCGTCTGCTGCCCAAGGGTATGCACCTTCGTGAGATCGACGGCTTGCTTTTTGACAGCCTCCCCGGCAGGATAACCCCGCCTTTCTCGTGGGATAACGCTACACAGTTCATAACCTTCGGCCACGGCTACTGCATCATGGACGGCGACACCCCTGCCGCCTGGGCTTTCACTGCTGCTGTGAGCAGCGAAGAGATCGACATAGGCGTTGAAACTGCCCCGGGATACCGCCGCCGGGGGCTGGCAGCTCTGGCTGCCGAAGCGATGATACGCTATACGCTTGGCAGGAACAAGCGCCCGGTGTGGGCTTGCTCATCGGAAAACGAGGCCTCCCGCCGGCTGGCGGAAAAGCTGGGTTTTGTGAAGTGCGGCGAGTGCCTCACAGTAACTGCAAAACAAGATCAGAAACAATAATAATATACGGAGGAAAGAAAAATGACAGTATTTGAAGAACTCAAAAGACGCGGGCTCATCGCCCAGTTGACAGACGAAAAAGAGATCGAGGAGCTGGTAAACAACGGCAAGGCTACCTTCTACATCGGCTTTGACCCGACAGCCGACAGCCTCCATGTAGGCCACTTTATGGCGCTCTGCCTTATGAAAAGGCTCCAGATGGCAGGAAACAAGCCTATCGCCCTCCTCGGCGGCGGCACAGGTATGATCGGAGACCCCTCCGGCAAGACCGATATGAGAAAAATGCTGACCAGGGAAACTATCGAGCATAATGTCGCCTGCTTCAAAAAACAGATGAGCCGCTTCATCGACTTCTCGGACGGCAAGGCAATGGTAGTCAACAATGCCGACTGGCTGCTCAACCTAAACTATGTAGATGTCCTCAGAGAGGTCGGAGCGCATTTCTCGGTAAACAAGATGCTGACCTTTGAGTGCTACAAGCAGCGTATGGAGCGCGGCCTCACCTTCCTTGAATTCAACTACATGATAATGCAGAGCTACGATTTCTACAAGCTCTACACCGATTACGGCTGCAATATGCAATTCGGCGGCGACGACCAGTGGGCTAATATGCTGGGCGGCACCGAGCTTATCCGCAAAAAGCTGGGCAAGGATGCTTACGCTATGACCATCACTCTCCTGCTGAACTCCGAGGGCAAGAAGATGGGCAAGACCGAAAAGGGTGCTGTATGGCTCGATCCTGAAAAGACCTCGCCATACGATTTCTTCCAGTACTGGAGAAATGTCAACGATGCTGATGTTATCAAGTGCCTGAAAATGCTGACCTTTGTTCCTATCGAAGAGATCGAGGAAATGGAAAAGACAATGGAAGGCGCACAGTTCAACAAAGCCAAGGAGCTGCTGGCATACGAGCTGACCAAGCTGGTACACGGCAAGGAGGAAGCTGACAAGGCGCTCGAAGCAGCAAAGGCGCTCTTCGGCGCAGGCTCTGACAGCGCAGATATGCCTTCGACCGTGATTCCGGCAGCGGAGCTGACCGACGGAAGGATCGGGATCCTTGATCTGCTTGTAAAGACAGGGCTTGCACCCTCGACCAGTGAAGCCCGTCGTCTTGTGACACAGAACGGCATTTCCGTCAACGATGCAAAGTTCACCGATCCGAAGGGCATGGTAGACCTGACCCAGCCTGTGATCGTAAAGAAGGGCAAAAAAGTATTCCACAAAGTCTCTTCTTAACGCCGGGGCGCGGCGCTCCCTTCGGTCGCTTGCTGTCGGTGGTGGGTCGTCATTTCGCCCTGCGACGCTGCCGGGAGGTTCAGCGGCGTCTTTCCCTTAGAGGGGCGGGACGTTGTTAGCGGCGGGGTCACAGAACAAGTACTGCTCCGCACAAAGCGGGCAACATTGCGCCAATCCAAGGGCGCGCCAGCCCTTGGCAGGTTCTTAGGGCAGAGCCCTAAGCGGGGTTTGGGGCAGCGC
>CAMNNQ010000184.1 GCA_946545645.1 uncultured Clostridia bacterium | reverse complement strand
TTTCTTGTCGTCTATTATACCGACGATGTATGAACATTTCTACCGATAAAAACAGCCGGGACACCCCGACTTCCACAACTTACCCCTCAAACGCCAACTTACCCCTCAAGCGGCAAAATCGGCGGAGGAATAATTAAACTATATCAATCTCGGTGTTTTTATATCGTAAACACGGCAGTTTTCAAACGGGCGCAGTATCTCAACCAGTGTGCGAACAACACTTGAAGGCGTGTAGAACTCACCGCCCTTTACACCTTCGTATGCGGCAAACTGAGCGATACAGTATTCATAGGTGCGACCGAGCAAATCCTTGCTGTCCTCCGTGTCGGTCATATCCATATTGGTGAACAGATCGACCACATCACCAAGCACACGCTTGTCAAGATCTGGACTTGCGTAATTCTTAGGCAGAACATTCTTCAACGTCTTGTTCTCGTCCTCGATAGCCCTCATAGCATCATCAATGACCGAGCCGATCTCAGGAGTGTGAGCCGCAGCGGACACCACCGACCACCGAGCCTTTTCAGGCACGAAGAAGATATTGTCCATAAGGTATGCGTCAGGCTCGTCCTCGAAGCCGTCACCCTCCGCCACAAGCTCATTATAACGCTTCTCAAAAGCACTTGATATGTAACGCAGGAAGATAAGTCCCACGATAACTTTTCTATATTCGGCAGCCGGAATATGCCCCCACAACACGCAGGCAGCGTCCCAAATCTGCTTTTCAAAGCCAATATTGGCGGTATTTTTTTCAGCCATAATATTACACCTCATTAAACCACCGCAAATGCGAGGTATTATTCTTTATATTATACCACAATCTGCACAAATAGTCAACAATTTGACAATGAAAAATCTCCATTTTCACCGATGATTATACAGAAATAAAGAAAAGGCGGCTCCGAAGAACCGCCTTATTCCATTTCTTTTGCAATCGCTATCAGCATTTCAAGCTGTTTCGGGGACAGGGACTTGAATGTTGCAACAGCTTCATTCAAGATACTGGGGCTTGTAACATCTTCCTCAAAGAAGTCCTTTGGCTCAACACCGAGGAACTCGCAGATATAGAGAAACATCTGCATTGAGGGCAGAGCCTTCTTGTTTTCGATATTGTTGATATAGCTTTGACTTTGACCTAAGCTCAGGCTCATATCCCGTGCGGATATATTCTTCTCCGTCCTCAGCTTTGCTATCCGGTCCGATATGAAGTCTGCATCAATCATTCGTATCACCACCTACATATAATTATAATATACGCAAGCTGAAATCTACCTATCCATTGTTTCAATTTGTATTGACTTAACAACAATATTTAGGTATAATTGATAGAGATACCGTTTTGAAATCGACACAGGCAATGTGAGGTGCATAGCGATGATGAACATTTACACTGTCAGCTTTTTCGGGCATAGATACATAGAGCGTGGAACGGAGATAGAAAACCGCCTTGACAAGCTCCTGCATGACCTGATAACGCAGAAAGAGTATGTTGACTTCCTGATCGGACGGGACGGAGAGTTTGATTTGCTTGCTTCTGCTGCCATTAAGCGAGCTATCCGCAGTTACGGTTACGGCAATACCCATTTTATGCTCGTCCTGCCATACATGAAAGCAGAGTACCGTGATAACGAAAAGGAGTACCTTGACTATTATGATGAAGTCGAGGTGTGTGCCGAATCGTCCGAAGCTCACCCAAAGTCTGCTATCCAAATCCGCAATCGGAGCATGATCGACCGAGCAGACCTTGTGGTATGCTGTATACAGCATAAAAGCGGAGGAGCATACAACACGATACAATATGCAAAGAAACATGGCAAGAGGATAGTAAACCTTGCAGACGAAAACTAATACATATAAAATAACTCCCGAAGCTGACATCAAAAGTCAACTTCGGGAGTTAATTATATTATGTTATACCAAGACCCTTTTTGCAATTCTCAAAAAATTGGTGTCAAACTGGTGTCAAAACACCATTCCGAATGTTCAAAAGCCTTGAAAATAGGGGCGTTTTTAGTCTATTGACTTCATCGTCGGGAACAGCAGTACATCTCTGATAGCCGGTGAATTGGTCATCAGCATGACAAGTCTGTCGATGCCGTAGCCGATGCCGCCTGTGGGAGGCATACCGATCTCCAGCGCACGCAGGAAGTCCTCGTCGATGCGGTTGGCTTCGTCGTCACCCTGCGAGAGCAGCTTTTCCTGCTCGACAAAACGTTCGCGCTGATCTATAGGATCGTTGAGCTCGGAATATGCGTTGCACATCTCCCAGCCGTTGATGAACAGCTCAAAACGCTCAACATAGTCCGGATCTTCCGGCTTCTTCTTGGTCAGCGGGCTGATCTCGATGGGGTGATCCATGATAAATGTCGGCTGCAGAAGATGCTCCTCAACATATTCCTCGAAGAAGAGGTTGAGGATATCTCCTCTCTTGTGTCTTTCTTCAAATTCTATGTGGCGCTCCTTTGCAAGAGCCTTGGCCTCTTCGGTAGTCTTGATCTGTGTGAAATCAACGCCGGAATACTTCTTTACAGCCTCGATCATAGTCATTCTCTCAAAGGGCTTTCCGAGGTCGATGGTGAGCTCGCCGTAAGGGATCGTCGTTGAGCCGCAGACCTCCCTGGCGATGTGTCTGAACATATTTTCAGTGAGATCCATCATCCCGTGATAATCGGTGTAGGCCTGATAGAGCTCCATAAGTGTGAATTCAGGGTTGTGTCTTGCGTCAACGCCTTCGTTGCGGAATACTCTTCCGATCTCATATACTCTTTCCAGACCGCCGACGATGAGCCTCTTGAGATAGAGCTCAAGGCTTATGCGGAGCTTGACATCTTCGTCAAGCGCATTGTAATGGGTCTCGAAAGGCCTGGCGGCAGCGCCTCCGGCATTGGAGACCAGCATAGGTGTCTCGACCTCCATAAAGCCCTGATCGTCAAGGAAACGGCGTATGGTTGCGATTATCTTAGAACGCTTGATAAAGGTGTCCTTTACCTCCGGGTTGCAGATGAGGTCGGTGTAGCGCTGACGGTAGCGGGTGTCCTGATCCTTCAGCCCGTGCCACTTCTCGGGCAGCGGCCTCAGAGACTTGGTGAGCATCGTGATCTTGGAAACGTGAACACTTACCTCTCCGGTCTTTGTCCTGAAAAGATAGCCCTCTGCTCCGCAGATATCTCCGATGTCCCACTTCTTGAATTCGTCAAATGCGTCCTTGCCGATCTCGTTGAGACGTACATAGAGCTGTATGCGGTCGCTCTTGTCTCTGATATCGGCAAAGCTGGCCTTGCCCATGATACGCTTGGACATGAGCCTTCCGGCGATGCTTACAGAAACTCGCTTCTCCTCCAGCAGGGAAGCCAGCTTTTCCTCGTCTTCTCCGGCTTCCGCGCGGCACTCGGCCTCGACAGCCTGAAATCTCTCCTTGGCTTCGGCAGCGTGGGCTGTGACTTCATACTTGGTTATGGTGAACGGATCGCGCCCTGCGGCCTTCAGCTCGTCCAGCTTGTTGATCCTTATCTGTCTGTATTCGTTGAGCTCCTCCGCAGTAGGCTCTGCGGCCTCTTCCTCTGCGGGAGGATTTGTAATGATCTCTTCGCTCATTATTTCATATCCTTTCTCTCAAAAGATGTCCTATACTAGCAAAGGGCGCCTTAACGAGCGCCCCGTGACTGTCATTTGCTTATTTCGAGGACCTCGAATTTTATCATACCGTCAGGCACCTCTACCTCGAAGATATCTCCTACCTTTTTCCCGAGAGCGGCCTTGCCGATGGGGGATTCGTCCGAGATCTTCATATTGTCCGGATCGGATTCTGTAGAACCGACTACCTGCAAGGTCTCGATATCGTCCAGCTCAATATCCTTTATCTTGATGATAGAACCGATACCGATCTCGTCAACGGAGATGTCGTCGTCGTCAACAACGATAGCAGTAGCGATGATCTGTTCCAGCTCGGCGATCTGCCCTTCGAGGATAGCCTGTTCGTTTTTAGCTTCATCATATTCCGCGTTTTCGGAAAGGTCTCCGTAAGAGCGGGCGATCTTGAGGTTTTCAGCTACCTCGCCGCGCCTTACAGTCTTTAAATAGTCTAGCTGTTCTTTGAGTCTTTGAAATCCTGCCTGAGAAATAGTATTAGCCATATCGGTCGATCTCCTTTGACATAGTTGTTTTGGGTACTATCAAAATAGTATTATACCGCATTTATAAGCGTTTGTCAAGGGCAAAAGAGGACAAAAAAGCGAAAAAAAGCCCGCGCTTTTTTACGGCGCGGGCGGTATGTTATTGTTCGCTGACGGTGTTGACAGCTCCTAAGAATACGGGTATGTTATGCTCCATATCGACTATTGCGAATACAAAAGGCCTGTCGAGGAAGACTTCCTTTACATCCTCCGGCTCCATTATCGCACCGTCGCATTTCATAACAACTGCTGTTGCAGCGGCGGCTTTTGTGCCGCTGCGGTCGTTCTCGATATGTGTCTTATGGATGACATCGTCTATGCGCATAACTCCGTCCAGGTCGTGCTCTGCCATTTTGGAGAAGTCGGCGGACATCCCAAAAGCATCGGTGAGCCCCAGCTTTTTGAGGTCGGAGGCGATGCTGCTGCCCCAATCGAACTTGAATTCCGGCATCCTGACCATTACGGTATCGAAGCTGCGCCCTTTGAGCATGGCCTCGAGCTTTTCTCCGGTGAGAGTCCCGATATATTCTGCTGCGGAAACTCCCTCGTCCGGAAGGATGGCCGCGAAACCGAAGCGGTTGTCCTTATAGCGCTTTATAAATCCCTTTGCGCCTTCTCCGCTGAGATATATGTCCTCTGAGGAGCTCATCATGGGGACTGTTTCTTCCTCGCCTTTGGAATTTGTAAAGATACCGTTCTCGTTGACCTGGACATCCTCATACTGTTCCGCCCAATCCGCCTCAAAGGCTATGCAGTTGACCAGAACAGCCACATCGGTCGGCGTGAGCCGGTCGATGATCCTGGGTATCATTCTGTGGGTGTTCTCGTTGACCCAATCGTTGACCTTGCTGACAGTATCGGAATCAAACGGGGCATTGAAGCTCTCGGCTGCGAAAACAGACCTGCTCATATCCATGAAGTCCTGCTTCATTTTTATCATATCGCTGTTTGACCAGACAGAATTGGCAATAGAGAAATCTATGCCTCTGGCAGACTTTGCGGTCTCCAGCAGGGCAGAGAAGTCCTTGTTGAGGTCGGCCAGAGAAGTCCCGCCTCCAAGCAGCTTTTCAAACTGTGCAAGGGTCTCTCCCGCAGAGCCGTTGGCTGTGAGCCCCAGCGCCAGCATTATGGATTCCGCAGAGATCAGAGCGTTCCTGCCTTCTTTAAGGTCGTCAAGAGGGGACAGCTTCATCATATTTACGCTTAACTCGTTTGCAGCGGTAACGAATTTGTCCGATACGGAGGGGAATTCGGTATATGGCTTTTCGGGCTCAGGTTCCGGCTCTGTATCCGGCTCGACATCGGGATAAAGGGCCTGACCGGGCGTCGGTGTCGTTCCGGGATCTGTCTCGGATACGATGTCCGAAGCTGCGCTGCCCGGTTTTGCTGGTATGTCAGCAGCCGGGCCACCGGAGTCGGTGCTGCCGCAGGAAGCTGCGGAAAGTGCTATCATCACAGCAGCGATAAGTGCGGATATCTTTCTTGTTTTCATAATTAACACCTCTCATGTCTTTCTGCGTCCGGATCCCTTTCCGGCCGCTTCTGTTATATATACGTTTTGCCTAAGAGGTTTTTATGGAGAAATACTGCACAAATAATATGTCGGAGATTTATAAGATGTGCCTAAATATCTTCCTTGCTCAGTATAAGCTCGCAGATCTCGACAGGCGAGCCGCTGCCGTCAACGATATGATCCGCCGCAGCAAGATAGGCCGGGCGCCTCGCTTCAAACCTCGCCAGAAGCTCCTCGCGTGTGGAGCTTGCAGCCAGAGGCCGGCGCTTGTCGCCCTTGATCCGTTCATAGCAGCTCTCAAAAGGCGTGTCTATGAATATGACGGTCCCGCCGCCTGCTTTGGCAGCTTCGGCATTTCTGGGATCGACCATGCAGCCTCCGCCGGTAGCAACGGCATATCCGCTGGGAGCCAGCCGCTCTACAGCCTCACGCTCCAGCGCACGGAAATGCCCCTCGCCCTCTCCTGCGAAGATCTCTGCTATGGTCTTATGCTCGTAATCCTCGATATATGTGTCCATATCGGCAAATATCCTGCTGCTGCGCTGCGCCAGCAGCTTGCCGACAGTTGTCTTTCCGCAGCCCATGAAGCCGCAGAGAAAAATAGTTTTCATATCCTCACCTCAGATAAGCTGTGATACTGTCCCGATGACTTCGCGTATCTCCTCGCGTGTGTATTCGTCGCCGTTCCAGATGCGGTGCGCCGAGACAGCCTGCCATACCAGCATAGCCATGCCGTTTTCGGAGGGCTTGCCGAGAGCCCGGGCTTTTTTGATGAGCTGTGTCTCCAGCGGGTTGTAGATAACGTCAAACACCGCGTCGCTGCGGGCGATGACCTCGTCTGAAACGGGGCAGGCATCGACCTTCGGGAACATCCCCACAGGCGTCGCGTTCACCAGAAGGTCGTAGTGGCCGCTGTGCTCGTCCTCGGCAGTGATGAGCCTTGCCTTCGCTCCGGGAGCCTGCTTCTCGATCTCCCCGACCACCGAGAAGGCGTAATCACGGTCTGATTCAAGTATCTGGATGTCCAGGTAAGCCCCTCTCAGAGCCGAGGCTATGGCTATCATCCGGCCTACGCCTCCGCAGCCTATGAGCAGCACCTTTCCGGAGAGCTTTGCGCCCATAGCGTCAACGGATTCAAGAAAACCGTCGCAGTCGGTGTTGTAGCCGATGAGCCTGCCGCCCTTGTTGGCGACACAGTTGACAGCGCCGTAAAGCCCGGCTGTGCGGTCAAGCTCGTCCATAAAGTGCATAACTCTCATCTTGTGCGGGATGGTGACATTGAAGCCCGCCAGCTCCTTCAGCTCCCCGAAATGTACCGAGAGACCGTCCTCGGTCAGCTCGGTGAGGCTGTAGGCCGCCTCCCGGCCTCTGAGCCTGAAAAGTATATCGTGTATCTGCGGCGAGAGGGAGTGCCCCAGCTTCCCGCCGATAAGTGTGTATTTTTCCATCGTTTACCGCTCCTTTCAGCCCGGCGAAGGCCTCGCTCCGCCGACTTTATTATACAGCAGAGCAGAGAGATTGTCAATATTATGCAATCTGCCGAAAGAGCACCGGCGGCCGGCCTTTATAATTGACAAAACAGGTCGAATGTGATATAATTACTCTATCTGTTTGAAATAGAAAGGAATGTTGTTCATGGGACTTACTCTTACCGAGAAAATACTCAAAGCACACATCGTTGACGGCGAGTTCAGGAAGGGCAGCGAGATCGGCATCCGCATAGATCAGACCCTTACTCAGGACGCAACGGGAACTATGGCTTATCTTGAATTTGAAGCTATCGGTGTCCCGAGAGTCAAGACCGAGCGATCTGTCGCTTACATAGACCATAACACCCTCCAGTCCGGCTTCGAGAATGCCGACGACCACCGCTTCATCGGCTCTGTCGCCAAGAAGCACGGCATCTGGTTCTCCCGCCCCGGCAACGGTATCTGCCATCAGGTACATCTGGAGCGCTTCGGCATCCCCGGAAAGACACTCATCGGCTCCGACAGCCATACCCCCACAGGCGGCGGTATCGGCATGATCGCTATCGGTGCAGGCGGACTGGACGTAGCCGTAGCTATGGGCGGCGGCGCTTACTATATAACCTATCCCAAGATCGTTAAGGTCAACCTTACAGGCAAGCTCTCCCCCTGGGTAGCCGCTAAGGACGTTATCCTTGAAGTCCTCAGGAGGCTCTCTGTCAAGGGCGGCGTCGGCAAGGTCATCGAATACTGCGGCGAGGGCGTAAAGACACTTACTGTCCCCGAGAGAGCTACTATAACCAATATGGGCGCCGAGCTGGGCGCTACCACCTCTATCTTCCCCTCCGACGAGGTGACCCTTGAATTTCTCAAGGCTCAGGACAGAGCCGAGGTCTGGACAGAGCTTAAAGCCGATGACGACGCAGTTTACGATGAAGTCGTTGATATCGACCTCTCGGCTATCGTCCCCATGGCTGCCTGCCCTCATTCCCCCGACAATGTCAAGACAGTTGCCGAGATCGGCAAGCTGAAAATAGATCAGGTCTGCATCGGCTCCTGCACCAACAGCTCCTTTATGGATATGATGAAGGTCGCCTATATCCTCAAGGGCAAGACCGTTCATCCCGATGTTTCTCTGGCTATCGCTCCCGGCTCCAAGCAGGTGCTGAATATGATCGCTCAGAACGGCGCTCTCGCTACTATGATAGATGCCGGCGCAAGGATCCTCGAATCCGCCTGCGGCCCCTGCATCGGTATGGGCCAGTCGCCTAATTCCAAGGGCGTTTCGCTGCGTACCTTCAACCGCAACTTCGAGGGCAGATCGGGAACAAAGGACGGCCAGATCTATCTTGTTTCCCCCGAAATGGCAGCTCTCTCTGCGCTGACAGGCTATCTTACCGACCCCCGCGAGCTGGGAGATATGCCTGAGTTCGAGATGCCCCGCCAGTTCGTCATCAACGATAATATGGTGGCAGCTCCGGCTCCCGAGGAGGAGATGGACAAGGTCGAGATCCTCAGAGGCCCCAACATCAAGCCCTATCCCGAGACCGCTCCGCTGGTGGAGAGCATCGAGTGCCCCGTTTCTCTCAAGGTAGGCGACAATATCACTACCGACCATATCATGCCCGCAGGCGCCAAGATACTCCCCCTGCGCTCCAATATCCCCGCTATCTCGCAGCATTGCTTCACAGTCTGCGACGAGGACTTCCCCCGCAGAGCAAAGAACCTGGGCAAGAGCATCATAGTCGGCGGCGTCAACTACGGCCAGGGCTCCTCACGCGAGCACGCAGCTCTCGCTCCGCTGTACCTCGGCATCAAGGCTGTTCTTGTAAAGAGCTTTGCCCGTATCCACAGAGCTAACCTCATCAATGCCGGCATCCTGCCTCTGACTTTTGTCAATGAGACGGATTACGATAAGATCGGCCAGGGCGACGAGATCGCCATTGAGAACGTAAGAGCCGATATCGAGGCGGGAAAGACACAGCTTACAGTACTGAACAAGACTACAGGCGCCGAGATACCCGTCCTCTGCGAGCTTACCGGAAGGACAAAGGATATCATCCTCGCAGGCGGCCTGCTGGATTATACAAGAGAGAGCCTCAGTAAATAATCAATGACCGGGAGCCGCCTCTGCTCCGCTGAAGGCGGCTGTATCGGCCGCAGATAGCAGATATATGAGGGAACAGATATGGACGACAATAAGATAACATCCGGCAACTTCGACTATGACATATACTCCGGCGGGAGCTCAGACGCCGGAGACAGTAATATCACTTCGCAGGATTTCGATTACGATGTCTATTCCGGCAGCAGCGCCATGGATTATCTCCGGAAGGAGAACGAGCGCTTGCAGGAGGAGCGCAGGCAGGCAAGTAAGTCTTCCGCAGAGCGCCGGCGCGAGGAGTACGAAAAGCGGTTCGCCGGTATGAGCGCCGACGAGCTTTTCGGTATGCCCGAAAAAAAAGATCCCGAGACGGATTTCTCCGATTTCTTCGACGATGACGCCGCAAAGCGTCAGGCCGACAAAGAAGCCCGGAAAAAGCGTCAGCCTGAGTCGGAGGTAAGAGTGGAAAATATGATGCCGGGAGAAGACACTCCCAGCTCCCCGCCCCCGGAGGACGAAAAATATACTGCGGGGATACAGACGGCGGCAGAAATGATGGCACGCCAGAGGATGCGCCGCGAGTTTGCCGACGAGGAGTACAGATCACGCCGCAGAAGGCGTTTTTTCGGACCTTCCCCCGAGCTGAGGCTTATGACCGGCCTCACCACCGGAAGATATCACTCATACGGGGAATACAGCGAGGTCGATAAGGCCGTCATGTGGTATCTGGTCTGGTTCGCCGTAGGCGCCGGCCTTGGATATGCGGCAAAGAAATATCTGTTCAGCTTCCCGCTCCCGTTCCTGCTGGTCTGCGGCGCGGTAGGCGGTTTCCTCGGCGCGGTAATAAAGCACAACGGCCTTGAAAAAATACCTATCGGCCAAACGATACCGGAATGTAAATTAGAGATAGCAGGTGTGTTCATAGCATTGATAGCAGCAATCATGATCAAGCTTGCCATGTAAAGCTCCCGTCGTTTATCCGGAGGGGATAATATGGATAACATGAACATTACCTCAGGCAATTTCGACTACGACGTTTATTCCGGCGAGAACGCAAAGGAGTTTCTCAGGCAGGAGAACGAGCGGAAGCAGCAGGAGCGTGAACGTGCATCCAAGTCCGCTGCCGAGCTCAAGCGCGAAGAGTACGAAAAGCGATTTGCCGGCATGAGCGCCGACGATATCTTCGGGATGCCTTCTCCGAAAAAGAAAAAGCAGCCGGAGGAGGATTTCTCCGACTTCTTCAACAGCGATGCTGCCGCAAAGCAGGCAGAAAAAGCAAAGGCCGCAAAAGAACAGTCCGAAAGCGCCTCCCGGCAGCAGGATGGCCCCCGCCTCGAAAATATGATGCCCGGCGAAGACACCCCGAGTTCATCCCAGGCAGTAGATCAGAGGCTCCTGTATGCAAGAGCGATGATCGACAGAAAACTGGAGCAGGAAGCCGCAAAGGCAGAAGAGGATCGCCATTACAGGGCTGTCTCCGGCCACAGGAAAAGCCGCGAGATACGTTACCGCGCCTACGATGCCGCGGAGGATATGATCGGCGGGTTCCTCGGGATAGAAGATTTTCACGAAAAGGTTACTTCCTTCTTCGCCTATTTCGGCGGGCTTGTGGTCGGCGCCGGGATCATGGGATTGCTCAACAGGTACGTTTTTAAAATCAAAGATCTTGCCCTTGTATTCATCGCTGCGGCAGTTATGGGTTTTATCTTCGCAGTGGTAAACAGGCGGATCTCAAACGCATCTTCAATGAGCGAGGCAATAAAACTGAGCTGGAAGGAAGCGCTCTTTTCGATAGCGGCGATCATTATCGGCGTGATATTGGAATTATTTGTCTTAAGGTGACAGCATAAGCCGTTTCCTTATTACAGGCACAAAATGCTCTCTCCTTATATGAGCTTCCGGTTAATGGGATATACAGTCAATAATTATTATATTGGAGGATAGATCAATGGCAAAGATACAGATGAAAACACCCCTCGTCGAGATGGACGGCGACGAAATGACAAGGATAATATGGAAGGAGATCAAGGATATCCTGCTCCTGCCGTATATCGACCTTAAAACAGAGTATTATGACCTGGGGCTAGTACACAGAAACGAGACCGACGACCAGGTCACCGTTGACTCGGCAAACGCTACGAAGAAATACGGTGTCGCCGTAAAGTGTGCGACAATAACCCCCAACGCTGCCCGTATGCCTGAGTATAACCTCAAGGAAATGTGGAAATCTCCCAACGGCACCATCCGTGCTATCCTGGACGGCACTGTTTTCAGGACCCCCATCCTCGTTAAGGGCATAACCCCCTATATCCCTACCTGGACAAAGCCTATCACCATCGCCCGTCACGCTTACGGCGATGTTTACAAGAACGTTGAGATGAAGTGCCCCGCAGGCTCCAGGGCTGAGCTCGTCCTGACAGACAAGGACGGCAACGAGAGCAGGGAAACTATCTATAATTTCGAGTGCGACGGCGTTATACAGGGCGTACACAACAAGTCAAAGTCTATCGAATCCTTTGCAAGGAGCGTATTCAACTTCGCGCTGGATGTAAAACAGGACGTATGGTTCGCTACCAAGGACACTATCTCCAAGAAATATGACCACACCTTCAAGGATATCTTCGCTGAGGTCTTTGAGAAGGATTACAAGGCTAAGTTTGAAGCTGCGGGCATCGAGTATTTCTATACCCTCATCGACGACGCAGTTGCCCGTGTTATCCGCTCCAACGGCGGCTATATCTGGGCCTGCAAGAACTATGACGGAGACGTTATGAGCGATATGGTTGCAACAGCCTACGGCTCCCTCGCTATGATGACATCTGTTCTCGTTTCTCCCGACGGAGTTTATGAGTATGAGGCAGCTCACGGCACCGTTCAGCGCCATTATTACAAGCACCTCAAGGGAGAGGAGACCTCTACCAACTCTGTTGCGACACTGTTCGCATGGACAGGCGCCCTCAGAAAGCGCGGCGAGCTGGATCAGCTCCCCGAGCTCATCGCCTTTGCCGACAAGCTTGAGAAGGCAACTATCCAGACTATCGAGGACGGCGTTATGACCGGAGACCTCTACCTTCTCTCCAAGCTGGAGAACAAGAAAAAGGTCAACACCGAGGATTTCCTTTATGCTGTCGATGAGCGCCTTAAAAAGCTGCTCTGATATATGCCGCCGGGGCGGGATCGCCCCTGATTATTTAAGGAGATGTATGAAAAAATGTCACTGAGATCAAAAACTGCGGTCGTGGCGCTCTGCGCTCTGCTGCTCTGCGGCTGCGGGAACACTATCGACAATTCCGGCCTGACTGTCATTACCGGGCAGAACGTCCATTCCAATGTTCCAGGAACAGGATCAGATGCACAGAACAGCGGCGATAACGGCGAAAAGCCTGCCGAGGAAGCCGGAGTGTCCGTTACACAATCCGTAACGATGTATAAGGGCGAGGCTCTGCCGCTGGAGTTTTCCAATGCCAACGGCCTTACCCCGGAGATCAGAAGCTCTGACGATGCTGTTGCCGAGGTCAGCGGGAATACCGTTAACGCCAAGAAAGCCGGCAGCGCAGAAGTTACAGTCGATTTCAAGGACGGAGACAGCAAGACCGTCAGCACAGCCAAGCTGGCTGTAGAAGTAAAGATCTCCCGCTTCGATAAGAGCCCCCAGCCCGTCAAGCCTGCACAGGCAGCCGCAGGAGATCTCCCGTCTGTTGTGCTGACAAAGGCTATGAAGCCCGGCGAGGAGAGCACAGTTGTTGTTTCCGGCGCGGAAAAAGCTGATTTCGCATCCTCAGACGAGAATGTGGTGTCTGTCTCCGCCGACGGAAAGATCACTGCCAAGGCCGACGGCCAGGCAGAGATAACCGCGACTCTTACAGCCGGCGGCAAGCAGCTCTGCCAGAAGACGACTGTTATCGTGTCCGGCGCCGAGACCGCCGCTATCTCCGACGAAGAGCTGGACAGCTTCTTCTCTGAGGCGGTATTCGTCGGCAGCTCCATCGGAGAGGGCATGAGATATTACTTCAACAGCTTCGGCGAGGGATATATGGGCGATCCGCTGATGCTCAGCCGCGACTGCTATGGGCTCTTCAACGATTCCGGTATGAACGGCGATGATTACCAGCTCCTCTATGAGGGCGTTGCCGCTCCTGTTAAGGAGCATATCAAGAAGTGCGGGAAGAAATATGTCTTCCTCAATATCGGCACCAACGATATCTTTGCGGGCGGAGACCGCTGCGCAGAGCTCTGCACCGAGATGATCGACGGTATCAAAGAGCTCTCGCCCAATGTTGTCGTATATTACGAGACCCTGACTCCCGTTATGATCGACAGCGTTCTCGACAACGCCGAAGTTGACCGCTTCAATGAGCTCATGCAGCAGTACTGCGCTGAGAAACCGGATGTCAATTTTATCGACATCACGACTATGCTCAAGAACCCGCAGGGCGGTCTCGCCGAGGAATATACCTCAGACCACTATGTTCACCTGAACACCGATGCTTATGAGCTCTGGGTCAAGAAGCTAAGAGAGGTCATCACAGCTCAGCTCCTGGCCGAGCACCGCGCCGAGGACGCTGTCCTGACCTATGAAGAGAGCGGCACAGATGCGGCTAAGGCTGCTGCACAAGCGGCTGTCGATAAGCTGGAGGACGGCGCATTCAAATCGTCCCTTCAGGCTAAGCTCTGATCCCGGTGATAACAGCCGCAGTTCGTCCCCTCGCACTGCGGCTGTTTTTTGGCTTTACCCCGAGGCGACGCCTCACTGACCGAATATTGCGGTGCGTTTGTCGGAATTTGCTGATTTTGTAAATAAATGGTGAGATGCGGAAGTTCTTGACGATATTCTATTGACAGGCCGGAGCTGCGATGATATAATATGCGTGTAACAGGTGTTACGGAACGGAAGTCACGCATAAAAGGAGCAGGGAAATGCCGCCTAAAAATATAGTGACCAAAGAACAGATAATAGATGCGGCGCTGGAGCAGACACGAAAGGGCGGGATAGATTCCGTTACCGCCAGAAATATCGCCAGAATGCTCGGCGTCTCGACACATCCGATATTCTCGTATTTTGACAGCATCGAAGCCTTGAAAACGGAAGTGTTCCGGGCAGCAAGGCTGGTATATAAGGAATATATCCTGCGGGGCTTTGAGGAGAAGATACCTTTCCTCGGTATCGGGCACCAGTATATGCGCTTCGCTGCGGAAGAGAAGGAGCTCTATAAGCTGATCTTCCTGACACCGGGTTATTCCGGCAAAGGAGGCTCCGGCGAGACCTTCGATTATTCCTTCGGGCTGATAAAAGATGCCGTCATGCGGATCTATAACATGGATGAGAAAAAGGCGGAGTGCTATTACAGGATCCTCTGGCTCGCTTCATCCGGCCTGGCGACTATGACAGTCACCGGCAGCTCCGATCTTTCCGATGAACGCCAGAGCGCCATAATGACTCAGGTCAGCCTGGCTGTCTGCAAGGCGATAAAAGAGATCCCCGGCTTTGAGGACGGAGATTTCGACAGGGAGAAGCTCTTTACAGAGCTGGTCAGTTTGTAAATAAGCGCTTCCTGCGCTTAAATATATACCGCAAACGGCTTTTCGCCGGCGGAGGGGTGCCGCCGGGGGCAAAGAAGGCCGTCAGAGGTTAAAGCCAAAAAATAAAATAAGGGAGAGAACAAAGCGGGGGGTGCATAAGTGTGCGCCCCTTGTTTTGCAACAGGTTCTAAGGAGGAAAGAAATGTCTGAGAACAGATCTTTTGAAGATAACGCTTACCGCAGCCCTCTTGCGGATTATTCCGGCAGCAAAGCGCCAGCCGGCAGCGTTGTGAGATTTGATTATGAGACCTGCGACCACCGCAGCGGAGACGGGAAGAGGTATAAAAAATCTGCGCTGGTGTATCTGCCCGCAGGCTTTGATGAGAACGACCGCACCGTGAGATACAATGTGCTGTATCTTATGCACGGCGGCAGCGACAGCCCCGAATGGTATCTCGGCGGCGAGGGCAAGGGCAGCGATATAACAAGGATGCTCGATACTATGCTGGCTGAGGGCAGATGCGAGCCCTTTATCATCTGTGCTGTGTCATATTATAATGAATACTGCTCCGATGCTGCTGTGAACTGCCTGGATTTCCACCTTGAGCTCACAAACGATATCATCCCCCTCTTTGAAAAGAAATATCCTACCTTCGCTGAGGATACTACCGACGAAGCTCTCAGAGCTTCCCGCTTCCACAGAGCTATGGGCGGCTTCTCCATGGGCGGAGTCACAACATGGTCGGTGTTCATGAACAGGCTCGATCTCTTCGGATATTTCCTCCCCATGTGCGGCGACTGCTGGGCAGTGGAGGTCAAGGGCGGCGGCTCGCAGTCTGAGGCGACGGCAAAGCTCCTGGCAGACAGCGTCAGAGAGAACGGCTTTTCCGCCGGGGATTTCTATATCTATTCCGGGACAGCCGACAAGGATATCGCTGAGCCGAACCTTACTCCGCAGATAAAAGCTATGTCTGCGCTGACCGATACCTTTGTCTTCTGCGATAACTTTGCAGAAGGCAACCTCTACGAATGTATCTGCGAGAACGGATATCACGATGTCCATACCGTCAGAAGGATTATGTTCAACGGTATGCCCAAAATGTTCAGATAACAATTTACAGATCAATAGGTGGTGAACTATATGGAGACGAATACAGTACCTCAGAGGCCTAAGTGGATGACAGACGACACTCTGGCAGAGCTCCGGGAGGATATAAGGAAGTGTTCAGACCCGTATACCGACGATGAGATGAAGGAATGTCAGTTCATGGACGAAGTCGATGAGCTCAGATTCAACGCCAAGACCGCGATGGATATCCTTACACATTTCGGTATACCCTTTGAAGAATAAACAGGCAAAGCGGATAGCTGTATCCGGCTGTAAAGCGGTGTGTCTCCCCGACAGAGAACGGGAGATATGCCGCTTTGCTTTTTTCTGAGGGCACTTGACAAACAAAATAATTAGGTGTATAATAATTAGGAAACTAATTAGATGCTTAACGAATTTTTTGAAGGGGGAAATAATATGAAAGAAATATCGCCGGAGCTGGCTCGGCATAAGCGCCTTCTGGAAAACAAAGACGCTCTGCCCTCGATGTATATCAACGATATCTCCAAGCTCTTCGGGCATCTGATGAGCCGCGACTGCGACTCGGAGGGGCTTTCCATCGGCTACCGCAGGATGTTCCGTATCCTCTGCGAGCAGGACGGGATAACTCAGGTCGAGCTGGCAAAAAGAGCCAAGCTCTCGACTCCGTCTGTCTCCACCGCCCTGGGGAAAATGGAGCAGGACGGCCTGGTAAGGCGCGAGACAGATATGAACGACAGGCGGAAGGTTTTTGTCTATATCACAGAGAAGGGCAGGGAGCAGGATGAATTCATCCGCAGCCGCTGCCATAGGCTGGACGATATAATGATGAGGGGCATAAGCGAAGAGGATAAGGCCCGCCTCAACACTGTCCTCAGACAGATATTGGTTAATATGCTGGAGGAGGGAGATAATTGAAGCTGGCAAGATACCTGAAGCCATATACGCTTTTTGCGCTGCTGGCTCCTCTTGCGATGGTAGGAGAGGTCTTTGTCGATCTTTTGCAGCCGAAGCTGCTTTCCCAGATCGTCGATGACGGTGTCCTGCCGCAGAATATGGATGTGATCCTCTCGACAGGGATAATAATGATGCTGACGATAATCCTCGGAGGCTGCTGCGGATCGGCTTCGTCCGCCTTCAGCGGAGTCGCCTCCCAGGGCTTTGCAAGAGACCTGCGCAACGATGTCTTTTCCCGGGTCATGGGGCTCTCCTTCCAGCAGACGGATAAATTCACTACCGGCTCGCTGGTGACCAGGCTGACTACGGATATAACGGCTATCCAGCAGCTTGTGGATTTCGCACTGCGTATGTTCGTAAGGAACATAATGTTCCTTATCGGCGGAGTTTTCATGATGATGCAGCTCAATGTCCGGTTCGGGATCGTGGTAGCTGTCTCTCTGCCGCTTGAAGTGCTGATCGTCGTGCTTATAATGCGCTTTGCCAATCCGCTTTATACTATAGTTGCCGGAAAGCTGGATAATGTCAACACCGTTATGCAGGAGAACGTTACCGGAGCGAGAGTAGTCAAAGCCTATGTCCGCGAGCAGAGCGAGACAGAACGCTTTGATGCAGCCAACGGCGCACTTATGGATTCAAACCTCAAAGTCATGCGGCTAATGGCTCTGCTGGGGCCGCTGCTCATGCTGATAATGAACGCCGCGGTACTGGCTGTCATATACATCGGCGGACTGCAGGTCGAGGCCAGGGAGCTGAAGGTCGGAGAAGTAATGGCGGCAGTTACCTACGTTACACAGATCCTTCACGGGATAATGATGCTCTCGATGATGTCGCAGAGTATTTCCAGAGCCTCGGCTTCCGCAAAAAGGCTCAATGAAGTCCTGGCGACAGAGCCTGTCATCTCCGACGGGCAGGGCGCAGAAGGGGCAGAGCAGGGAACAGTTGAATTCAGGAACGTTTCCTTCGCTTATCCCTCCTCCACCGGCAGACCGGTGCTGGCTGAGATAGACCTCAAGATCGCAAAGGGTGAGAACATCGCTATCCTCGGCGCTACCGGTTCCGGAAAAAGCTCGCTGGTCAATCTTATACCGAGATTTTACGATGCCGTCAGCGGCGAGGTGCTGGTTGACGGAGCAGACGTCAGGAGCTATGAGCTGTCCGATCTCCGCAGCCGTATAGGCATTGTCCTGCAAAAGAGCGAGCTGTTCTCGGCCTCTGTTGCGGAAAATATCCGCTGGGGCAAAAAGGATGCCACCGACGAAGAAGTCGTAGAGGCAGCTAAGATCGCTCAGGCTGACGAATTTGTCTCCAATATGCCGGAGGGATACGATTCCCGCATTGCCGAGAAGGGCGCCTCGCTCTCCGGCGGTCAGAAGCAGAGGCTCTCGATAGCCAGAGCTGTCCTCAAAAAGCCGGAGATACTTATCTTTGACGACTCCACCTCTGCTCTCGACCTCAGAACAGAGGCAAGCCTCAGGCAGAAGCTCCGCGAGAGCCTGAAGGGGACTACTGTCATAACCATAGCCCAGAGGATCGCTTCGGTCAAGGACTGCGACAGGATCGCTGTCATAGACCACGGAAGGCTTGTAGCCTGCGCACCCCACGAGGAACTGCTGGCAGGCTGCGCAGTATATCAGGATATCTATCGCTCGCAGGTCAGAACGGGAGGTGAGGAGTAATGCCGCCCGTACCGAATATGGGCCCCAACAGGGGCAGAGGGCCCGCAGGCCCCCACTCGGCGCGTATCACCGCCGAAAAGCCGAAAAACGGCACAAAGACTCTCAAAAAGCTGCTGAGATATATCGGCAGGAGTAAATATCTCTTCTTTATGCTGCTGGCGGTAATGCTGACGATAACTGTTATGGGTCTGCTGGCTCCGAAGATACAGCAGGTCGCCATTGACAGCATTACTCCCAATGAAAACAGATCGGGAGTAGATATGGATAAGCTCGTTGACACGCTTATCCTTCTGGCGGTAGTTTATGCCGTGTCTGCCGTTATGACCTATCTTCAGGGCAGGATATCGGCAAAGCTCTCGCAGGTCACTGTCCGGACGATGAGGCGGGATCTCTTCGGAAGTCTTGTGCATCTTCCCATAAAGTATATCGACGACCACCGGCACGGCGACCTTATGAGCCGTATGACCAACGATGTCGAGAATATCTCGACTACCGTTTCACAATCCATCGGTTCGCTGATCTCCGGTATCCTGACAGTTCTGGGAACATTCATAATAATGCTCACCTATTCCCCGCTGCTGACGCTGATCTCTATCTCGACTATATTCATTACCATATTCGTCTCTGCAAAGATGACAAAATATATGAAGAAGTTTTTTGTCGAGCAGCAGATCATACTCGGAAAGATCAACGGCCATGTCGAGGAGACGGTAACAGGCTACAGAACTGTGGTCGCCTATTCCAAGGAGCAGGATTCCATAGAGGAATTCAGAGCTATGAGCAACGAGCTCAGAAAAACCGGTATCAAGGCGCAGATCTGCGGCGGCATGATGGGCCCGCTGATGAACTGTATCTCAAACTTCGGATTTGTCCTCATCGCGGCTTTCGGAGGCTGGTTCAGCATACAGGGCTGGATAACTGTCGGAACAATACAGGCATTCATACTCTATTCCAAGCAGTTTTCCCGCCCGATCAACGAGATCGCCAATCAGTATGCCAATATACAGACAGCGATAGCCGGAGCAGAGCGTATCTTCGAGGTAATGGAGGCCGAGCCTGAGCCTGTCGGCGGAGAACTCCCCTTCGATCATAACGATGTCCGCGGAGATATCGACTTCAAGAACATAACCTTTGGCTACAACAAGGACAAGCCGGTGCTCAGAGGGCTGGATCTTTGGGTAAAGAAAGGTCAGAAGATCGCCATAGTCGGTTCGACAGGCTCGGGCAAAACGACAGTCGTCAATCTCCTGACCAGATTTTACGATGCCGACGAGGGGACAATAACCGTTGACGGTATGGATATAACCCGGATACCGATCGAAGAGCTGCGAAGGTCGATAGCTATAGTGCTGCAGGATACTGTCCTCTTCTCGGGGACTATCGGAGACAACATCCGTTACGGCCGCGCCGATGCTACCGCCGAAGAAGTCGCGGCGGCAGCCGATAAAGCCTACGCCGACGAATTCATCGAGCGGCTGCCGGAGAAATACGATACTGTCCTTTCTGAGGGCGGCTCAAACCTCTCCCAGGGGCAGAGGCAGCTCCTCTCCATCGCCAGAGCGGTGCTTGCCGATCCGAAGATCCTTATCCTTGATGAAGCGACTTCCTCTGTCGATACGAGGACAGAGATGCACATCCAGTCTGCTATGGTCGCTCTGATGAAAGACCGCACATCTCTGATAATCGCACACCGCCTTTCGACTATCCGGGATGCTGACAAGATCGTTGTCATCGACCAGGGGCGTGTATCCGAGGCAGGCAGCCATGAAGAGCTCATCGCTCAGCACGGCAAGTATTATCAGCTCTATCAGACACAGTTCGCAGGCAGCAAGACATAAAGCGGTCAGACACGGCCGCAGCGATACAAAAAATGAAGACCGTATGTCCTCTCAGCCGGCGGCGGGGGATATACGGTCTTTCTTTGTATCTGCTCCTGCGCTCTGCTGCACTATCTTCGCACTAAGGCTCCCAGCAGGGCGGGCGCGGCTGCGAATGCTCCGCAGATCAGCCATCCGGAGGCTCCGAGCTTTGTCAGCGCAAAGGCTTCCGCCAGTGGAGGCACTGTTATGCACCCAAGCAGACAAGCCAGCGACAGCAGCACTGAAAAGATCATAAAGGGGTTGTTCCGGAGCCTGATCCTGTGCAGCGGCTCGGTCTCGCTCTTACATTCAAAGACGTGTATGAGCTGGGAGATGACAAGCGTTGCCAGAGCTCCTGTCCGGGCTGCTGTAAGTCCGCTGCCGGCAGACAGCAGGACAGTAAAGGAGGCCAGCGTCGCCAGCCCGATGAAGGCTCCCCGCAGCAGCATCCTTCCCAGCAGACCTCCGCTGAAAAAGCTCTCGTTTTCTCCCCTGGGCGGGCGCTCCATTACCCCTTTTTCCGAAGGCTCGACTCCCAGCGCGATGGCGGGGAGCCCGTCGGTGACAAGGTTGACCAGCAGTAGCTGAGCCGGCAGCAGTACCTGTGGCAGCCCCATTATCATCCCGCAGAGCATAGTCAGTATCTCCCCGATATTGCAGGAGATCAGATAGCGGACGAATTTGCGGATATTGCCGTAGATCGTGCGGCCTTCCTCTACAGCCGAGACCAGTGTCGCAAAATTGTCGTCCAGCAGGACACAGTCTGCGGCCTGCTTGGTGACGTCGGTCCCGTTCAGCCCCATAGCTACCCCGATGGAGGCCTCCTTGACGGCGGGAGCATCGTTGACTCCGTCGCCTGTCATGGCGCAGACATTTTTCCTTCGCTTGAAGGCTCTGACTATCCGCAGCTTGTGCTCGGGGGAGACTCTTGCAAAGACCGCTGCCGCATCCAGCGCATCGTCCAGAGCGTCGTCAGACATCCTGTCGAGTTCAGCCCCCGTAAATGCCCGCATACCGTCCTTGAGTATGCCTGCATCCCGGGCGGCAGCGCAGGCTGTGAGCTTGTGGTCGCCGGTTATCATTACTGTCCTGATCCCGGCCTTCTGACATTCCCGGACAGCCTTCCTCGCCTCGGGACGGAGAGGGTCGGTCATAGCAGCCAGCCCCAGCAGAGCCTCTTTCCCGCCGATGCTGACAGAGAAGCCCAGTACACGCATCCCGTCAGAGGCCAGAGCCTCTGTCCTCCCTGAGAAAGCTTCCGCCCGCGCCTCTCCTAAGGGGAGCATAGTCCCGTCCTGACCGAGAAACCATCGGGCGCTGCTGAGTACGACATCCGGGGCGCCTTTCTTGTAGACCCGCTCTTCTCCCTCTGCTGTTTTTACAGTAACAGTCATATACCTGTTCGCGCTGTCAAAGGGCTGTTCGTCTGTTCTTGCAAGGCGGAGGCTCTCGGCATCTGTCCCGGCACGGAGGGCAGCCTCCAGCAGAGCACATTCCGTCGGGTCGCCGAAGGCCCGCAGGCCGGATGTCTCGCCGCCACGGTCGCGCTTGTCGGAGATATCCACCTGCTCCAGGCGGGCATCGTTGCAGACCGCTGCGCAGCAAAGCAGCTCCTTGAGCGCGGCATTATCCCCAGGGAGAAGGGGATTTCCCTCGGAGTCGGTGAGAGCGCCGCTGTCGGATATGCTGAGGGCAGTGTCTCGCTCTCCGCAGACGACCAGTTTATCAACTGTCATGCGGTTCTGAGTCAGAGTCCCTGTTTTGTCGGTACATATCACCGAGGCGCAGCCCAGGGTTTCGACAGAGTGCAGCCCTGTGACAAGCGCGTTCCGGGCAAGCATCCTGCGGACAGCCAGCGCCAGAGCTATCGTAACTGCGGCGGGGAGTCCCTCGGGGATAGCTGCGACAGCTATGGAAATAGAGGTCATCAGCATATCCAGCACTCTTTCTCCGCGAAGTATCCCCGCAAAAAAGACCAGCACGCAGACAGCGATGCAGATCGCAGCGAGTATCTTTCCCAGCTCGCCGAGACGCTTTTGCAGGGGAGTCTCGTCCGGGGAGGCAGAGCCGATCATATCTGAGACAGCTCCCATCTGTGTATGCCTGCCGATGGCTGTTACCTCGGCGCGTGCCTTTCCTTTCAGACATATCGTCCCCATATAGACCATATAAGGAAGGTTCGGCTCCCCGATAACGGCTTCACCGGTTCCGGGACGCTTTTCGACGGCGCAGGATTCCCCTGTCAGCAGGGATTCGTCGCAGCAGAGCCCCTTGCTGCTTAATATAAGGCAGTCGGCGGGGACACGGTCGCCCGCTTCCAGTTCGATGACATCCCCCACTACCAGCTCCTCGGCCGGGAGCCGGGTAAGGGAGCCGTCCCGCCAGGCTCTTGCTGTCGGGGCGGTGAGCTCGGCCAGCTTTTCCAGTGTTTTCTCGGCGCGGTATTCCTGTATGAAGCCCAGCAGGGCATTGAGAACGACTATCGCCGCAATAGGTATGGCGTTGGCATACTCACCTATGATGACCGAGACTCCCGCTGCGATCAGCAGGATCATCACCATAAGATCGCGGAACTGCCCCGCAAATATTGCCGCAGCGCTGTGCTTCCGGCCTGTGTCGATGCGGTTGCTGCCGCTGAGATCATGCCTTCTTTCGGCCTGCGATCTCGTAAGGCCGATGGGCTCGGAATATGGCAGAGCCTTTGCCTTTTCCTTGAATGCTGTCATTTTCGCACCTTTCCTTTCGTCCTGCCGCCCCGGCGACGGCGTGTCCTCAAAGACATCTTATTCTCCTGCGGGCTGAACTATGACAGCGGAGCTGATATATTCACCTTATCCTCTCTGAAAGCATAGTATAAGGCGTAGCAACTTTTCATTCGGAGGCTGAGAGAATGGATAAAACGACTATCCTTGCCGTCGGCGGAGACGCAAGGCAGATATATATGTGCGAAAAACTTGCGGAGAGCTTCAGAGTATACGCTTACAGGACATCAGCGGTGCCGGGGGGTGCCGTTATGACCGCAGAGCCCGGGGCTGCTATGCCGAAGCCGGATGTGCTCGTTCTTCCGCTGCCGACAAAGTCTGAGCCGGGCGGGGAGGGCTGTCTTATCCCGCTCCCTGACGGCAGCCGGGTCGGCCTGCGGGCTCTGCTTGGGACTTTGGCGCCCGGAGGGCTCGTCATCGGCGGCAAGGCCGATCCGGGGCTGATCTCGGAGACGTCAGAAGCGGGCTTTGAGTATACCGATTGCTTTGCCCGCAGAGAGCTGGTGGTAAGAAACTGTATCCCTACTGCTGAGGGTGCGCTGATGATCGCCATGCAGGAGCAGGCGGAAACTGTCCACGGCAGCAGAGTCCTGATAACCGGCTTCGGAAATGTAGCCAGGGCAGCGGCGCTGCTCTTCAAAGGGGCTGGAGCCGATGTTACCTGCGCTGTAAGGCGGCCGGATGCTGCCGCTGAGGCTGAGAATGTCGGCTGCCGGAGCGCTGACATCAGGGCTCTGGCAGCACTCGTGCCTTGCTTTGACACGATAATAAACACGGCTCCCGCTCTGCTGTTTACGGAGGATGTTCTCCGCAGAGTCGGGCCGGGGAGCCTCATAATAGATCTCGCCTCGCTCCCCGGAGGGGCCGATAAAGAGGCTCTCCGCAAGACAGGCGTAAGATATATCCACGCTCTCGCCCTTCCCGGAAAGGTGGCTCCCGTTACCGCGGGGCGCTGCATCGCCGCTGCGGTGGAAAACATCATATCCGAAAGGGGAGTGGGAAATGTCACTTGAAGGCAAAAGGGTCGGCTTTGTGCTGACAGGCTCCTTCTGCACCTTTGAAAAGGCCTTCAAAGCTGCCGAAAGGCTCAGAGAGCTGGGCGCTGAGGTGTTCCCCGTTATGAGCTTCAATGCCGCCGCAGTGAACAGCCGCTTCGGGAGCGCCGCCGAGAATATCGCGGCGATAGAGCGGATAACCGGCAGGAGCGTTATCGCGACGATAGAGGGAGCCGAGCCCATCGGCCCGAAAAAGCTCTTCGATATCATCGTTGTTGCTCCCTGCACAGCCAATACTGCTGCAAAGCTGGCGCTGGGGATAACCGATACCCCCGCGACTATGGCGGTCAAATCCCATATCAGGAACCAGCGGCCGGTGGTCATCGCTATCTCGACCAACGATGCTCTCGCAGCCTGTGCAAAGAATATAGGTGCGCTGCAAAACTACAAGAACTATTATTTCGTACCATACCGACAGGATAATTTTGCGGCGAAGCCGAATTCGATCGTAGCAGACTTTGAAAGGATACCCGAAACGACAGAGCTGGCGCTTCAGGGCAGGCAGCTCCAGCCCATGCTCTTGCAGGGCGGCTGAAAAGCATAGGAAGCGGTATCGCAAAAAACGGTATATCTCTCCGCCGCATGGCAGGGTGATATACCGTTTTGTTTTATTATTTATGGTTATCCCTTTGACACACCATTTTCAAACACCTTATTTAGGAGATTACAGCAATTAGACCAACGCTTTGCTATCCCCCGCCGGAGGCGGGGGATAGCAAAGCAAGATAAAAAGCCTTTTGTTTAAGGAATATGTGTGGTGTGTCAGCGGGATAGTCAGATTATTATTTTTTCCGGGGAAAGCCTTTCAGATACCTGCTCTCGCTCCTGCTAACTGCCGGCGCTCTTCAAGGCGGAGCGTCCTGATATGCTGGCGCAGGGGGAGTATCTGGGAGGGGGTAACGGACAGCGCATCGACACCCAGCCTGAGGAAATCCTCGGTAAGTGTAAGGTCGGCTCCCAGCTCTCCGCAGATGCTGACAGGGATGCCGTTTTTATGTGCGTTGTCGCAGGTCATGCCGATGAATTTCAGCAGGGCTTTATGGCTGCGGCCTTCAAAATAGCTTTCCAGCATGAGATTCTGTCTGTCAAAGGCAAGCACATACTGTTCAAGGTCGTTGGTGCCGATGGAGAAGAAATCCGATTCCTTTGCCAGCTCGTCGCTGAGGATGACAGCGGCAGGGGTCTCTATCATGATCCCGACGGGGACATCCTCGCGGTAGGGGAGATTGCGGGCGCGGAGCTGCTCCTTGGCCTCTTCGATCAGCTTCTTGGCCTGTCTGATCTCATTGACATCGGTTATCAACGGGAGCATCAGTGCGAGGTTGCCGTAGACCGAGGCACGCAGCAGAGCGCGGAGCTGGGTCTTGAACATCTCGGGGCGCATCAGGCAGAGCCTTATAGAACGGACTCCGAGAGCGGGGTTCTCTTCCTTGGCAAGGCCGAAATACTTGATATTCTTATCGGCTCCGGCATCCATAGTCCTTATAACGACTCTCTTTCCGCCAATTCGCTCCAGCACCTGGCGGTAGTTGAAGAACTGCTCGTCCTCCTCCGGCATATTGCTGCGGCCAAGATAGAGGAACTCGCTGCGGTAGAGGCCGATGCCTCCGCAGTCGTTCTCCAGGGCGTAGTTAAGGTCATTGAGGCCGGCGATATTGGCATAGACCTGTATCTCTGTTCCGTCGAGGGTAATGTTCCTGCGGCCCTTGAAGCGTTTAAGCAGCTCGCGCTTTTTGGCTTCTTCCTCTTCGATGCGGTTGATGGTGCGGATAGTCTCCTCGTCCGGGTCGATGAGGAGATCGCCGTCGTAGCCGTTGACTATAGCTTCCATATCCCGGAGCATACTGAGCTTCTCGGCACCGATGCCGATTATCGCGGGAATGTTCATAGTCCTGGCGAGGATAGCGGTATGAGAATTGGAGGAGCCGTAGCAGGTGACTATGGCAAGAACGTTGGAGAGGTCGATCTGCATTGTCTCGGAGGGCATAAGGTCGTCGGCACAGAGGATGACCTTCTCCTTGAGCTCTATTCGCTTTTCGGCCTTGTTCTGGATATGGCGTATCAGCCGGTCGCAGACATCCTTGAGGTCTGCCGAGCGGCTCTTGATGTATTCGGAGCTGTTCTTTGAAAAGGCATGGGCAAGGTCGCGGGCGGTCTGAGCGACGGCATAGTCGGCGCTGAAATGGTCGTCGGCGATCCGGCGGTGTATCTGAGAGGCGAAGGCTTCGTCCTCGATGAGCATTTTATGGATAAGGAAGATACCCGCTTCGTTCTCGCCGATCTTTTCGAGAGCGGTGGTGTAGAGCTCGTCAAGCTCGGCCAGGGCTTTGTCTTTGGCGTATCCGTATCTTTCCAGCTCCAGGGCTGTGTCCTTGATAAGACGTTTTGTAACTTCATTCTCATCCGGCTGGAAGTAGAAGAGGCGTCCTCTGGCTATCCCGCCGAATACGGGCTTTCCTGACAGTCTCAGCATAGCTTTCAGCTCCTTTCCTTTGCTTTCTTCTGTTCTTTCGGGCTATATCTGCCTGCGGCCTATCTATCTGATTATATTTTATAACACAAGGCAGTTAATTACAAGAATTTCACCAAAAATTTACAATATTTTAAGAAATGTTTCGAGCCTTGCAGAGCTTGGTATTTCCTCTTCTGCCCCTTTCCGGAGCCGGGATGCCGGATATACATCCCGCTTTGTATAATATAGCCAAAAACGCCTCCTAAATCTTGTAGAAAAATTAAAATTAAAAAAACTATGAAAAGCCTTTTATTTTAAAGGCAAATCTGTTATAATATATATGTTACCGCTGCCCGGAACGCAAAGCTGCGCGAAGGAACGGCTCTGCGGCCGTTTATGCGGAATTCAAAAATTTTGGAGGTAGAAAACCAATGGCAAAGTATTGTTACCTTTTCTCGGAAGGCAACGCCAGCATGAGAGAGCTTCTCGGCGGTAAGGGCGCTAACCTCGCTGAGATGACCAACATCGGTCTTCCCGTTCCCCAGGGCTTTACGATCACAACCGAGGCCTGCACTCAGTATTATGAGGACGGCGGTATCAGCGATGAGATCATGGCTGAGATCAACGAGTACATCGTTAAAATGGAAGGCATCACCGGCAAGAAGTTCGGCGATAAGGACAATCCGCTGCTCGTATCCGTACGTTCCGGCGCAAGAGCTTCCATGCCCGGTATGATGGACACTATCCTCAACCTCGGCCTTAACGAGACTGTTGTTGATACTATCGCTAAGAAGTCCGGCAACGAGAGATGGGCTTGGGACTGCTACAGAAGATTCATCCAGATGTATTCCGACGTTGTTATGGAAGTCGGCAAGAAGTATTTTGAGCAGCTGATCGACCAGATGAAGGAAAAGAGAGGCGTTAAGCAGGACGTTGAGCTTACCGCTGCTGACCTCAAGGAGCTGGCTATGCAGTTCAAGGCCGAGTATAAGGCTAAGATCGGCTCTGACTTCCCCTCTGACCCCAAGGAGCAGCTCGTAGGCGCTATCAAGGCAGTATTCCGTTCTTGGGACAACCCGAGAGCTAACGTTTACAGACGTGACAACGATATCCCCTTTAGCTGGGGCACCGCTGTTAACGTACAGTCTATGGCATTCGGCAACATGGGCGACAACTGCGGCACAGGCGTTGCCTTCACCCGTGACCCTGCTACCGGCGAGAACAAGCTCATGGGCGAGTTCCTGACCAACGCACAGGGCGAAGACGTTGTTGCCGGCGTTCGTACTCCTATGCCTATCGAAGAGATGGCAGAGAAGTTCCCCGCTGCTTATGAAGAGTTCGTAAAGGTATGCAAGATCCTTGAGGACAGATATCACGATATGCAGGACATGGAGTTCACCGTTGAAGACGGCAAGCTCTATATGCTCCAGTGCAGAAACGGTAAGAGAACCGCTCAGGCTGCTCTGAAGATCGCTTGCGACCTCGTTGCTGAGGGCCACAAGACCGAGCAGGAAGCTGTTGCGATGATCGACCCCAGAAACCTCGACACTCTGCTCCATCCCCAGTTCGATGCAAAGGCTATCAAGGCTGCTACTCCTCTCGGCAAGGGCCTCGGCGCTTCTCCCGGAGCTGCTTGCGGTAAGATAGTATTCACTGCTGACGACGCTGTTGAGTGGGCTGCAAAGGGCGAGAAGGTCATCCTCGTAAGACTTGAGACCTCTCCTGAGGATATCACCGGTATGAAGGCTGCTCAGGGTATCCTGACTGTTCGCGGCGGTATGACATCTCACGCTGCTGTTGTTGCAAGAGGTATGGGCGAATGCTGCGTATCCGGCTGCGGCGACATCAAGATGGACGAAGCTAACAAGAAGTTCGAGCTGGCTGGCAAGACCTTCGTTGAGGGCGATTACATCTCCATCGACGGTACTACCGGTAACATCTACGACGGCATCATCCCCACTGTTGACGCTACTATCGCAGGCGAGTTCGGCAAGATCATGGCTTGGGCTGACAAGTACAGAAAGCTCAAAGTAAGAACCAACGCTGATACTCCTGCTGACGCTAAGAAGGCAAGAGAGCTGGGCGCTGAGGGTATCGGTCTCTGCCGTACAGAGCATATGTTCTTCGAGGCTGACAGAATCGCTGCATTCAGAGAGATGATCTGCTCCGATACTGTTGAAGAGAGAGAGGCTGCTCTTGCTAAGATCGAGCCGATGCAGCAGGGCGACTTCGAGGCTCTCTATGAGGCTCTGGAAGGCAATCCTGTTACCATCAGATTCCTTGATCCTCCGCTCCATGAGTTCGTTCCTACCGAGGAAGCTGACATCGAGGCCCTCGCTAAGGCTCAGAACAAGAGCGTTGAGACCATCAAGAACATCATCTCCTCGCTGCACGAGTTCAACCCGATGATGGGTCACAGAGGCTGCCGTCTGGCAGTTACATATCCTGAGATCGCTAAGATGCAGACCAAGGCTGTTATCAAGGCTGCTATCAACGTTGCCAAGAAGCATCCCGACTGGACTGTTAAGCCCGAGATCATGATCCCGCTGGTAGGCGATGTTAAGGAGTTCAAGTTCGTTAAGAAGATCGTTGTTGAGACCGCTGACGCTGTTATTGCTGAGGCTGGCTCCGACCTCAAGTATGAAGTTGGTACAATGATCGAGATCCCGAGAGCTGCTCTTACAGCCGACGAGATCGCAGCTAATGCTGACTTCTTCTGCTTCGGTACAAACGACCTGACACAGATGACCTATGGCTTCTCCAGAGACGATGCAGGCAAGTTCCTGAACGCTTACTATGATGCTAAGATCTTCGAGTCTGATCCGTTTGCTAAGCTGGATCAGGATGGCGTAGGCAAGCTGATGAAGATGGCTATTGAGCTTGGCAAGCCTGTAAATCCGAAGCTCCACTGCGGTATCTGCGGTGAGCACGGCGGCGATCCTTCGTCTGTTGAGTTCTGCCACAAGATCGGTCTTGACTATGTATCCTGCTCGCCTTTCCGCGTGCCGATCGCAAGACTGGCCGCTGCTCAGGCTGCAATCGCAGAGGCTGGGAAATAATCCTGACCGCATAGAACTTGCAGTAAATTTCAGGGTAACATCCGAAGATGCAAAAGCCTTTAAAGCCAAAACAAACGGTGTGCTGCACTCGAAAGGGTGGAAGGACATTGATGTAGAGGTAAGGCTGAGCTGAGGAAGCCCGAAAATATGCACAATAATGACCCGGTGCCTGGGGACAGGCGCCGGGTTTTTGTGTGTTTGGCTATTGACCGCTTGCCTAATATATGATATAATCAAAATGACAACATATTTGAAATCATATAGGAAGGACGGATATGTATGAGCAGAGGCATAATATACATTATGACAACTGTTGTTCCAGGTCTGATAAAGATCGGAAAAACCGGTTCTCAGAATTTTGAGCAGAGAATGTATAACTTGGAACACGATGGATATAGAAATGTAACTGCCTTGAAAAGAGCTTTTGCAATCGAGGTAGATGATTATGATGAAAAAGAAGCTATGCTTCATACCATATTTGAAAAGAGCCAAGTGTCTGATACGGAATTGTTTGCTCTTGATATAAATATAGTAACTCAGCTTCTGTCATCTTTTGACGGAATCGTTATCTATCCGAAGACAGAAACCAAGTCTGATATTTTTGATAGCGCAGTTGATAATCAAAAAGGAAAGCTGATTCCTAATGGGACATATTATTTCAAAAGGAAGAAAAAATCGGATAATAAGGATGTTAAAGCAAGTGCAGAGGTAATCAACGGAAAGTGGACATTGAAAAAGGGAAGTGTTCTTGGAATTACAGAAGATGTCGGAGTATCTCAAAAAGCAAAACAGGTAAGATCCAATATGCAGTTCGATGACAATGGGAAGCTGCTTGAAGATGCAGAACTTGGTGAGTGCTCGCCGTCATTTGCTGGTGTAGTTGTTATGAATCAATCAAATAATGGTTGGACTGATTGGAAAGACAAAGACGGTAACCCAGTAGATATCTATCGCAGCAAGAAGAAAAGCTGAAATGGTACCGATGTATAAATTGAATAATAACTATTACCCGGTGCTTGGGGACAGGCACCGGGTTTTTGTGTGTATTGGAATATTGTATCTATATTGATTACAAGATAGATACAATATACTGGCAAATAGTTAATAGTCGATGTCGATGCATATGACATAACAAACTAATTTAAGCTACAAGTCCAAATAATTGTACTAAAATAGCTCAAATATACACAAAGAGGTATTGATTTGTCGGGTGAAATATGTTATAATTACCTAAACATAATCAATTTGTAAGAAAGCGAGTAATGTCCTATGATAGATAATAGAAAAGAGCAGGAGCGTGCTGAGCTGCACCGCACGATATGGGGAATCGCTAACAATCTGCGCGGCAGCGTGGATGGTTGGGACTTACCGCAGAGCATTTGAGTACTTGTACAGCTTTAATGTTATTCAGAACGTATCTGAGCTTGCCGAAGTAAAGAGACGCGAACAGGTACACTAAAACACGTTAGGATGAACACCTCTTGAAACGGCGCTGGTTTGTTAAAGATTGGCATAAAATCTTTTTTGAGGTCAGTCCTTGAAGATGGCTATTTTTGTTAACATTGATTCATTGTAAATATATACAATAACGAGTTCTGCTTTTTGTTGATTTTTACAAAATCTGTTTTATTCGTTGAACTGTACATTCTTTTGTACAGTTAATAATTGACAAGTAATTTATGTGATGATATAATATAAAAAAATAAAAGCCTTGCTTAACAGCAAGGCTCAAAATGCACAACACTTGTGCGAACGGCAAATGCCGAACGGTTTGGAAAAATCTTTATTTGAACTCGTAGTGTAATTTTATAGGGTAGTAAATCCTATGTATATAGAATAGCATATTTAAGGAGGTTTGTCAAGTGGAAAACAAAAAATATTTTCTGGGTTTGGATATCGGAACCAATTCCGTCGGCTGGGCTGTAACCGACGAGAGTTATAGGATAAGAAAATATAAGAATAATTTGATGTGGGGTGTTCATCTTTTTGATGAAGCTCAGCAGTCTGCTGATAGGCGGTCATTCCGAACAGCAAGACGCAGGATTGACAGACGCAAGCAGAGAATAGCTTTGCTGCAGGAGTTTTTCGCTTCTGAAATTGTGAAGAAGGATCCGTATTTCTTTATGCGTCTTAAAGAGAGCGCTCTTCTGCCTCAGGATAGTGAGCACAGAAGCAGTAATATACTCTTTGACGATAAAGATTTTACGGACAAAGATTACTATGATACCTATCCTACGATACATCATTTGATCAATGAGCTTATGGAAAACGGTCAGCCCCACGATGTCCGTTTGGTCTATCTTGCCTGTGCATATATTCTTGCTCACAGAGGTCATTTTTTGTCCGAAGTAGATAAGAATGACATATATAAAGTGACCTTTTTTCCTCCGCTTTATGATGAGTTTATAGATACGCTTAAAAATGTTGTCGAAGAGATCCCATTTGACTGCAGCGGGGATACATTGAAAGACATACTCAGCTCCAATGTTTCTGTTACCGAGAAAGCCAAAAAGATAACGATACTATGGTTTAACGGAAAGAAGCCGAAAGTCGATCCGTCTGATCCTTTGAAATATGATAGTTTGATAAAGCTTATCGGCGGCGGAAGAACAGCTTTGTCCGATTTGTTTATGAATCCGAACTATAAAGAATTGGAAACGGATTCCATATCAGTTTCTTCATCGGATTTTACTGATACTCTAGATGCTCTTTACGGAAGCATAACCGAACAGCAGTGGGAACTGCTGAGTGCAGTAAAGAAAATGTATGACTGGTCTCTTCTCGTAAAGATCCTTGACGGAGAAAATAGTATCTCAAAGTCTAAGATCAAGGTTTATGAACAGCATAAGAAGGACTTGAGTATTCTGAAAACAATCATAAAAAAGTATCTCGATAAAAAAACTTATGACGATATTTTCAGAAACAAGGACTCAAAGGAAAATTATATTGCATATATCAGTTCACCGAGAATATGCAGTCAGGAGACGTTCTGTAAATTTGTTTCCCAATATATTGGAAAGATAGAATGTGACAACTCTGATAAAGACACCCTTGACTATCTGATCCAAAGATGTGAAAACAAGTCATTATGTCCAAAGCAGGTCAACACCGATAACCGCGTAATTCCGTATCAGCTGTATTATTATGAGATGAAGTGCATACTTGATAATGCAAGTAAGTATCTCCCGTTTCTTAATGAAAAAGATGAGGACGGCGCTGTTGCAGATAAGATACTATCCATTATGGAATTCCGTATTCCCTACTATGTAGGCCCTCTTGTCGGCAAGGAGAAGAGCAAATTCGCTTGGATGAAAAGAAAAGCCGAAGGACGTATCTTGCCGTGGAACTATGAGAAGCTTATAGATCTTGAAGAAACAGAAAATAGGTTTATTCGGAATATGACCAGTAAGTGTACATATCTCGCAAGTGAGGAAGTGCTTCCGAAGAATTCGCTACTGTACTGTAAATATTCCGTACTCAATGAGATAAACAATATTACTGTTGACGGCAATAATATATCTGTTGATGCAAAGCAGAAAATATATTCCGAGCTGTTTATGAATAAGCGCAGAGTCACCGTTAAGATGATTGCATCACTTTTGCTGTCCTGTGGTGAAATGAGAAAGGATCAATCACTTGGTGGAATAGATACTTCTGTTAAATCATCTCTGAGATCATATCATGATTTCAAAGATCTGATAAACAACGGTTCTCTGTCAGAAGCCGATGTTGAAAACATCATTGAACGTGTTACTGTTACAACAGACATCAAGAGGCTGAAGCTGTGGCTTGGTCAAGAGTATCCGAATCTTTCCGACGAAAATGTAAAGTATATCGCAAAGCTGCGTTATCAGGATTACGGAAGATTATCCCGCAGACTGCTGGAAGAAGTATATGAGACAGACAGCAGCACGGGAGAAGTTATCAGCGAAAACAATATCATTTCAAGACTTTGGAACAGCAATGAAAACCTTATGCAGCTGCTCGGTTCAAAGTATAAGTATATCGACAGGATAAATGCTCTCAATACCGAGTGGTACTCCGATCCTGAACACAATCTGTCAGTAAGCGACAGATTGAAAGAAATGTATGTACCGACGGCAGTCAGACGTTCTATAAACAGAACTCTTGATATAGTTAAAGATATAAAGAGCATTATCGGGAAAGATCCTGATAAGATTTTTATTGAAATGGCACGTGAACCCGATGAAAAAAATAAAGGAAAACGTACTGAATCCAGAAAAGAGAAGATATCGGGGCTGTTTGCTAAGGCAAAAGAGATAGTTGATGCCGAGCATCTTGCAGATCTTGAACATAAGCTTGCTTTGATCGATGACGGAAAGCTGAGAAGCGAGAAGTATTACCTGTATTTCATGCAGCTTGGAAGATGTATGTATACCGGCAACGCCATTGATTTTGACAAGATTGGAAACGATGCTTTTTATAACATAGACCATATCTGGCCGCAGGCAAGAGTTAAAGATGACAGCTTGGATAACAAAGTCCTTGTAGAATCGGAAGCAAACGGCGAAAAAAGCGATACCTATCCTATAAAAGCCGAGATACGGAACAGGATGCACGGATTATGGCAAAGCCTTCGCGCCAAAGGACTTATCAGCGATAAAAAGTATCAGCGTCTTACAAGGAACGCATCATTTACTGATGACGAACTTGCTGGATTCATTGCAAGACAGCTTGTAGAAACAAGACAGTCAACAAAAGCGGCGGCAACTATCATCAAGGAACTCTGTCCTGATTCGGAGCTTGTATATGTCAAAGCAGGATTGACTTCTGAATTCCGTCAGGAGATGGATATGCTCAAGTGCCGCGAGATCAACGATCTTCACCATGCAAAGGATGCTTATCTTAATATCGTTATGGGCAATGTTTACAACACACGTTTCACCAAAGACCCGCTGAACTTTATCAAAAGTGGAGAACGTTATTCGCTTAAAATGTTTAAAAAGGATGCTGACGGAAAACAAACGGGATTGTTGACTCGCCCTGTCAAGAGAAATGGCATTACAGCATGGGACCCGAATGAGTCTTTTGAGATTGTAAGAAGAATGATGTTGAAAAACAGCATCCGTTATGTGAGGTATGCCTATAAGCGAAAGGGCGGACTGTTTGATCAAATGCCCAAAAAGAAAAATGAAGGACTTGTCCCGAGAAAGAAGGGACTTGATTCTTCGGTCTACGGTGGATACAACAATAAAACCGCATCTTTGTTCTCGTTGGTCAAATACATGGATTCTGTTGTTTTTATTCCTGTGGAATTAATGTATGCGAAGAGATATTCAGAGAGTACAGAATTTGCAGCAGATTACGCCAAAGAACAATTAAACGTGATACTATCCAAATCCGTTGATAGTTGCGATCTCTCTTTCCCATTCAATGACAGACTTGTCAAAATCAATGCTATGCTTGATATTGACGGATTCAGATGCAATATAGTGCAGAAATCCAATCTTGGCAGGACTTTGGTATTAGCATCTGCCGCATCACTGATAATGGACAAAGAAAGCGCAGATTACATCAAAACAGTTTCGTCATTTGTTGGCAAATACAAAACTGATAAAACCAGGACCGCCGAATCGTATCCGGGATTATCATGTTCGCAGAATTGCGCATTATATTCTAAACTAATTGAAAAACTTGATAAAAAACCTTTTAGTGTAATGCTGGGAGGAATTGGCAAGAAGATCAAAAAAGGATTTGAAGTCTTCAAGAATCTTTCACTTACCGAACAGACTGTCGCTATATTTAATGTAATATCGGTTCTAAAAACAGGACGTTCAACAGGCTGTGATCTGAAACTTATCGGAGAAAGCGGCCAAGCGGGTGTTATTACATTAAACTCAGATATTACAAAAACAAAAGGCAGAAAGGATATTCGTATCATCGATCAATCTCCAACTGGACTTATAGAGAAAAAGTCCGTCAATTTATTAGAACTATGAGCTGGAGAACGGTTGTTATATCCAAAAGAGCCAAGCTTGATATGAAAACGGGGTATCTTGTGGTGAGAACCGAGGATGAAATCAAGAAGATCATTCTTGATGAGATCGCGGTTCTCATCCTTGAAAACACTGCAGTTTCGATCACAGGCTGCCTTATTGCAGCGCTTAACGAGAAAAAGATCAAAGTCATTTTCTGTGATGAGAAAAGAGACCCTTCCTGCGAACTCGTTTCCATCTACGGCAGCCACGATACTTCTGCCAAACTCAGGAAACAGATAAAATGGAAGGATGAAATAAAAGCCTGTATATGGTCGGAGATAATTGCAGAGAAGATCCGCAAGCAGACCGATCATCTTGAAGACTTGGGCAAAAGCTCAGAAGCTGCGATGCTGAAAGGATACATAGAGGAAATTGAAATCGGTGATGTCTCAAATCGGGAGGGACACGCAGCCAAGGTTTATTTCAACGCCTTGTTCGGAAAGGACTTTACCCGCAGCTATGACTGTGTGACAAATGCGGCACTAAATTACGGTTATAGCATTATACTGTCATGCTTTAATCGGGAAATTACAGCTCACGGATATGTCACCCAGCTGGGTTTGTTTCACAGCAATATGTTTAATCATTTCAATTTATCGTGTGATCTGATGGAGCCCTACAGAGTGATAATTGATAGATGTGTGGTAAAAAACGGGTTTAAAAAGTTTGATAAAGATGAAAAGCATATTCTTGTCTCGCTATTGAATTCAAAGGTATATATCAACGATACCGAGCAGTACCTCTGCAATGCTATAAAGATTTACTGCAGAAGTGTGTTTGACGCACTGAATGACAACGACGCATCAAAGATATTATTCTACTCTTTTAAAGGCAGGAACGAAAAGTGAGCTACAGGTTTATGAGGATGTTTGTATTTTTTGATCTTCCGGTTGTGACCGGTCAAAACCGAAGAGACTATAACCGTTTCAGAAAACTGCTTATCAAAAACGGATTTATAATGCTTCAGGAATCAGTATATTGCAGAATGGTAATCAACCAAACAGCAGCAGATTCCGTACTGAGCATTATAAGGAACAACCGTCCGCCGGAAGGACTTGTTCAAGTACTCAATGTCACAGAAAAGCAATTTCAGAGAATGGAGTTTATTACCGGCAGCTTTATAAGTGATGTTATTGACAACGATGAAAGGCTGGTGATCATATGATGATAGCATATCCGCCTGCCTGCATCTGCTATGAAATAAAAGAGCATAAGATTTTTTCACTAATAATCGAGGAGCCGCATACTTTCTTTAGTTTGATAACCGACATAAGATCTCAGCTTGACAGTGAAGCAGGTTACTTTGTTTTATCCGAAGATTATCAGCCAATGGAGCTTCGCAAAAGTGCCGATATGATAACTCAGTTTGTTCCGTTCACGGTGAATCAGAAAGATCTGATCGGTAAACTCTACTCAGAATTCAAACAAAAAGCAGTCGATGAAAAAATGTATCAATCAACAAATGAAATGATAGCTTTTGTTTCTCACTATCTGTATAAGCTGACGGAAGAAAGTGATTATGAACTGTCGATCACCAGACCGGAAGATATTTCAGGAATCCTGAAAATGTTTGATCTACGATTTGATGATCGTGAAATGAGTTTACCAGAAAAGCTGCTTGAATATATGATAGTATCCAGAGAGATAAAAGGGATCAGGGTGTTCATAACAGTCAATTTGCGCAGCTATCTGACCGACAAGCAGACCGAACAGTTTTTTGAGAGCGCAATATTGAATAAACTTCCGCTTATATGTATAGAAAACTGCGAACACAGCCGTCTGACGAAAGAAGATGTTGTTATTATTGACAAGGATATGTGCATCATCTGAATCATTGACTTTTTGCCTATTACATTGTATAATATACACAAAGCCCTATGAAATCACACTGATGAGTAGTGTCATTATCTCAAGATTTGAGGTTTGAGAGTAGTGTGATTTTATAGGGTAGTAAAACCCTTGTTTCCTCTTCTGGTAAGTCCGATAAGTTTGAGAGTAGTGTGATTTTATAGGGTAGTAAAACTGTCGTCGTAAAAATCAGCCGCCGGACTTCGTTTGAGAGTAGTGTGATTTTATAGGGTAGTAAAACTCGAAGATGGACTACTGCAGGAATGTAAATAGTTTGAGAGTAGTGTGATTTTATAGGGTAGTAAAACTTACGGTTTTACCGATAAGGTCCAGCAGCGCGTTTGAGAGTAGTGTGATTTTATAGGGTAGTAAAACTAGAAAGCCATCAAAACCGACTCCCAGGCCGTTTGAGAGTAGTGTGATTTTATAGGGTAGTAAAACTGCGCGGTGCCCGTTTATATTGCGCTTTGTGTTTGAGAGTAGTGTGATTTTATAGGGTAGTAAAACTAGGAGCTACGAGAGCTAAAAGGACAATAGCGTTTGAGAGTAGTGTGATTTTATAGGGTAGTAAAACGGAAATTCTCGATATCTCCCGAAGGTATTCGTTTGAGAGTAGTGTGATTTTATAGGGTAGTAAAACAGTTTAGATGGAGATGATCTATAGTATAACGTTTGAGAGTAGTGTGATTTTATAGGGTAGTAAAACTGAAACGACCATGAACGACCTCACCTACAAGGTTTGAGAGTAGTGTGATTTTATAGGGTAGTAAAACTCCGTCATTCTGAACAATTCTGTCACGATACGTTTGAGAGTAGTGTGATTTTATAGGGTAGTAAAACATAAAAGCCTGTTCCTCATAACGATATATCGTTTGAGAGTAGTGTGATTTTATAGGGTAGTAAAACTGTGCGACAAGAGACGAATGGTACAGCGCGTTTGAGAGTAGTGTGATTTTATAGGGTAGTAAAACAATGTTAAAACTACTTACAGTTGGAGCGCAGTTTGAGAGTAGTGTGATTTTATAGGGTAGTAAAACGATAGAATTCAACAGAACATTTGAGGTAAAGTTTGAGAGTAGTGTGATTTTATAGGGTAGTAAAACGGGACTTAACAACGATTGACTATAACAATTGTTTGAGAGTAGTGTGATTTTATAGGGTAGTAAAACGCAAAGTCATTATGTGCTACTATGTCTTTTGTTTGAGAGTAGTGTGATTTTATAGGGTAGTAAAACTTTCCATTCATTTTAAAATCACTCCTTGCGTTTGAGAGTAGTGTGATTTTATAGGGTAGTAAAACAACAGCTACAGAGAGGAATTACAGCCGCTGGTTTGAGAGTAGTGTGATTTTATAGGGTAGTAAAACACTGAGATCCTGATAGCGATGATCCATAGCGTTTGAGAGTAGTGTGATTTTATAGGGTAGTAAAACAAGAGGTCTTCGTCGAAGAGCTTAAGATTAGTTTGAGAGTAGTGTGATTTTATAGGGTAGTAAAACAAGGCGAACAAGCACCTCGACGTCTGGATCGTTTGAGAGTAGTGTAATTTTATAGGGTAGTAAAACCCAAGGGAGATCCGGCAGTTCCCCACACTGTTTGAGAGTAGTGTGATTTTATAGGGTAGTAAAACGTCTCTCAAGAACATACCCCCGACGATACCGTTTGAGAGTAGTGTAATTTTATAGGGCAGTAAAACCAGCCGCTTGCATCCGAACACAAAGCCCTCGTTTGAGAGTAGTGTAATTTTATAGGGTAGTAAAACGTATAAAAAATCTTTCGGCAAATCTTTCAAGTTTGAGAGTAGTGTAATTTTATAGGGTAGTAAAACTTTTAGAATTTTTTGATTTTAGGGGTAGTGGTTTGAGAGTAGTGTAATTTTATAGGGTAGTAAAACTCAAGGTTTATAACTTGCCTTTCTACCCCCGTTTGAGAGTAGTGTGATTTTATAGGGTAGCAAAACAGCGCCGCCAAGAAGGACAAGGCAGATCTTGTTTGAGAGTAGTGTGATTTTATAGGGTAGTAAAACCATGTGGCGCTGGTTGAGCCTCAGGACAGCGTTTGAGAGTAGTGTGATTTTATAGGGTAGTAAAACAAAAGTAAAAAGGTTTTTGCGGGGCTGCAGTTTGAGAGTAGTGTAATTGTGTAGGGTAGTAAAACTATACCACATCTGACGACCCGCGCAAAATCGTTTGAGAGTAGTGTAATTGTGTAGGGTAGTAAAACTATAAAGGAGAGGTGAGAAAACAATATTATGTTTGAGAGTAGTGTAATTTTATAGGGTAGTAAAACAATAGTTATCTTCAATGTGACATTGCCAATGTTTGAGAGTAGTGTAATTTTATAGGGTAGTAAAACTCAATCGGCTTGCAGAAGATACATCTAATGTATAGTCACATCATTCTCGTTTCACGTCAAAATGCACAACCGCCTCAGACTTCGTATTCCTGTTGTATGAGTCGGTTAGCTATTGTTAAAAACGAATACACGTTCTATTTTGGAATGACCGTTGTGCATTCATCCAAACTTGATCTCAGAGCATTGACACAGGGCAGAGCAGATTATATAATATAATCAGGTTCAAAAGGACCATATCAAACTGAGTAGAAGGAGACCGCAGCTCCGGCTGTGTGTACTACCATCACCACATATCGCGTTAAGATCAGACGGGATAACTGCGCCCGCTTGAACACGCTTTGGTCTCCGTACTCGGCAGAAACAGAATAATGAATTATCGATCCTTCTTCCGGAAACGGAGGAAGGATTTTTTGTTGTGTGTAAATATTTCGTCAAGGTGTCTGAAAACAGAAGCTCTGCCTTGTGCAATACAGAGAACACTTGTAAACAATCTATGAAACAGGGTTAACAAAGCCCCTGCATCTTACCGATACAAGTGAAGAAAAGAATTGCAGCGGAACGCAGCCAACAGCGCAGACCGTATCAGACAGATACCCAACAGCAAAAAGCTATGCTCCTGCAAACGGCTGAAAAGAGGTGCGTAACGAATTGGTAGGGATATTTTTATCAAATCCCCCTCAAAGTGGCATTCTCTGTCTCTTTATAGTAGAGGGATTAATTTGTATCTGTGAATTTGTACAGTTTGAGCATAACGGAATTGTGCATCCATACAAAAATGGTTACAAATTCAGCCAACACCCCTCTCAAAAGCCCTTTCCCACTGCCTCTATAGTAGAGGGGTACAACATGGAAACTGTTGTGAAAGTGCATAATCAAATATATCATTGGCTGTGCATAACGCAGAAAAACAAGATCTGCAAAGAAAAAAGTGATGTTAAAAGCCCGGAATCTTACCGATACAAGTGAAAAGAAAAATGAAAATCTTTTATGAAACGGGTGGTAAAAATGCCTCTCTCAGTCCCTTTATAGTAGAGGGGGATAACAAAGAAACTGTTGTGAAAGTGCATAAGCAGAAATATCTTGACTTGTGCAAAACGGAGGATAGTTGTAAATATTCTATGAAACACCCCCTCAAAACACCTCTCCCAGTCCCTCTATAGTAGAGGGCAAATTACATAGCCGTCTCCGGGCGGCAAAAAACAAAGGAGTGATATGATGACAGATCTGATCACAAAATCAAGCGAGGAGATCATGACCACGCTCTACAAACCTACGGTGTTCGTTGTGGACGGGCTGTTTGCACAGGGGCTGTATCTGCTGGCAGGGTCGCCGAAGGTAGGAAAATCGTGGCTTGCGCTGGAGCTTTGCCTTGCAGTTGCGAAAGGCGAAAAGCTCTTTGACCGACATACCTTGCAGGGCTCGGCACTGTATTTCTGTCTGGAGGACAGCTACCAGCGCATACAGAACCGCCTCTATGAACTCACCGATGACCCCTCGGACAAGCTGTTCTTCGCACTGAAAGCTGACACTCTCGGCAGCGGACTGGAGGAGCAGATTGTGAGCTTCAAGTCGGAACATCCTGACCTTTGCCTTGTGGTTATCGACA
>CAMNNQ010000183.1 GCA_946545645.1 uncultured Clostridia bacterium | reverse complement strand
GTCTTTTCGCCAGGGCATCATATCGCCCGAATAATCCGAATCATCATTTCCGCAGCCTGCGAATGTGAGCATCATCGCAAAGGCTGAGATGATCTCAAGTGTTCTTTTTGATTTCATATTTATCCTCCTGATTCAGTCTTTTGCCCCCTAAGCTCAGAACTTGGCTGAGGAGCCTATTTTCGTTATTCTCGTTCCCCATCAGAATGCCCAGTGCTTTCCTTTCTTCTGCTGTAAGGTTTTCGATAGTTTCCGCCAGATCAACCAAATTTACTGCCACAGGTCATACCTCCTGTTCTGTATCTATTATACAGCATTTTTGACCGAAATGCAATAGAAATCAGTTTTTTTGAGTGATTGAGCCAATCGTTTTTGCATCAGGAACAGTATCATAGCTTTCAAGTCCCAAAAAGCGCATAAAGCTTCGGTGATCATTGATCTGAAATTCTGCCTGATCGTCGGATAAATTATACAGACGTTCCAAAACCAGAATCTTAAACATCATCACCATATCAAAGGGCGGACGTCCTCCTTTATTGCTTTCCTTGCGCACAATATGTTTTTTGAGGATGACACGAAACATTTCCCAGTTGATGATGGAGTTTAATATCTCAAGCGGATCGCCGATCTTACTGATTTTTGCCATTCTGTTTTCTTCATCGAAGAAACTTCTCATTCGTACATTCATACTTCTATTTTACCATATTTTTGTGGATTTTTCAATAGAGGGTTTTTAGAGGTTACCTAATGTTTACTACATAACTGAAAAGCTAAGGATTGATAAGATCAGTGAAATAGAAACCCTATTTTCCAAAAACAAAATAATCTCGATTTTGGGGAATAGAGAATGTGCTGTTGTCCTAAAGAGAATGTCTATATTTATCCGAATGGCTGACAAATTAGTAAAACCATTAACTGGCAGCTCTCGGGCTGCCAGTTTTATCTGTCCAAATATTAGTACACGAAAACAGATATTCTCCAAAAATGCTTGAAATTGCTCTGCGAATGAGATATAATGACGGCAGCAGGAACTGACAGCAAAGGAAGTTGTCTTGATGGCTAAAGAGATGAGTCTCATACACGATGACACCCGAAAGAACTGGGAGCATCAAGTTTCCGATTATACTGTTTCCGATGTTGATTAAGTTGTTTTCAAGGCTTATCTTGACCGTGCCAAAAAGGTCGGCAGGATCAGATTTGAAAGCGATGAGCCCGAGGCCGTTTTGAAAAAGCTGAAGCTCACTAAAGGCGATTTTTTGCTCAATGCAGGTGCTGCGCTGTTTGTGGACAGCGATATCAATAAGCTGTCACTTACAAAATATGCTTCCAATGAGCGCTTGACTGTTACATATCTGAAAAATCATGCAGGCTCTATGCTTGAACTGATCTCCAGTGCCGAGAAGTATGTTATTGACAGTATGGATTGGCGGGCTGAATTCAAAGGCAAGCAGCGTCAGGAGATTCCAGAGGTGCCTGTGGATGCCGTACACGAGGCTATTGTCAACGCTTTTGCTCAAAGGGATATTGAGAACGGACAGAGCGTTGATATCATTATCTTCAAAAACAGGATCGAGGTCATCACCCCCGGACTTCTTCCTGAAGGCAAGACTCCCGATATGTTCATACAAGGCAACGAGTCGCCGATACGCAGAAATGGGCTCATATCCAGAACGCTCTATTATTCAAATGATATGGAGAGCTTTGCCATCGACTTGAAGCATATCAAGGACAGCTGTGACAAGGCTGGTGTCAAAGTTGAATACAAGGCAAATGAGAACATTTTTGTCGTAATATTTTATCGTCACTGCGGCGAAGGCTGGGGTTGGAGTAGCGATAATTCCTCTAATTTCAGTAATAACATTCCCATTATATATATGGGGTATCCAGAGAGGACAGAAACACCCGTGAGGTGTTCGGTGACTATATCGACATTTACGATATGACGCAGGCTGTTGAGGACGGTCCTACTCGTCCTGTTTACTACGAAAGCCGTGTCATGAAGCTGAAACTCGATGAAAGCACTCTGAAACTGATAGATACCGAATATGATATCATGGCAATGAATGCTGATCCCGATGTGATAGAGAAAAGTAAGCGTGAGCTTGGACAGATGGAAGCTATCCTCGGTCCCGATGATACAATAAAATCGCTTGTTGACGATATTCTCGATCATTATGAGAACTATCGTGAGAACCTGCTGACAGGTAAGGCGATAATCGTTGCCTACTCTCGTGCTATCGCTATGAAGATATACAAGCGTAATCAGAGATTAACTATATCAAATAACAATGTACCGCAAAAAATATGGTGGTATTCAGAATACAAAGTTAAAGGAGAGACACTTCATAAGATTGAATGGTAATATTTGGTGAGTATTGGACTCTTAACCATATTATGTCATTTTGCACATATAAGACAACCCTCGCTGACAGGCCACTCCGCCCTGTCAGCGCTCTTAATTAACGCAAACAAATGTTCTGTTTGCTAAATATCTTTGTGCATTCTTATAAACCTCCAACTGTCCAAAAATTTGCATTGACAGTCGTCACAAAGTGTGATATGATACTTTCAAGGACAAAGTCACAGACCAGGAGGTGCAATATGAACGAAAAAAAACGCCAGGCAGCTTATGCTATGATCGAGTACATCGACAACTATTACCGAGAGAACCGGCACACTCCATCGCTGCGGGAGATCGAAGCAAAGCTCGGTTTTTCGCGCCAGTCGGCGCTGCGGTATTTGCAGGAGCTGGACCGTGAGGGCGTTGTCAAGTACGACGGCAAGTCGGTCGTCACGCCTTACATCGAAAAGCTGACTTATTACACCGTCCGCCGGGTGCAGATCGTGGGTTCCATACCCTGCGGCACGCCGACAATCGAGGAGCAGATGCACGGAGAGTTCGTGTCAATACCCTCCGAGTGGCTGGGCGACGGGAGATATTTCATCCTTCGCGCGTCCGGCGATTCGATGATAGAGGCGGGTATCAGTGACGGCGACCTTGTTGTTATCGAGCAGACAGACCGCGCAGAGTACGGTCAGATCATCGCCGCACTTGATGAGAACAACGGCAGCACACTGAAAAGACTTGTGTACGATAAACGAAAGAAACGCCCTGTCCTGCATCCCGAGAACAGCAGTATGCAGGATATCTGCCCCGATGAGATCGTGGTGCAGGGCGTTGCGGTGAAGGTGATAAAAGACCTGCCGTAGAGCGAAAGGAGAAAGAAGTGGCAGACAACAGAAAGAAAATGCCGAAGCTCGACTGTCCGCACTGCGGCAAACGCTGTGCCGATGTCGCGGATGTCAAGCTAAAGAACGACAGCGTTGTTCTAAAGCTCGGCGCAGAGCCTGCGGACTATATTATCGAGTGTCCCCGGTGCCATAAGCTGTTCGGGCTGTATATCAAGGTGCTGCACAGCGCGTGAATTACGATAATACCGGAGGATAGTATGAGTAATAAACTTCATATCACTAATATACAGAGTATTACAAAACAGTATTATTCCGGATTCTGCGGAACGGATATATCCGTACTAGCTCCGGGGACGTATTTCGTTTGTTCGCCCGAAAGGGATGCGGAGTTAAGAGGATTTGGTAAAAAATACACTTTGCTTGCTTTGGTCAATAACGACTTGTGTGTTATTTCATATTCTCCCAAACACTCAGAACTGATCGCTTCGCTCAGGAATCTTGACAGAGAAAGTATCATTGATTCTCTGATTCAGCATTTTGAATTGAAAACTATGCAGCTGATGATTTTTGACCGTGAAATAATAGTTCGGTATGGAGATGCAAGAATACTGACTGAGCAGGATTACAGCTTGTATGAAGAATTCTTCAAAGAGACTAAACCGTATGCAGATCCAAGCGGGTGGCTTTACGATTACTTTGCTGGGGAAACATCAAAGGGCTTTTTTACGGGATATGTAAAAAACGGTAAATTGGTTTCCGTCTGCGACACACCCGAAATGCCGTATATGGAAGGTCGGATACAACATACCGGCATAGAGACAATAATAACGGAACGAAGAAAAGGATATGCAAAATATACGGCCGCTCTTGCAACTCATAATTTGATCAAGAACAGTGTTTGTCCTCAATGGGAATGCAGCATTGATAATATCGCATCAATAAAACTCGCTGAATCGATCGGATATGAAAAATATGCAGTTGCATATATTGTTCGAGAATAAAAAAATATTATTTTTAAACAACGCAAACTAACCATCCACCCGGCGGAGAATTCGGGAATAATGGGTCGGGATCATTACGAACGCAGAGGAGAACTCTGCCCGTATGATCCCGGCCTTTTTTGTTTCAAAAAATATGAAAGGGGAAATCAAATGGAAAATCAGATCGTAAAACCGTTGGAAACTGTCGGCGGGGAGGAACTGCTGGAGATGCAGCTTCCGCCGAAGGAGTTTGTCATCGAAGGACTGCTGCCGAAGGGACTTGCGATGCTTGTGGGCTCGACAAAGGTCGGAAAGTCTTTTCTTTCATTGCAGGTCGCGCTTGCAGTGTCAGGCGGAGAAAACCTCTGGAGCTTTCCGACTCACAAGGGTCATGTTCTGTATCTTGCGCTCGAAGATGATCTCGCACGACTGCAAAAGCGCGTCAAAGAAATGAATGACAGCGCCACAAACGATGTTCGTTTTGCAACTGTGTCCGAGCGTCTACATCAGGGACTTATCGAACAGATCGATTCGTTTATCAAGGAGTATCCGGATACTGTTCTCGTTATCATCGACACGCTCCAGCACATCCGCGACAACGCAAACAAGCAGAGTGGAAATCTATATGCGCAGGACTATACCGAGCTGATGTCGCTCCAACGTTACGCACTTGATAAATGACTTGCAATTCTTCTTGTTCACCATACCAACAAAGTCAAAGGCCGGGACCCTATCGAAGCGGCATCCGGTTCAAACGGAATGACCGCAGCGCTTGATACCTATTGGTATCTCGACCGTCCGAAGCGTGAGCTGCCGCAGGCGAAGCTGTTCGTCATCAGCCGTGATGTGGGTGAAATGGTTTTCAAGATCGAAAAACAGGAGAACGGCAAATGGATAATGCTCGAAGGAAAAGAGTTTGCAAAAGCCAAAACAAATCCCTATGTTTCTATTATCGCTTTCTATCTGCATTTTTGTGTCTGGGCTTACGAGGAAGAACCACAGCCGTATGTTACTACTCCTACAAAGCTTGTTGAAGATATATTGAGCTGCAACATCGAACCGAAGTTCAATTTTAATGCAAGAAGAATAAAGATAGAGTTGAATGCAAATCACATTCAGCTTGAAAGTCTCGGTATTCTTTTCGACGGAACACACCGCACAGGCGGCGAGCGTCAGCTGATATTCACTCCGATCACCGAGGAGAACAAACCGCCCTATGAGATAAAACCCGGAAAGCTTTTCGAGGATATTAAGGTGGATATCGAGCTTGTTGATGACATCAATGACGTTATGACATCAGTAACCGATATGGGAGAAAAAAGTAAAAGTGTTGTCACTGCACCGTTCAATGACATCACAAACAAAAATGACGACCTTTGTCCGCTGCCCAAAGTGACGTCACTGATGTCACAAACGGTTCGGATAGATGCGTCCGATCCGATAAGTTTTCTTGCAAAGGTCATGCAGCATAATCTTTCTGCAAGCGGAGTAAATGTCACTCCCTTTGAAGATTTCTGCAAACAGCAGGAAGAAAAGGAGCGAAAGAAAAAAGAAGCGGAGCAAAAATATATTGATGTAAAATTCTCTGATGCCTCAAAAGAGATCTCTGTTCCTGACGAGAAAAAGTTTTCTCTCTACGGTAAAAACAAAGTCGATGCCGCCGTTATATTTCTGAAAGCGTTTCTGTTAAGAGCGAGATTAAAAAGCGCGTGATTTTTTTTCTTCGAAATTATTATTCCAAAACTATTGCTGCAACCGCGGGCGCAAAATGAAAAGCTCAATACAAATGTAAGCGACCAAAGGGAGCGTAACGCGAATTGCGCCGTCGCCGCTGCGACCTGCACGGAGGCTGGGTTGTCCGGGGCAAGCATAGCGCGTGGGCGACCACTGCCGCTTTTGGCGGCTGCGGCACCTCGCACCAATGCGGGAGACCCGCCCCCCTTTAATGACGAAAGGAGAGAGTATGCCGAGAAATCAAACCAAACGAGTGACGATACGGCTCACGCCGGAGGAGTATCATACCCTGATGTGGAAACGCATCGAGGCGGCAGGAGTCACATGGAGAGACTTCATTTTCAAGATGTGTACCGAGGGGAAGATCGTTTCAAACGATGCCCTCCGGGAGCTGAACAAGGAGCTTCACTACCAGGGGAACAATCTTAATCAGCTCACACGGCTGGCACATCAGGGAGAGATCAGAGTTGTTGACCTGTCTGAACTTAGGAGATTGTATGAAAAACTTTTGGACGAGATCAGGAAAGCAGGTGAGGACTAATAGCTGTCATTCAGAATATTCCTGAGAGCAAGCAGACACCCTCGGCGCTGAAAGGTCTGCTGAAATACTGTATGCGGCCGGACAAGACCAACCTCAACGAGAGGATGCAGCTTGTCAGCGGACATAACTGCGTGCCGGAAATGGCTCTGAAATCCTTTCTTGCAACGCAGGCGCTCTACAAAGCCGAGCAGGAGAAGGAATTCTATAAATAAAAACGAACGAAAAGGTGCCAAAATAATTGACACCTAAACAGAGAAAATCTCAGGAAAAGATCGAAAAGTATATTATGGCAGCAGAAATGAGAATGGAGGATAAGCCAAGTAATATGCAGTTTTTACCGACCGAGCGTTCATCATCTGATTCTTTGGACAATAATATTGCGCCAAGTATAAAACCAACTAAAGATATCAAAAAACTAATCAAATATTGAAAACCATAAGAGTTAGTCTCATGTTCAAAAACTGTATCATCATCTTGGTCAGGATTGTCCTCATCGGTTTCGGGCGAATAATCGTCGCGGAAATATTTTGATTTATCAAGCTGAAACTGACAGAATTGGCAAAACGTCATTTTCAAAAGGATTTGGCTGATCACACTTGGGGCAAATAATTTCTTTTGATAGTTTCTTCAATCTTTCAGTTTTCTCGATTTCTTTTAGTTCATTCAATCTGCTTTCGATAAATTCCATTTCTTCGGCGGAATAGAGATCTTTTTGAGTTTCAAATATCAATTCCAAATCATCATATGAGTATTCTCTGATCTCTTCAAAAAACTTTTGGTTATCCAATTCAATGCACCTTCCTATGGTGAAATAATACCATATCGTTTTCAAAGATAATGATACCACAACAAATTATAGGTGTCAATAAATAATCAGTCTGTTTTAATGTTATCTGAAAATAATTTTGCAACAAATGAAAGAGCCCCACAGCGCCCTGTGTGCTGCCGATGCTCCGAGCCGACCGTGTTGACGGGGAACAGGTCGGAGGGGGTGTCGGGGGCGGTTGTGAGGGTTTGTGGGCGCTTAAAACGAATTATGAAAGAGAGGAATACAATGATAAAAACAGACGCTATGTTCAGACACTCACCCGATATGATGTCGGTGCCGGAGGCGGCAAAGGAGCTTCGCATCGGGAAGAACCGAGCCTATGAGCTTATCAAAGAGGGTCGGCTCGAAGCGATAAAGGTCGGGCGAAAGCTGGTCGTGCCGAAGTCGGCGCTGTATGAATTTTGTCGGGATGAACGAAACTACTTGTTGGTTTTGCCGAATTGGAGAAAGTGAGATAGACATTCCCGCAGTCTTGTGGTATTGTGGTGTTGACGGCCGGGGACGGCCAAAACCGAAAGGAGAAATGCGATGAAAAGAACGACCGGACATCTGTCCGAGAAGAACGGACGGTGGTATGGGGTCATCAACCTGTACGATGCCGACGGCAGGCGCATCGAGAAATGGCAGAGCCTTGATCTCGCTGCGAAGAAAGGCACCAAGACCGAGGCCAACCATCGTCTCAATCAGGTGCTGGAACGCTACAACAGCGGCGACTTGTATCTTCACGAAACGATGACCCACGCCGAGCGTGAGCGGAACCGGATAGCCGATCTGAAAGTCGAGGACTACCTGACCGAGTGGCTCGCGTGCTACAAGGGGAGCGTCACCGACTCGACCTACGAGAGCTATCAGATGTATATCAACGTCCACATGATACCGTTTTTCAAGCCGATGAAGCTGAAAGTGCGGGAGCTGTCAGGCGACGAGATCAACGAATACTATGCCCACCTGCGGACGAAAGGGCTGAAAGGCACGACCTGTCAGCGCCACCACGCATTGCTGCACCTTGCATTCAAGTCAGCGATGAAAAGACGTATCATTCCGAGCAATCCCGTCGATCAGGCGGACAGGCCCAAAGCCCAGCAGTTCATCGGCAACTATTACAATGCCGATGAGATCCGACAGCTTATCGAATGCACAAGAGGCGATCCTCTGCACATCGTGATAGTCATAGCCGCTTACTACGGCTTGCGCCGGAGCGAGGTCATTGGACTGAAATGGTCAGCGATAGACTTCGGGGGCAGGGCGGTCAGCATCAAGCACAAGGTCTTGCAGGACAAGACCGGGCTCACGGGCTATGACGTTATGAAAACCAAATCCTCATACCGCACCCTGCCGCTGATTTCCATAGTCGAGCAGGAGCTAATAGCCGAGCGTGAACGTCAGGCCGAGATGAAGCGTGTCTTCGGGATGAGCTATAACCGCAATTATGAGGAGTACATCTGCGTTGATGCGGTGGGGGAGCTTATCAAGCCGAACTATGTGACCGATCATTTCAAGGTGATACTCAAACAGAACGGCTTG
>CAMNNQ010000182.1 GCA_946545645.1 uncultured Clostridia bacterium | reverse complement strand
CACAAAGCATCGAAGACAAACAAAAAAGCCGCGCCGACAAACCTTTTAGCCCCCTGACACAGGAAAGAGCGAAGCGATTTTCCGTTTTTTTAGCGCCGAAACGCGGCGCTCCCGGTGGTCGCTTGCTGTCATTGTTGGGTCGTCTGTACGCCTTGCGACGCTGCCGATAGGTTCAGCGGCGTCTTTCCTTTAGAGGGGCGGGACGTTGTGTAGGGGGTGTTGACCCGCCCAGACCAGGTGCGGGGACTTCACAATAGCTCCCGCCTAATTTCGGGGGCTTTCCGGTCGCCCCCGAGCCCCTTCGGGTGCTTGCTGTCGTAGGTGGGTCGTCTGTACGCCCTGCGACGCTGCCGCTAGGTTCAGCGGCGTCTTTCCTTTAGAGGGGCGGGACGTTGTGTAGGGGGTGTTGCCCCGCCCAGACCAAGTGCGGAAACTTCACAATAGCTCCCGCCTAATTTCGGGGGCTTTCCGGTCGCCCCCGAACCCCTTCGGTCGTTTTTAACGCCGAAACGCGTCGCTCCCGGTGGTCGCTTGCTGTCGTTGGTGGGTCGTCTGTACGGCCTGCGACGCTGCCGATAGGTTCAGCGGCGTCTTTCCTTTAGAGGGGCGGGACGTTGTGTAAGGGGTGTTGCCCCGCCCAGACCAAGTGCGGAAACTTCACAATAGCTCCCGCTTAATTTCGGGGGCTTTCCGGTCGCCCCTGAGCCCCTTCGGACGGAACAGATAATGAACGATCAAAAGCGCCGATCCGGGAGCAGCAGCGCTCTTTTACTGCGGTCAAATGCATTATAGCATATAAAATCATTCCAGTAAACAGAAAAGCACAAATATGTATAGCTTATTTGATTTAACTAAAGTGCTTTGTGAAACATCTACAAAAGACGGCTTCAAAAAATGATAAATCAGACAATTATCGGCTGTGCGAAGTGAATATATTAAGAATGAATTGACATTATTTTATAAAATATGTATAATTATACTGTTGAAAAAGTGCCTGATGACGGATAATAACTAAAAAAATCGGCTGGATCAGCCTTAAATGAAGAACTGAAATTCGCAGTCCTGGCAGCAGAAGAGAACACAGCGCTACATAAAAGGGGGAAGAAAGATGGGTTGGAAATATCCGAGCAAGGAGGAAGCTCAGGAATGCTATGATTCCGCAAAAAAGAAATACGACGAGGCAGCAGAGGAGTATCTTACGCTGAAAAACACTAAGGGTGAGATCGATGATTCCATAGGGACGATGTATATGCAGGGCATGGAGGCCAGCTCAAGATTGGGGTTCCTCGAGCGGAAGATAAAGGACCTCAACCGTATCCTCCTGTATTTAGGTTTGTCGAGCTATGATATTTCCGGCTCCATGCTATCGTTTGACCTCTTAAACCAGTCCCACGGTATCATCAGCGTTGAGAAAGAGATTGACAAATGCCGTGCGTTTGCTTTGGTAGCTCAGGATGCTATGAAAAACTGTGTCGTCTGTGACGGGATACAGTCTCCCTCCTTCGGAGAATCCTTCAATGTCCCCGGAGTGGAATACAACGCATATTCCAAGGAAGCGAGAGACAATATCAGTATGGAGCGGGCTGTCGCATATGAGGAATACTCCCAGTTGAAAAAGAAGTATGACAGCGATACTGAGGTTTTTGATGAGCTGCTGAAGCGTTCCAAGGCTTTGGAGAACGAGATGTATGCTCTGAAAAAGAAAATGGATTCCTATGCCTTCGATATGGATCATTATAAGAAATATATCTGAGATACATTCTTAAATGAAAGCAGGTGAGAGCAAGTGCGGATAGAGCTGATCGCCGGGAACGGAAAAAAGAGCAAGGCAGGGATAGAGAGCTTCATTGAGTCGTATAAGACTATGACACAATGGCACGAAAGAGTCATCTCTACCTTCAAGCTCGTTCAGAAGCAGATCCCCGATGTCGAGGGCGGTATGACAGAGCGCCTCGAAGAAGCGGATAACGACATCGAAGCCCGGGTAGTCACTCAGGATGAGCCGAAGCTGGAAAAGATCGAGAACGCCGGACGGCTGTTTGCGCAATTCATAACCGATTCTGTCAAGACAGACAGGCAGGTATACCAGAAGATCGCAGACAGGATGGAGATCTTCTATGAGCATAACCCCTGGGCGGTATACCATCCTCCGAAGAAAAAGCCATGGTATAAGAGAGCCTGGGATTGTATCTGCGATGCAGTCTCAGCAGTAGTCGATGCGGTAGTCGATGCCTTCAAGTATATAGTCAAGAAACTCAAGCAGGCATGGCACGCAACTGTCGAGTTCATCAAGAAGCATTATAAGACCATACTGAAGATCATCGGAGGGGCGCTTATCATAGCGGGCCTGTTCGCCCTGTCGGTAGTGACGGGAGGAACGGCAGCCGTGATATTTGCCGCCGCAGCGCAGGGTGCGTTGACGGCGGCTCTTACGAGTACAGCGGTCACGGTGGTCGTCGGTATCGCACAGGGCAAGAGCCCTGAAGAGATCTTCGATCTGGCAGGCAATGCTTTCTTCAACGGCGCAGTTACCGGAGCTCTCACAGGTGCGGCCGGCAGCGTCGGCGGCCTCGTAATGGGAGCTACCGGCTCCACAGTTCTCGCCAAAGCGGCAGAGATACTGGCCAAGGGAGTCGCAGAGTTCATGGGGCAGATGGTGGTCAAGGGCGTTGAATATCTGGAGGAGCACGGAGATCTGGATGGCTTCTTCGGAGAATTCATGGACACCGCCGGCCTGGATATCCTGGGAAGCATGGCAGGAGAAGCTCTGGACTTCGCAGGGCAGATAATAAAGGAAGAGCTGGGAGACCTGTTCGATGCCGCACTGGATTATCTGGAAAACACCTCCTTCGGGCAAACGGTCATCGACTTATACGATACGGTGAAGGATACGGCTTCGTGGCTGTTCGGAGAGGACGGCCCGCTTGGCTTCCTCGGATTGGACAGCCTCAGCGACCTGGGCATAAACGACATCGGGGATATCGTGGATATAATCAAGGATCCCTCGAAGTTCGCGGAAAACCTCGCAGGGACAGTCCTTGGGAATATCCTGAATTCGGATGCCCTGAAGGATATCCTCGGAGAAGGGCTCAATAATCTCTCAGAGATGATCGGGCTCACAGAGCTTCTGGATAACCTGAGCCTCGAAGAGATAGCCGGCGCCATAGGCCTGGATTACGATAAGCTCAAGGAGCTTGGGGCCAGCCTCGGGCTCGATCAGATCGACCTGGGCAAGCTGGGAGAAGCTCTGGGCATCGGAGAGGCTGATCTCTCCAAGCTGGGAGAGGCTATCGTGCAGGGAGACCTCGATAAGATCGGTGAGGCCCTCGGCATCGGTGCTCCCGACCTCGGCAAGATCGGAGAGGCCCTCGGCATAGATATCGGAGATATCGGCGCTCTTGGCGACGCGATCATGAACGGAGACCTGGGCAAGCTGGGAGAGATACTCGGCATCGACAGCGCGGATATCGCCAGGATCGGAGATGCTCTCGGCATTGATACCGGTGATATTGCACAGCTCGCAGAAGCTGTCGCCAGCGGAGATATCTCAAAGGTTGCCGATGCTCTCGGCATAAATATCACAGATGTTTCAAAGCTGGGCGAGATGTTCGGCATAGATGTCGGCGATGTCGGCAAGCTGGTGGACGCACTGGCCAGCGGAGATATATCAAAGATAGCGCAGGCTATCGGTATAGAAGGAGATATATCCAAGCTCGGCGAGATGCTGGGCGTGGATACAGGCGATGTCAGCAAGCTGGTGGATGCACTTACCAGCGGAGATATATCCAAGGTAGCAGATATCCTCGGGCTGGATGACAGCCTCTCCAGGATCAGCGAGACCCTCGGAGTCGATATAAGCGACCTCGGTCAGCTCGGAGACGCTCTCGCCAAGGGAGATGTTTCCAGGATCGCAAGTATGCTGGGTGTGGATGCGGATATCAATAAGA
>CAMNNQ010000181.1 GCA_946545645.1 uncultured Clostridia bacterium | reverse complement strand
CACAAAGCATCGAAGACAAACAAAAAAGCCGCGCCGACAAACCTTTTAGCCCCCTGACACAGGAAAGAGCGAAGCGATTTTCCGTTTTTTAGCTCCGGGACGCGGCGCTCCCGTTGGTCGCTTGCTGTCGTTGCGTGGTCGTCTGTACGCCCTGCGACGCTGCCGATAGGTTCAGCGCCGCCTCTCCCTTAGAGGGGCGGGACGTTGTGTAAGGGGTGCTGCCTTAAGCATAAGGAGGAACAAAAATGCTATATGATATTTCGCAGGAGGTGTTCTCCTGTACTGTCTTTCCGGGGGATCCACAGCCTGCTGCAGAGCATCCGATGAGCCTGAAAAACGGCGATGTCTGCAATCTGACTTCTCTTTCGATGTGCGCACATAACGGCACCCATGTCGATGCTCCCTATCATTTTATCGACTCCGGCAGGACCATAGATCAGATGGGGCTTGAACCTTATGTCGGCCCCTGCTTCGTCTTTTTCCATAATGGCGATGTCACTGCTTCCGATGCCGCCGCTATGCTGGATAAAGCCCGCAAAGACGGTGCTTCGCAGCGTATTCTTATAGGCGGGAAGGCTGTCGTGACGGCCGGAGCCGCCAGGGTCTTTGCCGATGCGCCGGAGGTCGTTCTCATCGGAAACGAGAGCCAGACCGTCGGCCCCGAGGATGCCCCAAAGGAAGTACATCTCATTCTTCTCGGAAGAGAGATAACTCTGCTGGAGGGCATAAGGCTATCCGCTGTCAAAGAGGGAAAGTATATCCTCTGTGCTGCACCTCTCTGTCTTGGCGGGAGCGACGGTGCCCCCTGCCGTGCTCTGCTTATGGACTGTGAATGAGCTTTTCTACGATCAGTTCTCTTGCCTTTGCGAAATAGTCTTCGTCTCCCTGAGTGCTGATATAATCCTTGCCGTTATATGAGAAGTCAGCCTCCGGGTTGTCAGGCTCGCTTACGGTGATCTCTTCCCCGAACCACATAAATGTTATCGAGACCCTGCTTTTCTTTTCCGGGACACTGTCTGTCCCGGAGGACGGCGGGGTATATTTGTCTATGGGTCTTCTTTTTGCAAAGGCTGAGATCTCATTCCGCATCTCCGATCTGGGGATGGTAAAGGATCGCTCTGTATTATTCTCGTAGGAGTAATCTATCCTGACATTTCCGTACTGGATATAAAAGCTGAGCTCTGAAGAAAAGTCCGCACTGTAGGGATATTCTCCCAGGCTTCCGACGGTTCCGCCGATTCCGATGCCGTCCTTTCCGACATAGTAAGATCCCGCCCCGATGCTGGTCTCCTGAGTCCATTCGGCAAGGAGCAGTTTTCCCTCGGTGCCGAAGACAAAGAAAGCGTAGCCGTCCAGATTATAGCCGGAGATCATCCTCAGCTCATCGGTGGTATAGGTTTCTTTGCTGCCGTCCAGCGGCATATACAGCTCGCAGTTTTTCAGCTTTGTTCCTTCTTCCGGATGTGCGGCGGAATATTGTTCCATTGCCTTGAAGATTATCTCTGCTCCGAGTTCTTCTCTGATGCCGTGAAGAGAGGGCAGCATTTCGATCTCGTGCTTCATATTCCGGCCCGGAGCATCTTTCGCAGGCTGGGAAACTATGGGCTCGGCTTCGGAGAACTGTTTTGTGGATGCGGTTATCCCGCTCCTGCCGACGGAGAAAGCCACGGCTCCGACAGCGAGGAGTATCACGGCTGCTGCGACGACTATTGCCGGCCAGCCGCTTTTGATTTTAACGGCAGGCTTAGCGGGATCTTTCTTTGCCGGGACAGGGTCGGTCTCCTTAGTTGTTTTGCCCATAAGGTCTTCCAGCGGGATATCCTGCAAAAGCTCGTCCAGATTTCTCACAGCATCACACCTCCTTTGATAAGTGCTTTTTTAAGTCTTTTTTTACCCCGGTAGAGTATATTTTCTACCTTTTTGATCTTTAATCCTTCTCTCTCGGAGATATCCTTAACGGGCATATTGAAATAATATCTGTCGATGAATACTTCTTTATTTGGGGATGGCATAGTGCTTATGCACTCAATGATGACCTTATGGTTGAGCTCTCTGGCGGCGGTGTTCTCGTAATCGACGTCGAGGCCGATATCGTTCTCCTCCCGTGAGATGACCTCTCGGCGTTTAATTCGGTTATTATAGCGCAGCCTGTCGAAGATACAGCTTCGGGCGAGGGTACAGACAAAGTTTTGCAAGCTGCCGCGTTCCGGGTCCAGCTGGTAGCGGCAGCGCCAGAGTTTAAAGAAAGTATCGTTGACGACCTCTTCGCGGTCGGTTACATTATCCAGCAACTCAGCGGTGAGGCTTTCGACGAGTTTTTTATATTTCCGGACAGCATCGTTGAAGGCATTGATATTATCCTGTCGCAGTCCGTCTATCAATTCTCTATCCATTATTATCTTCCTTTTTTAACGCCGGGGCGCGTCGCTCCCTTCGGTCGCTAGCTGTCGTTGCGGGGTCGTCTGTACGCCCTGCGACGATGCCGGAAGGTTCAGCGGCGTCTTTCCTTCAGAGGGGCGGGACGTTGTTGTGGCGGGGTCACAGAACACGTACTGTTCTGCACAAAGCGGGCAACATTGCGCCAATCCAAGGGCGCGCCAGCCCTTGGCAGGGGGTCAAGGGGGACAGCGTCCCCTGCGGGGTATGGGGCAGCGCCCCATACCGGAACGCAGTTCCGGCCAGGCGCGGCACAACGAAAACAAAGGGCAACAACGATATTCTCCCACACAAAGCAGCGTGAACAAACAAAACTGCCGCGCCGACAAACCCCTTTAGTCCGCTGGCACAGGAAAGAGTGAGCGCAGCGAACGATTTTCCGTATGGCTCCGCACAAGGCAATAGTCCATGAACTATGAGCGAATTGTCTGCCCCGCCCAGACCAAGTGCAAAAACATCACATCAGCTCACGCCTGAATTCGGGGGCTTTTTAGCGCCGAAACGCGTCGCTCCCGATGGTCGCTTGCTGTCGTTGGTGGGTCGTCTGTATGGCCTGCGACGCTGCCGATAGGTTCAGCGACGTCTTTCCCTTAGAGGGGCAGGACGTTGTGTAAGGGGTGTTGCGCCGCCACTGCGTAAGTGAAAACACCACTTGCACTCACGTCTAATTTCGGGGGCTTTCCGATCGCCCCCGAACCCCTTCGGGTCGTTTTTTAGCGCCGAAACGCGTCGCTCCCGATGGTCGCTTGCTGTCGTAGGTGGGTCGTCTGTACGGCCTGCGACGCTGCCGATAAGTTCAGCGACGTCTTTCCTTTAGAGGGGCGGGACGTTGTGTAGGGGGTGTTGACCCGCCCAGGCCAGGTGCGGGGACTTCATAATAGCTCACGCCTGAATTCGGAGGCTTTCTGTATATTATATACGACATTTTCCGCCAAAACACTCAAGTTATTTTTTAATATTCTTGAAAGATTTTGTAAATAAACCTTGCTTTTCAGGATGCTTTCCGAAAAGGGGGACAGGAAAACCTTTTTTGGCCTCTTCCAAGCCGGTGAAAATACAGAAATCCCACGTTTAAAGCGTTTTCCTCTTGAAATTTCCGCCGATATGTGTTATATTAAAAATAGTGTGACAAAAACCGTATCGACTGGAGGTAAGAGCTTGTCATCAGAAGTTCTGAACGATCTTTGCTTTGCCGATTTTGAATTTACCTGCGGATTTTATGACGATAAGGCCAGAAGCGAATTGCTGAGTGTCGGCCTGGTCGTATGCGACAGCCGCTATAATATACTTACTACCTATTACCGCACAGCCCGCCCCTGCATCCGCCGCAAGCTGACCAAGCAGTGCAGAAAGCTGACTAAGCTGACTCAGGAGGAGATCGATGCTTCCGCTGATTCCAATGAGGTCATGCGGGAGGTGCTGGAGCTCTTAAAACAGTTCAATATCCGCGAGATCGGTGTCTGGGGGAATTTCGACCGCCCCGGCCTCCTCTCGGATATAAGGCAGCACGCCCGCGCTGATAAGAGCGCCTCTGCCGTAAGCCTTGTCCTGAAGCTCGTCCGGGATATCCAGAACGAGACTATAAAGAAAATGCAGCTCCCGCAGGCGATAAATATAAAGGATCTCGCATCTGCTTTCGATTATGTCCCAGCAACAGGCGCCTTCCATAACGCTCTTACCGATGCCCTCGCCCTCTACACCGTCGAAAAAGCGGTCTGGACGACGGATATCTATCAGTGCGGGAAGTTCGTCGACTTAAAGCAGCAGCGGCTGGATAAGATCGAATCGGACAAACGTGCCGCCGAGCAGAAGCGCCGCGATCTTACGATGCTGATCCCCTTTACCGAGAAGGAGACGGAATTTTTCGGCTCCCTTACCGCCGAATCGGATAAGAACGACTATCTCAGGCTGCGCTTCCGGCTGATGAATATGTTTCAGAGATTCCCGGCAGAGGAGCGCTTCAAGTTCGTTATACTCCATGCGCCGCGAAGGACAAAGCTGGCGCAGGTCTCAAAATATGACCCGCTCAAATACCCCGGCGCCGATGTCTCGGAGTTCGGCAGAGATGATTTCGATTCGATCCTCTTCTCCGAGATAAGCCGCAAGCTCCCCGCAGGCGGAAGATGACCTGCCCTTTTCCGGGATTTCTTCGATCTTAATATACAGGAGTGATAATATGCCATTACCTTTTCTTATCGGCGGCCTTACGTCGATCATGGGAAAAAACAAGAAAAAGACCGTAGCCGATGCAGTCAAGCGCTATAACGGCGACCTCGAAAAGCTGAGGATCAAGGAAGAGGATTGCGGCGAGGCTATCCGTGCCCTGGAGGATGCCAAACGCTCCGCTCTCGCCCGCCTCGGAGAGATAACGGTCAGAGTCGGTGCTCTGAAAAACAAGCCCGATTTCGGCTATATCAGCTTCTCAAATGTCAAGCTCCTGCCCTATGACGGGGAGGCTTTCGCCAGGGCTTCTCAGGACCCGGACTGGTTCCTCGGGCATAAGCTCAACGATGCCGGGAGCTGGCTGCTGCCCCGTTCAGTAGCCCTCGATGTCTCCGAAGACGCTGCAAAGACCTGGGCGGACCTCGAGACCGATGAAAAGAAAATGTTTCAGGACTTTATGTATTACGACGAGCTCCAGAACCTGGCGGAGCAGTTCGCTTCCTCCCTTGGGGCTGTCAGGACAGTTTACGACAAGCATATCAAGGTGCTGGATACCTTCAGAGAAAAAACCGGCAAGACCGATTGGCTGCTCTTCAACGATACCGAGAAGTTCGCAACTCAGAACGCTGTCCAGCTCTCTTCGCTGATCTATGAGATGTGCTCCGCAGAGCTGATCTGCGAGTGCGGCGAGGATAAGGATAATTCCGAGTGGATAAACCGTCAGGGCATCAGAGACCTTATGGCAAAGGCAAAGGCTCTCTGCGAGAACAAGGGCTTTGAATACGACGGCCAGACCTACGATGTCATCCTCAGAGGAGACGCCAAGAGCTATTTCTCCTACCGCTACAGGCTGGAGGACAGGCTGGTGGAGATGCTCCCCATAAGCCGCGACAATACGGCGCAGATACTTGAAAAGCTCAGGATGGATCAGAATGTCTCTATCGCAAGAGACGTTACTCAGCCCCATGCGAGAACTATGCTGGACAAGCTGAGGGATATCGACATAAAATCGCAGCGTGTCCCCTCGCCCGATCAAAAAAGCATTTTCTATATTGATCTGATATAAGAAAGGAAGTATTTGTATGTTTCTTAACAGGCTTTCATCAGAGCAGAAGGAGCTCTTTCTCGATATCTGTATCCACGCCGCTGAGAGCAACGACGACTTCGCTGAGGAGGAGCAGCTCGTCATCGAGCAGTATTGCGATGAGATGCGCATAGACGTCCGCTTCGAGGCGCAGCATTCTGTCCCCGAGGCAGTTGCAAGGCTAAAGGAGATCAGCTCCCGCATCGACCTCCGCATCGTCCTGCTGGAGACCGCCTCCCTTATCATCTCGGATAATAAATACGACGAAGAGGAAAGATCCTTTTTCGAGAATTTCGCCGCTAACCTCGGCGTTTCAAAGGAAGAGCTGGAGGGAGTCCTGACAACTCTCGGAGAGCTCAATGAGATCTACGGAAAGATATACCGTTTCGTCTTCGACTGACGGAGGTAAGCTATGCTTTGTTCAAAAAAGCTCTGCGCCGTTGCTGCGGCCGCGGCAATAGCCCTCTGCGGCTGTTCGTCCTCTGACAGCAGCAAGGCCGGAAAAGAAACTACAGCCTCCGCTGCGGCGGAAACATCTTCCTCGGCAGCTTCCTCCGCCCCGGAGACAAAGCCCCCCGCCGGAACTGAGACAGCCCCTCCCCCGGAGACAACAGAGGCCGTTACCGAAGAGCCCCCGGAGGAAAACCCGGTGGTCATAGTCGAAGATAAGCTGAAAATGCTGGCAGATAGCCTGCCGGACAGAGAGCTGGATAATAAGGATGTCCTTGTCTTCTCAAAAGCCGACCGCAGCGAGGAAAATAAGCAGGCCTTGGAGCTGTTCAAGGAGAAATACGGCGGCAGCGTAAGCTGGAAGACCGCCTCCGAGAGCGATTGCTTCGGAGAGCTGACAGCTCTGGTGCTGGCCGGAGATCCACCCGACCTCTTCCCGATAGAGGACGCCGATGCCTTCCCGAAAGGAGCTTATCTCAGAGTGTTCAGCGGGGTCGATGAGCTGCTGGCCGAGAGCTTCGGCCTTGACCGCGCAGACGATACTCTCTCGGAGCTGACTGCCTACGCCGACAGGCGCTGCGGTATAGTCACCGACGCTCTCCCCCAGGGGCTGCTGGTCTATAATAAGGATACTATCGTGGATCTCGGGCTGGATGACCCTTATGAGCTCTTCCTCTCCGGGAGCTGGACAAGAGATAATTTCTCGGAGATGTGCAGAGCCTTCAAGGACAGCGGCAGGAGCTATGCCGTCGGCGGAGATATGCTGGCGACACTGCTTTCTTCTACCGGCGGTGTCCCGCTGATCTCCTCCGAGAGCGGGATGATGATCTCGAATATCGACGATAAAGACCTGGCAGCAGCTCAGGAATGGATGTATTCCTTCGGGCAGAAGGGCTATTGCATCCCCGCCGCCGAGGAAGCCCTCCTCTCAGGAGATGCCCTCAAAAACGGCGAGCTGCTCTTCCTGGCTGTCCCGACAGATATCCTCTGCTCCGAGGCGGTCAAGGGCTTCGGAGATGCCGAGGGCGGCAGAGTCATGTTCGTTCCCCAGCCTTCGGCCGACAGCTCCGGCAGCATAAGGTTCGCGGCACAGCTCAGGGGATATTATTTCTGCACCGGAGCGAAAAACCCCGAGGGCGCGACTGCCTTCGCCTCCTGTTCAAAAGCGGCGGCAGAGCTGGTCTTTGAGGACAGCCTGAACGCTCTGCGGGATCAGGGCTGGGCGGAGAAAATGATCTCGACCTTTTCCGTTATGCACGGGCAGGCCGGGCAATCGCCTGTAGTCGATCTCTCAAAGGGCCTGCCCTCCACCTCTGCGGAAAAGATATATGAGACTGTCTCGGCTTCGCTGCCGTTGAACGGCCCGGCGGTGCGCTGGGAGGATACAGTCGGGCAGGTCCGTAAACAGCTTGATTACGCTGTCCGCACCGCCAACGATCCGGAGCCTGTCGGCCCCTGAGATCATAAAGGCAATTTCTTAGACTAACGGAGATGATCTAAATGGAATATTTATTACTGATTGTCGGGTTCGTCCTGCTTATCAAAGGCGCTGATTTCTTTGTAGACGGCAGCTCGGGTCTGGCCAAGCGCCTCAGAGTCCCGACTATGGTGATCGGCCTTACCGTCGTCGCTATGGGAACGAGCCTCCCCGAAACAGCAGTCAGCGTAAGCGCCTCGATCTCGGGCAGGAACGACCTCGCCATAAGCAACGCCGTCGGCTCCAATATGTTCAACCTTATGGCAATAATCGGCGTCTGCGCCATGATCGCCCCGCTGACGATCAAGCGCTCGACTCTGATGCATGAGTTCCCCTTCTCTATACTCGCAGCCGGTGTCCTGCTGGTGTTCGGTGTCATCGGGAGCGGTGTCGGAAGGCTTGAAGGCGTGCTTCTGCTCTGCCTGTTCATGCTGTTCATGTTCTATACCGTAGTCGCTGCAAAACGCGCACGCAACAGTGAATCCACCGAGCAGGTGAGCAGCAAGATACTTCCGATGTGGCAGTGCCTGGTGTTCATCGTCTGCGGAGCTGCGGCTATTGCCTTCGGCGGGCACCTCGTAGTTGAATCCGCCTCGAAGATCGCCCGCTCCTTCGGGATCTCCGAAAATGTCATCGGCCTTACGATAGTCGCCCTCGGGACGAGCCTGCCGGAGCTCTTTACTTCCGTCGTCGCCGCAAAGAAGGGCGAGACAGATATGGCGCTGGGAAATGTCATCGGCTCCAATATCTTCAATGTGCTCTTTGTTCTCGGTATCGCCGCAGCTATCTCGCCGGTAAGCTATCTGACCAATAACCTTATCGATAACATCGCCTTTATCGCTATGAGCGTTATAACCCTGCTCTGCTGCTCGACAAAGCTGAAGCTGGTCCGCTGGGAGGGCGCAGTAATGGTGGCCGCCTATACGGGGTATATCGTGTATATCACCATAAGATAATAAGTCTTGACTTTAAAGGTCAAAAGGTATATAATCTATTAGTATCAAATCATTATACAAGGAGGTCCGTATCATGCTTGACATAAAGCTGTTCAGAACAGAGCCCGAGCTGATAAAGGAAAATATCAGAAAGAAATTCCAGGATGAAAAGCTCCCTATGGTAGACGAAGTAGTCGAGATGGACAAGGAGTACCGCGCGACCAAGACCAAGGCGGACGAATACCGCGCCAAGAGAAACAAGCTCTCCAAGGAGATCGGCGGACTAATGGCCAAAGGCCAGAAGGAAGAGGCCGAAAAGGTCAAGGCCGAGGTAAAGATGATCGGCGAGGAGATGCCCAGGCTGGAAGCCCGTGAGGCCGAGCTGGAGGAAGAGATCAGAAAGAGAATGATGGTCATCCCCAATATCATCGACCCGACTGTCCCCATCGGCAAGGACGACAGCGAGAATGTCGAGATCGAAAGATTCGGAGACCCATTTGTTCCCGATTTCGAGATCCCCTACCATGTCGATATCATGGAGCGCCTGGGCGGCATCGACCTTGATTCCGCAAGACAGACCAGCGGCAACGGTTTCTATTACCTCAAAGGCGATATCGCCAGACTCCATTCTGCGATACTCTCCTATGCAAGAGATTTTATGATCGACCGCGGCTTTACATATTTCATCCCGCCCTTTATGATCCGCTCGGCTGTTGTCAACGGCGTTATGAGCTTCTCTGAGATGGAGAATATGATGTATAAGATCGAGGGCGAGGATCTTTACCTTATCGGCACCTCCGAGCATTCGATGATCGGTAAGTTCATCGATACCATAACCCCGGAGAGCGAGCTTCCCCAGACCCTGACCAGCTACAGCCCATGCTTCCGCAAGGAGGTCGGCGCACACGGCATCGAGGAGCGCGGAGTTTACCGTATCCACCAGTTTGAGAAGCAGGAAATGATCGTTGTCTGCAAGCCGGAGGAGAGCAAGGCCTGGTATGACAAGCTCTGGCAGAACAGCGTTGATTTCTTCCGCACTATGGATATCCCTGTAAGAACACTGGAATGCTGCTCGGGAGACCTGGCAGATCTGAAGGTAAAGAGCTGTGATGTAGAGGCCTGGAGCCCGAGACAGAAGAAATACTTTGAGGTAGGTTCCTGCTCGAATCTCGGAGATGCGCAGGCAAGACGGCTTGGCATCCGCATCAAGGGAGAGAACGGCAACTACTTTGCACATACGCTGAACAACACGGTAGTAGCTCCTCCGAGAATGCTGATCGCGTTCCTTGAGAACAATCTTAACGAAGACGGCAGCATCCGCATCCCGGAGCCTTTAAGGATGTATATGGGCGGAAAGAGCGTGCTGACTGTACCGGAATAATAAAAAAACGCTGTGAAAGAAAAAAGGGAGCTATACCAACAGCTCCCTTTTTTGCACAGCCCCCGATCAGCGCAGCCAGTACGCCCATAGTTTCAGCTATGCGATTATCTGACAGGCATCTTTCTCAAAGATCAGATAATGCCCACTTTGTGCGGGAGCCCCACCCCTACACAACGTCCCGCCCCTCTAAAGGAAAGACGCCGCTGAACCTTCCGGCATCGTCGCAGGCCGTACAGACGACCCACTAATGACAGCAAGCACCCGAAGGGGTTCGGGGGCGACCGGAAAGCCCCCGAGATTAGGCGTGAGTGCAAGTGGTGTTTTCACTTATGCTGTGGCGGCGCAACACCCCTTACACAACGTCCTGCCCCTCTAAAGGAAAGCCGGCGCTGAACCTATCGGCAGCGTCGCAGGGCGTACAGACGACCCCGCAACGACAGCAAGCGACCAGCGGGAGCGCCGCGTTTCGGAGCTAAAAAAGCCCCTCTAAAGGAAAGACGGCGCTGAACCTCTCGGCAGCGTCGCAGGGCATACAGACGACCCACCCACGACAGCAAGTACCCGAAGGGGCTCGGGGGCGATCGGAAAGCCCCCGAAACTAAGCGTGAGCTATTGTTAAGTTTTTGCACTTGGTCTGGGCGGGGCAGACAGTTCACTCATAGTCCATGGACTATTGCCTTGTGCGGAGCCATACGGAAAATCGTTCGCTGCGCTCACTGTTTCCT
>CAMNNQ010000180.1 GCA_946545645.1 uncultured Clostridia bacterium | reverse complement strand
CTGTGCTATCCCCCGCCGGAGGCGGGGGATAGCACAGCAAGATAAAAAGCCTTAAGGAATATGTGTGGTGTGTCAGCGGGATAGTCAGATTTGTTTAATCGCTTTTTCCGCCGCACTCTGTTTTGCTGTGCGGCGGAAGTACATAAAAGGGTATTCTCCGTTTTGGAGAATACCCTTTTTGGTCTGAGGCTGTTCATACGTCAGCCGCTTTCCGATTCATATCGGCTTCTGTTCAGTTTGCTGCATCTCTTTTGTTAGAACGTCTTATGACCATAGAGATTATCAGGAAGGTCACTGCGAATGCGGCCTGTACCAGCAGATAGCCTGCAAATTTCGCAGCATCAAAGGCCTCATTGCCCGTAAGCATATCGTTGGCTACCGTATACCAATATCCCGGCAGGAAACGTCCTGCCGCTGTAACTCCCTCTCCGAGCACAGAGAGAGGCACGAATATACCGCAGAGGAAACTCATCCCAAGGCTGACTACGATCGTGATAGCTGTAAAGATGTTTTCTTCCAGAGGGAGGCTCGCTATAAAGATAGCCAGCGAAGCCGAGACGATCGTGAATACCAGGCTGTTGAGGACAGCCAGCCATGCGGTCCCCCGGTATATCCCGCCATAGAGGAACATACCCGCGATCATATAGAAGAGCCATACCCCGATCACCAGCACTACCGAAGCGGCAAAGATCTGCATCGTTATGCTGCGGGGAAGAGCTCCGGAGCATTCGGTGCGGTAGCGGACATCCTTGCGGTTCATGGCGGTCAGCACCGACCCCAGCACCGACATCATCACCGCCAGGAGCACATAGGGCATATAGCGGAAGTAGCCTGCGAAACTTCTGGGGTAATCCCCGGAGCTGCCGTCTTCGTCTGCGAGATAGGCGGTCTCGGTGTCCTTTGAGAGGACATCCGCCGTGGAGGACAGAGCCTCATCAAGGGTCTTTCCCGAAGCGAGATAAGCTCTCACTGTCCTTACATACTGGCCGAGGACTGTGGTCATATAGGCGGAGGAATAGCTTTCGCGGACATGGTACTCCCCGAAGAGATCGTCGGAGCTGCCGGACTCGAGCTTCTCCCCGAAGCCGCTTTTGATGACCAGCGCATAGTCTACTGTTTCCCAATAGAGCTTTTCTGCCAGCTCTTCGTCTGAGGAGGCCTTTTCCTTTATATTATGCTTCCTGCCGATGGCCTCGGTCAGAGCTGCGGATGCTGCTGAACCGTCCTCGTCGATGACCATGATGTTCAGCTTGCTCTCTGTGAACTTATCCCTGGTGCCGGAGCCGGAAGCCATCATAAAGGAGATCACAAGGAAGATCATGGTATAGACTACCAGAGATGTCTTTTTCTTTGTCAGCACCTTAAAGAATGTTTTAAAGACTTGCATACTTGCGCCTCCTTGTGATAACGAAGCCGATCATTACCAGCGCCGCTGTCATTATGAGCATTGTGATGAGCTTTTCGATATACATTTTCGTATCGCTGAACACATTAAGACAATGCAGGCTGTCAGCGATGACCGCTGCGGGATTGAGCTTGTTGATAATGGGGGCGGTTTCCTGTATCCTGCTCTTCATGCCGTCATCCATAAGGCCGCTGAAGAAGCAGAGCATCAGGGAAACGCCGGTAAGGATCGAATTCTTGATGCCCGAATTGCCGAAGCCGATGGAGCCGACAGCAAATCCGAGGCTTACGCCCAGCATACCGCCTATGGAGCCGGAAAGGTAAACCAGCCCGAGCCTGTCGCCGTAGTCGATCCTGAGGACGAAATTGAAATAGCTGATGGTTATCACCATGCAGACAGCCATAAGGATAAACCTGGCTGCAAGGGATGCCAGCACGCTCATGAACTTCGGTCTCGGAGAGCAGCACTTTCTTGCGCCCAGCGCCGAAAGGTTCGCCTGGCTGTCCATAGCTGCCGTAAGGCCGATCATAGAGCCGAAGAGGGCTATCATAGCCACAAGATTGTAGAAATACTCAACGTAGTAGTCCATATTGCCTTCCACAAGCTGCTTGTGCTGGACGACCTCAGTGTCTTTCATGAGCTGCCCGGTGACAGCCGCCAGCTTTGCAGGGTCGGAAGCGGAGTCCGATATAACTCTGGCATTGGCGTTATACTGGTCGCAGAAGGCTTTGAGTATAGTTTCATTCATGCCTTCCCCGGCGACGGTAAGGGTCAGAGCCTCGTCGGAGGCAAATATGATGCCTTCCACTTCGCCGTCCCGGAGGAGCTTATCGGCCTCACTGCTGTCGGTGTATCTTACATCGAGCAGGGGCTTGTCGGAATCCTTCATACCGTCCAGCACAGAGTGCAGCGGGCTGCTCTCGGCGCAGCCTACCACTGCCGCCGGGACTGAGTTGAACAGATTTTCCTTCTCGTAGATGCCCGAGAAGGCCGCCTTGAAAAATGTGCCTAAGATCATAGGGTAGATCAGCACCCAGATTATCACCTGCTTGGAGCGCAGGCAGGATTTTATCTCATATTTCAGATCGTGAAGAAACATTTTCAGTCCTCCTTGTCCCTGAGCGCCTTGCCTGTTATTTCCAGGAACACATCGTTGAGAGTCGGGAGCTCACTGTAGACACGTCCTATGTGCAGATTATGATCCTGGAGCACCCCGAGGATCCTGATGAGGTTATGTTTGCCTCCGGAGCAGGCGACTTTCAGGATGTCATCGTTATACTCGGCAAGATAAACATGAGGCAGCTCGCTGATCTGTGCGAGGACACCGTCTCCCATCTCTCTGACCTCGACAGTTATCGTCTCGGTATTCTTTATCATCTTCTTGAGCTCTTCCTTTGTGCCCTCGGCGACCTTTCTGCCCTTATCCATTATTGCGATACGGGTGCATATCTGCTCGACTTCTTCCATATAGTGGGAGGTATAGATGATAGTCGCGCCGTCGCGGTTGAGCTGCTCGATCCCTTCGAGGATCTTATTTCGGCTCTGGGGGTCAACGGCGACTGTCGGCTCGTCCAGGATTATGAGCTTGGGCTTATGGGCGATGCCGCAGGCGATGTTGAGCCTTCTGAGAAGACCTCCGGAGAGCTTCTTGGGATAGAATTTCGTAAAATCCTCCAGGCCGACGAACCTGATAGCTTCCTCAACATACTGCCGGCGCTTCTCCTTATCAGAGATATACAAGCCGCAGAAGTAGTCGATATTATCGTATACAGTAAGCTCATCGAAGACTGCGACGTTCTGCATTATGATACCGATCTCGCGCTTGATGTCGTAGCTGGTCGGGGTCATTTCCTTGCCGAAGATCTCAACTCTGCCTTTATCGAAGCTCAGCAGAGCGAGCAGGCAGTTGATGGTCGTTGTCTTGCCGGAGCCGTTTGGCCCCAGCAGCCCGAAGATCTCTCCCTTCTCTATCTCCAGCGAGAGGTGGTCAAGAGCGATGAGATCCTTATATCTTTTTACGAGCTCTGTGATCTTTACTACTGTATCTGCCATGTCGGTTACCTCCTGTATTTCGACTTACCGTCTTATCTTGATCTTATTATAGCATAGCCTTCCGCATTTTTGCAGTGAACAGAATCACGAATCGATATTACATTTGTCACTTTTACGGCAGCCAAAGGCAGAAGAGCTATCGCCCGTAAAAACAGCAAAATATGACTTAATAGAAAGCATAAAACAGTTTGATATTACTCAAATTATGCTGTATAATCGTATTATCGGGCAGTAATGCCTTACAGATTATCTTGATCCGGAGATGATGGATATGTTCAGAAAAGCCGCAGCGATAGCCGCTGCTTTGATAATGCTGGCGGGATGCTCTTCGTCCGGCAGCAGCAACAGCAGCAGTGCCGCAGAGAACGCTGCCGTTTCCTCAGAAGAGGCGCCCGTTACGACGGCTGCTCCTGCCGAGACCGAGCCCGAAGAGGAAAAACTGACGGAGGAAGAATATATGGAGAAATGCAAGAACACTGTTGTCGAGCTGATGCCCGATGCCTTTGACGGAAAGCATCAGGACTACACCTACCCGGAGTTCCAGAAGCTGAGCTACTATTCTAAAACAGCGGAGAGAGACACTCCCGTAAATGTGCTTCTGCCTGCGGACTATTCCGAGGACAAACAGTATCCTGTGCTTTACATCCTGCACGGCTACTGGGATTCCGAGGACTGGATGGCAAGGCCTGTGGTCAACCTCAACAAGATACTCAAAAACCTTCAGGAGAACGGCGAAGCCGAGGATATGATAATCGTCTGCCCCTATATTTTCTGCAGCAAGGAGCTGCCGAGATGCACAGGCATGAACGATGAGAACAGTCTGGCTTACGATAACTTCATCAACGACCTGCTGACAGATCTTATGCCATTTATCGAGAGCAAGTTCAGCATCGCCAAGGGCCCGGAGAACACTGCGATAACAGGATTCTCGATGGGCGGGCGCGAATCGCTCTTCATCGGGATAAAGCATCCTGAGCTTTTCGGATATATCGGCGCCTGCTGCCCTGCTCCCGGGCTTATCGGGCAGATCAAGGAGTCTGACATGGTATTCCCGGAGGATCAGAAGCCCAGGCTGCTGTTCATAAGCTCTTCCCAGGCAGACGGTGTTGTCTCCACCTTCCCGGACAGCTACCGCAAAGCCTTTGAGAAGAACGGTGTCGATTTCGTATCGCACGTCCTCATGAGGACAGGCCATGATCACACCAGCGTCCGTCCTCATCTTTACAACTTCCTGCGAATGATATTCAAGTAACAACAACCCGCCGGCAGCCCTGATGACTGCCGGCGGGTATTATTTTAAATATGGTTATCCCTTTGACACACCATTTTCAAACACCTTATTTATGAGATTACGGCAATTAGACCAACGCTGTGCTATCCCCCGCCTCCGGCGGGGGATAGCACAGCAAGATAAAAAGCCTTTTGTTTAAGGAAT
>CAMNNQ010000179.1 GCA_946545645.1 uncultured Clostridia bacterium | reverse complement strand
GCCTGCGTCGAATTTAGGCAATCTGACGAAAATCTGTGCCTCAACGCCAGTTGAGGTTGCGCATACTGATGCACAGGGGTCGTGCGGTGTCGCCCTAGTAATAACAAATTTTATTTTAACATAATTATGACTCAAAGTCAATAGCAAAATATACGAAAAATCGCGGTCCCGACGTGGTATAATTGAATCCTTGGGCGCGGCTGTCAGCCGTTTATCCCGGCGAGCCAGTCTTTGAGTGCGGCGCGGGAGTCGGGGATATCGTCGCAGTAGATGCTGAGCCCTTCGATAAATTCAGCGCCGTGAGCCATAGCGCGGGCGTCTTCAGTGCTGCTGCCGAAGCCGGAGCTGCCCTGAGTCGCCAGCAGGTATACCGTCTTGCCCGAGAGATCGGTCTGTTCCAGGAATGTTGCCACAGGAGCGGGGAGAGTGAACCACCAGATCGGGTAGACGAGGATGATCTGCTCATAACCGGAGACATCTATCGGCTCGATCCCCGGCCTTGCATCCTCCTTGAGCTCCTTTGAGGCGACAGATATGGTGGATGAATAGCCGGAGGGATATTTCTCTCCTGTAAGGGTAATGGCTCTGCGCTCAAAGCCGGCGATGTCCGACAGCATATCTGCCATAAGCTGGGTGTTGCCCATGAGCCTGCCGTCAGCCAGGAGCAGGGAGGCTCCCGATACAGCGTCAACATCCGGCTCAAAATCGGTATTGCCGATGCGGGTAAAGTATACGACAAGGGTCTTTTTGCCGTTCCATTCCAGCTTTTCTCCCGACACCTTCTCGGAATAGCTTATCTCGACCTTCTTAAAATGGCGGTTAAGGTAGGGAACGCCGGCCAGCCCCAGTGCCAGCGCTGCGGCAGCTCCGAGGGCGATGAGGATGACAGCCCGTTTCTTTTTCTTGGTCCGCATATATCCCTTCATCCCGCCGTGGATGACGGAAAGGGTCAGGGTCGCGGTAGCCAGATATCTGTGGAGAGAAGCGCTGCCGATATTTTTGAACCAGGGGAAGATCATTCTTGAAACGCCCATGCTGCTCAGCATCAGGGCTATGCAGCAGGCAAACAGTGCAACGGTAACGCAATCGGAGATGAGCCTGGGCATTGAGCGGGCGGTCTGCCGCTTTTTGAATATCGCCAGTATCTGCCTGCGCTTCAGGACTATATGGCAGACAAGGCACAGGAAGAAGCCGATCCCCAGCAGCTCATGGACCGTATTGCCGACAAAGACATAGGTCATCTGTACTATAAGTATAGCGAACATAAGTATATCGACGGCTGTTCCGAGGTGTTTTGAGAGCTTGTTCTTATCCATTGTTTACGCTCCTTTTTGATTCAGAGTGCGTGTCGGTCTTCTGCGGGGGTTGCAATCGGGAAAAAAAGCTGTTATAATATCATAGAGAATTATTCAAAGGGGATGTTCCATCAATGGTATATGAAAAACAGAGCTATGTCGCGGGGAGTATGTGCGACCCGGGGCTGAAGCTCTCTTATCTTTCTGTCTACGAGATCATCGAGGATTCCGTTACCGAGCTGCTTCACGGCTTCGGATTTGACGGCCTTACCGCTATGAGCAAATACGGCGGGATGTGGGTATTCACGAAGAACAGCATCCGTTTTGTCCGCCGCCCGGCATGGCTGGACAAGTTCACTGTCCGCTGCTATATCTCCGGACATTCCGCGCTGCGTATGTTTGTCGATACCGAGCTCATCTCCGAGAGCGGGGAGCAGCTTATCCGTTCAAGAGTCGAGATCTGCGGGCTGGATCTTGAAACAGGGAAGATCCGCAAGCCGGAGACTCTGGGCTTTGATGCAAAGTATGAACATCCGGAGCCTCTTGATGAGATCGGATTCGTGCGCTTCCCGAAGGATCATCTGCCCCTTTCGGAGAGCGTAAAGGTCAGGTCTATGAATATCGACTACTGCTCCCATACCAACAATGTCGAGTATGTCCGCTTCATCCTGAACACCTACTCCACCGCCGAGCTGGCGGAAAGAGAGCTTGAAGGGATAGAGATGCACTACGACGGCCAGTCCTATGAGGGAGAGACCCTTGACATCGAAAAGCTGGCTGACCCCGACGGAGACAGATTCTTTGTCCGCTGCGGAGGCACCGAAAAGACGGCGTGCAGGATAGTCTGGAAAAATAGCTGACCGGACTTTACTCCCAGGTCTTCCAGACCTCCGGCCTGTAGCCGACGGTGGCCTGCTGCCCGTTGCGGACTATCGGCTGCCTGAGGACGCTCTGGTTTTCCAGGACCTTATCGAATCTGTCGGCCTCGCTGAGATATTTAATCAGCACATAGGTGTCCTGATCGCGGCAGTTCTCATCCAGCAGGGCTTCCAGAGACCCTGCCGCACGGATGACCGATTCCAGCTCGCGCTTGCTGAGCCCCTTGGCTGCCAGATCCACCGATTGGAACTTTATACCGCGCTCCTTGAAGAAACGCTCGGCCTTTCGTGTGTCCGGGCTTTTTTTCGTCCCGAATATCTGTATGTTCATCCGGATCACCTTCTGTAAGACGATTTTTACATATTATAGCACATAATGGTCATCAATGCAATACTTCTGACTTGACTCTGTTTTTCCGGCTGTGGTATAATATGTCAGAAGCATTAGTCTTACCGTGAATAAGGAGGTATAAACCATGAGCGAGATCTTCTCACTTGCCGGGGCATACGAAAAATATTTCAAGATCGGCGCCGCTGTGTCATACAGGAATGTTGACAGCTACTTTGATCTGCTCTCGCAGCATTTCAACAGCATAACTCCCGAGAACGAGATGAAATATCAGTCTGTGGAGCCGGAGGAAGGGAAATTCACCTTCGGGCAGATCGACCGCATATTCGAGGCGGGGCGTAAGCTGGGGATCAAAGTCCGCGCACACGCTCCGGTATGGCATAATCAGACCGGAGACTGGATGTATAAGGACGGAGACAAGCCGGCCTCTCCCGAGCTGATCTATGAGCGTATCGATGCACATTCCAAGGCCGTCTGCGAGAGATTCAACGGCGATGTCTATGCCTGGGATGTCGTCAACGAGGCCGCCAGAGACGATTTTGACGGCAGGGTCGGGGAATCGGACGTTTACCGCGACAGCGATTATTACAGGATCTGCGGCGATGGCTTCATCGAGGCAGCCTTCCGCTCTATGGATAAATACTCCCCGGATGCTCAGCTTTTTTATAACGATTACAACGAGTGCGACCCTGTCAAGAGAGAGCGCATAGTCAGGCTTATACGCACTCTTCAGGAGAAGGGCTGCCGTATCGACGGCTTCGGTATGCAGCAGCATTATTTCAACGAGCCAGACTACGACGAACTGAAGCGCTCCATCGAGATCTATGCCGGCCTGGGGCTGAGGCTCCATATCACCGAGCTGGATATTTCCCTTATGGCGACTCTGGGGCACGTCGAGCACAGGCTGAAGCCCGGAGATCCCGGATTTAAGGAATACATCGAGGCGGCTATGCACCCGACCTCGGAAAAGCTGGCAAAGATAAACGATATCTATGTCAAGCTCTTTGAGGTGTACCGCAGCTATGCCGATGTTATCGACTGCGTTACCACCTGGGGAGTTGCCGACGATTACACCTGGCTGGATTTCTTCGGAATGAAGCCGGGCAGCCCGAAGATCAAGCAGTATCCTCTGCTTTTCAACGAGCAGCTCGAGCCTAAGCCCTGCGTTTCAAAGCTCATCGAGGCGGCGAAATGACCATTAAGATCAGAATATAGTATCAGAATGCGTGTCTGTCATATTCCCGGCAGACACGCATATTTTTGTATAAGGCAACACCGCACGACCCGCGGCTAACGCCTCTGCACATCATCTGCCGTGTCAAGCCTGCTTGACGACCGGCTTATCCGTCATATTACCAACGTCATCAAAGATGACGTCAATTCTCCTTGACGTTGCGTAAAGCGAAGTGAACTTCGCTTGCAAGCCTGCGTCGAATTTAGG
>CAMNNQ010000178.1 GCA_946545645.1 uncultured Clostridia bacterium | reverse complement strand
GCGTCAGCAAGCCTGCGTCGAATTTAGGCAATCTGACGAAAATCTGGACGGCGCATCTGATGCACAGGGGTCGTGCGGTGTTGCCTTAATCTTATCTTGCTGTGCTATCCCCCGCCTTCGGCGGGGGATAGCACAGCGTTGGTCTAATTGCCGTAATCTCCTAAATAAGGTGTTTGAAAATGGTGCGTCAAAGGGATAACCATATTTATAAATACTTTGAAAGGGCGGCAGAGCGCCCTGCCGTACGCTGCAATGCGGCCTGAAAAACGTTATTTGTGCTGTTTTATCAGAATTGTTCATTTGTTGCTATATGCGCCGCCTTTGCTTGAAAAAAGGCGGCCTGTGTGATATAATCTAAGCAGCGGCCGGGTGCGGTATCAAAGCACTCTTTACAGCCGCAACAAAGTGAGGAATATAAATATATGAGCAGCTCTATCTTACTGAACAAAAGCAGCCGTGTCTGCTTTATACACGATCCGGGATGCCTTTCCGGTGTCGTCAGAATAGCCGGAAAGGTCATAAAGGATATGTTCCTGGCTCTTGGTATCTCTGCGGAGAGCTCTGACAGCCTTGCATCTTCCGAAGGGCAGGATCTTACTGTCGTTTACGGTGTCGCCGGGATGAGCCCCTTTGCCGAGAAGCTGCTGTCCGATGCCGGAGAGCCGATCCCGGATATAAAAGGGAAAAGAGAGGTCTACTCCTTCAAGGTCATACCCGGGAGCAGAGCTCTGGTGATACTGGGCAGCGACAAGCGGGGAGCTGTCTACGGGCTTTTCCGCCTTTCTGAGCTCATGGGTGTCTCGCCTTTCGTGAACTGGTCTCTCTGCTGCCCGAAAAAACTGGACAGCTTCATCCTCTCGGATAAAGAGACTATGATCTCAAAGGAGCCTTCCGTAAGATACAGAGGCTTTTTCATAAACGACGAATGGCCTGCTTTCGGGACCTGGTGCCAAAAGCACTTCGGCGGCATAAACGCTGCGATGTACGAGGGCGTTTTCGAGCTGCTGCTGAGGCTCAAAGGCAACTATCTTTGGCCGGCGATGTGGGCATCCTGCTTCTCCTGCGACGGCCCCGGCCTCAAAAGCGCAGAGCTGGCAGACGAGCTTGGGATCGTTATGGGGCTCTCACACCATGAGCCATGTCTGCGGCACGGAGAGGAATACAGCAAGCTCCGGGGCAAGGATTCAATCTACGGAGATGCCTGGGATTTCCGCCGGAACCGGGAGGGCATTACCCGGTTCTGGAGAGACGGACTGAAACGCAGCGGGCGTTTCGAGAACGTCATCACTGTCGGGATGCGAGGCGAAGCCGATTCAGCTATACTGGGCAAGGATGCGACTTTGAAAGACAATATCGATCTGCTGCGGGATGTTCTCAAGACCCAGAAGCAACTGATAACCGAGGAGGTCAGCCGGGACATCGGCAGTGTCCCCCGTATGTTGGCGCTCTACAAGGAGGTAGAGCCCTATTATTACGGCAGCAGCACTGTCGAAGGGCTGAAAAACGATCCCTCGCTGGACGGAGTAATCCTTATGCTCTGCGATGACAACCACGGCTATCTGCGAAGCCTGCCCGATGAGGAGATGCTCTCGCACAAAGGCGGCTTCGGGATGTATTACCATTTCGACTACCACGGCGCACCTGTATCATACGAATGGATAAACTCCACCTATCTGCCTGAGGTCTGCGAGCAGATGTCTACCTGCTATGAGAACGGTGTCCGGGAGCTCTGGATAGTAAATGTCGGAGACCTGGCTTTACAGGAATTCCCGCTCTCTTATTTCCTCGATCTCGCTTACGACTACGACAAATGGAGCGCCGGAAGCGGAGATGCTCCCGAAAGATACACCCGACTCTGGATGGAGAGGCAGTTCGGCAGAGGCCTCCCGGAAAGCGAGATCAATGCTCTTTCGGCTATGTTCACCGAGAGCAGCAGGCTCATCCACAACCGCCGTCCCGAGCACATGAGCCGGGATGTCTATTCCTTCGGGGAGGCTCTGCGCCTGAAGGAGCGCGCCGAAAGCATAATAAATACCTGCACCGAGCTGGAAGCCCGGCTCCCGGAAGAGCTCAGGCCGGCATTCACCGAGCTGATAAGCTACAATGTCTGCGGAGGGATGGAGCTTCTGAAGCTCTGGGCTTCTGCGGATCTGGGGCACCGTTTTGCACAGATGGGTGCTGTCTGCGCCAACAGCTATGCCAACGAGGTCGAGGCCTGCATAGCACGGGACGGGGAGCTCAGAGAAAAGCTGCACACCGCTGCCGGAGGCAAATGGGATGGCTTCGGCCTTGCGGAGCACATCGGGTTCAGATACTGGAACTCGGAGGAAAGCACTTACCCCGTTATCGAGAGGGTCATACCCTCCTGCAGAGACGAGCTGATAGTCGGTGTCTGCGCTGACGGCTCATATACCAGAGGGCTTGACTGGACCCGCAAGACGCTTATCGCTGACCGGTTCGAGAAGAAGGGCGGCAAAAGGTCTGCCGGGCTCTTCGCGGCACTAACAGGGAGAAGGCCTGTCGGATATTCTCTTTCCTGCGATGCCGGATGGCTGACGCTTTCCCGAAGCGAGGGTGAACTCTCGCCGGAGAATGATCTGGAATATATAACAATTACCGTCTCAGACGAACTTCCTGCCGACATCAACGAAGCAGAGATAGTATTCAGATATCCACGCGGAAGAGCGGTCATCAAAGTCATCTGCCGTGCGGAAGGCAATGAGGATTCCCGCTGCTACGCTGAAGAAAACGGGCTTATCTGCATCAAAGCGGAGCATTTCGCTTCCAAAGCGGACAACGGCGGCTTCGAGCTGAGGGTACTTCCTGAGCTGGGGCGTGCCGAGGGCGGGCTGCGGCTCTTCCCGCTCAACGAAACGCCCAGGGGCGTTGCTAACGCCCCAAACGCCGACTACACCTTTGTCTCAGACAAAGGCGGCAGCTATGAGCTCATCTTCCAGCTTCAGCCCAACAGCCCCTATACCTTCGGCAGCAATATAAATCTCTGCTATGAGCTGAACGACGAAAAGTCAGAGCTGGCTGTCCTCTCGGACAGCTATGTGTCCGGAGTCACGAGGGATTGGGAAGAAGGCGTGCTTAGCCACGCAAGATATGCAAGAGCAAAGGTCAGCCTCAGAGCCGGAGCCAATACACTGCGGTTCTACGGCACAAGCCGCGAGGCAATACCTGAACGGATAATACTGGTCAAAGAGGGCAGAGAGCTCCCCGGCGACTATCTCGGTATCCCCGAAAGCGTTTCATACAGGGGATAAGATAAGGAGGAAAAAAATATGAAGATGTCATTCCGCTGGTACGGCACCGGCAACGACAGCATTTCGCTTTCGCAGATAAAACAGATCCCCGGAGTAACGGAGATCGTCTGGGCGCTGCATGAAAAACAGCCCGGCGAGATCTGGGAAAAGAAAGAGATCGCAAAAGTAAAGTCAGAGCTGGACGAATACGGCTTCGGGATGAGCGTCGTCGAATCGGTCAACGTTCATGATGACATCAAGACCGCAGGCAAAAACCGCGATCTCTATATCGAAAACTATAAGCAGACACTGAAAAATCTCGCTGAGTTCGGCGTAAAGGTCGTTTGCTATAACTTTATGCCTGTCTTCGACTGGACCAGAACAGACCTCTTCCACCCCCTGCCGGACGGCTCAACAGCGCTTTTTTATGAGAAGAGCAAGATCAGACAGGACCCCGCCGAGATGGCGGAATATATCCTGAAGGAGACCAAGGGCTACACTATGCCCGGCTGGGAGCCCGAGCGCCTCGCCAACCTGAAACAGCTCTTTGAGCTCTATAAGGATGTGGATAAGGAAAAGCTCTGGGCGAACCTTAAATATTTCCTCGAGGCCATTATGCCTACCTGCCGGGAGTGCGATATCAAAATGGCCATACACCCCGACGACCCGCCCTGGGATATCTTCGGGCTTCCGAGGCTGCTGGTGGATGAAGCCGCAGTAGGGCGCTTCCTTTCTATGGTGGATGACCCGTATAACTGCCTGACCCTCTGCTCCGGCTCGCTGGGCTCCAACCCGGAAAACAATGTCGCAGAGATCGTCCGCAAATACTGCGGAAGGATAGCTTTCGCACATATTCGCAATGTCAAGCATTTTGAGAACGGAGATTTCTCCGAGACCTCGCACCGCGACTGCGACGGCGATGTAGGTATACTGGATATAATCAAGGCCTATCACGACGGCGGATTCGACGGCTATATCCGCCCCGACCACGGCAGACATATCTGGAACGAAAAATGCCGCCCCGGCTACGGCCTCTATGACCGCGCTCTTGGGATAATGTATATCCTCGGCGCCTGGGATATGCTGGATAAGCAGGAGGGCAGGATATGAGAAAGCCGTTTATGGACAGCGAGTTCCTGCTGGATACCGAAGAAGCCCGCACACTCTATCACCGCTTTGCAGAGGATATGCCTATCATCGACTATCACTGCCATATAGACCCGAAGGAGATATATGAAGACAAGCCCTACCAGAGCATCACCTCTCTCTGGCTCGGAGGCGACCACTACAAATGGAGACTTATGAGGCAGTGCGGCTATGCCGAGGAATATGTCACAGGCAAGGCGGAGGACAGAGAAAAATTCAGAGCCTGGGCTGATGCGCTGTCTCAGGCTGTCGGCAGCCCGCTGTATCACTGGAGCCATCTTGAGCTCAGAAGATACTTCGGGGAGGAGCTCCCCGTCTGCCCCGCGAATGCCGATGCTATATATGATAAATGCAACGCTCTTCTGGCCTCGGGAGCCCTGACTCCGAGAAGCATAATCAAGGCCTCCAAGGTAAAGGTCATCGGCACCACCGACGACCCCTGCGACAGCCTTGAATGGCATAAAAATCTCCAAGAGGACAAGAGCTTCGACTTCTGCCGGGTCATACCTACATTCCGGCCGGACAAGCTGCTGCTTATCGGAACAGCGGAGTTCACAGAGTTTGTCGCAAGGCTCTCCAAGGCCGGAGGCCGGGAGATCACCGATCTGGCCTCCCTTAAAGAAGTCCTCACCGGGAGGATGGAGCATTTCGCAGCTCTCGGCTGCCGCAGCTCCGACCAGAGCGCAGCTTATTTCCCCTGCACACTGATCGGGGAGGAAAAATGCGGCGAAGTCTTAAACAAGGCACTGAGAGGCGAAGCCCTCTCTCAGCAGGAGCGCCTCGGCTTTATGACAGAGATCATGCTCTTCCTCGGGAGGGAATATGCGAGGCTCGGCTGGGTCATGCAGCTCCATTTCGGCGTCGCCCGGAACACCAATTCAAGGATGTTCTCCCTTATCGGGCGGGACACCGGCTTCGACCGTATCGACAGCAGCGCCCCCATCGAGACGCTGGCTGCTTTCCTGGACGAGCTGGATAAGACAGACAGCCTGCCCAGAACAGTGCTTTACAGCCTCGACCCTTCAATGAACGCCCCGCTGGATGTTCTGGCAAAATGCTTCAACGAAGCCGGAGTAAAGGGCAAGGTGCAGCACGGAGCCGCCTGGTGGTTCAACGATAATATCGGCGGCATGAAAGATCATCTGCGCTCTCTCTGCGAGCAGGGAGCTCTCGGGACATTTATCGGTATGCTGACCGATTCCCGCTGTATGCTCTCATACACAAGGCACGAGTATTTCAGGCGCATCCTTTGCGCGTTCATAGGCAGGCTCGCTGCCGACGGCGAGCTCTTCTGGGACGAAGAGCAGCTCGGAGAGCTTGTAAAGAATGTCAGCTATAATAACGCAAAGGTCTTTTTCGGGCTTTGAGAACGAGGGGGATATAATGGATAAGATAACAGAAACACTTGAAAAGATCGGCATCATCCCGGTAGTCGTCATAGAAAACGAAGAGGATGCATTTCCTCTTGCAAAAGCGCTCGCGGAGGGCGGGCTGCCCGCTGCGGAGATAACCTTCCGCACCGCTGCCGCCGAGGGAGCCATCCGAAGGATCAGCGAAGCTTGCCCGGATATGACAGTCGGCGCGGGGACAGTTCTGACCTGTGAACAAGCAGACAAAGCCATAGCCGCCGGCGCAAAGTTCATCGTCAGCCCCGGGCTGAACCCGGAGGTCGTAAAGCACTGCCTTGATAAAGGAGTTACTATGCTGCCCGGCTGCGCTACACCCTCAGACATAGAAAGAGCCCTCAGCCTCGGGCTTACGGAAGTCAAATTCTTCCCTGCCGAGCAGATAGGCGGCCTCAAAGCCATAAAAGCAATGGCGGCTCCCTACGGCGCTGTCCGCTTTATGCCGACAGGCGGGCTCAACACCCAGAACATCGGAGCATATCTTGCCGAACCCAGGATAATAGCCTGCGGAGGCAGCTTTATGGTGCAGAAGGATGTTGTCGCAAGGCAGGATTGGGACCGTGTCAGGGCCGACACCGAAAAGGCTGTCCGCCTTATGCTGGGGATGACATTCCTGCGGCTTGAGGAAAAAGGCGGATCCAGGGTCTCTGTAATGGAAGTCCAGAACATTGAACGCGCAGTTTATCATCTGGAGCGCAGAGGAGTTTCCTTCGACCGCTCATCCGAGATCCGCGAAGGGGGAAAACTGAAAAGCATCTTTGCTCCCGGAGCCGGGCTGAGACTCACCGGGAAATAAGGAGGCAGAACTGATGAAAAAAAGAGTCGTCACCTTCGGGGAGATAATGCTGAGGCTGGCTCCCGAAGGGTATATGAGATTTTTGCAGGCCGACAGCTTCGGCGCTGTCTACGGCGGCGGAGAGGCAAATGTCGCTGTATCCCTGGCGCAGTTCGGGTACGATGCGGCTTTTGTCACCAAGCTTCCGGAGCACGACATCGGGCAGGCTGCGGTAAACCACCTCCGCAGATACGGAGTAGACACCTCGAAGATAGTCCGGGGCGGAGACCGAGTCGGGATATACTATCTTGAACGCGGCGCTAGCCTCAGGCCTTCAAGGGTGATCTATGACCGCGCAGGCTCCGCCTTCGCGCTGGCCAAAGCAGAGGAATTCGATTGGGACAAGATCTTCGCGGGAGCCGATTGGTTCCATATCTCCGGGATAACTCCGGCGCTGGGCGAAGAGCTGGTCAAAGCGGCGCTGGATGCGGCGGCGGCTGCCAAAAGGCATGGGCTTGTCGTGAGCTGCGATGTCAATTACAGAGCCAAGCTCTGGGGCGCTCATGAGGCCGGAAGAGTCATCGGGCAGATCCTTGGGCTCGCGGATGTCTACATCGGCGGCAGAGGCCAGGAGGATGCCCTCTTCGGCATCAAAACAGATCTCCGCTCGGAGGATGATTATACTGCCTACGAAGCCGCTGCGAAGGAGCTCATGGAGCGCTTCTCGCTGAAAACAGTTGCGATGACCCTGCGGACGACTCTCTCCTCCGACAGGAATAAATTTGCGGCTCTGATCTATGACGGCAAGAGCTTTGAATTCAGCAGAGAATACGATATAAATATCGTTGACAGAGTCGGCGGCGGAGACAGCTTCGCGGCGGGTCTCATCTATGGGGCTCTGGAAGGGATGAGCACAAAAGAAACTGTGGAATTTGCCGCTGCGGCTTCCTGTCTGAAACTGACAGTTGAGGGCGATTGCAGCATTGCCTCAGCAAATGAGGTCAGACAGCTTGCATTCGGAAGCGGCTCAGCACAGGTACAAAGATAAGTCACTGATCATCAGCTATATTGGATCGGAGAGATGCATTATGTTAAAAGCATATGCAGAAAACGGAAACTTCAATTTCAGGGACCTTTGATTTCGGGTATATCGGTCTGTATAGGGATGATCAGATCGGAGTAAACTGCGACTGCTCGGATAAATACCAACGGGCGCTTTTCTGCACTGCTTATGACAAAATCGATCTGAATGATCTGTCCTTTACCGACTGGCATAACTATTGATATAACAGGAGTTCTTTGATATGAAACTTACAGTAAACAGTATAAAGACCGAACGCTCCGGCTGGGAGAAAGCCGGCGTTATCCTGCCCGCCTTCGACCCTGAGGCCGTCAGGGCGCGATCAGAGCAGGAGCCGGAATGGGTACACTTCGGCCCCGGCAACATTTTCCGGGGATACATCGCCTGCCTCGCAGACGAGCTTATCGGCAGAGGGCTGATGAAAAGCGGTATCATCGCCGCTGACAGCTTTGACACCGAGCCTATCGAAAAGATATACGAGCCGTTTGATAACCTGGCTCTGCTTGTCGGACTGCGCGCCGAGGGCGGGCGCTATCTGCGGGTAGTCGGCGGCATCGGCGGGGCTGTTGCCGCCGTTGGAAAGAGCTTTGATAAGCTCAGGAATATTGCCCGCATGAAGTCTCTCAAAATGATCTCGTTCACGATAACCGAGAAGGGCTATGCCTATACCGATATAAACGGCAGCATCATCCCTGCGGTGGCAGAGGACATAAAGAACGGCCCCGACGGTGAGCTTTCCACCGCTCTCGGGAAGGTATGCGCAATGCTCGTCGAGAGATTCAGGGCTGGCGCCGCACCGATAGCGCTCGTAAGTATGGACAACTGCTCCCGCAACGGCGAGAAGCTGCGCTCGGGGATACTATTTGTTGCCGAGGGCTGGCAGAAGAACGGTCTTGTGCCGCAGGGCTTCTTTGATTATGTCTCTGACGAGAGCCGCGTGTCGTTCCCGTGGAGCATGATCGACAAGATAACTCCCCGCCCCGACCCTTCTGTGACCGAAGAGCTGACCGCTCTCGGGATAGAAGATATGCAGCCTATCGTCACCTCCCGCAAGACCTTTATCGCCCCATTCGTAAACGCCGAGATGCCCCAGTATCTCGTCATCGAGGACAGCTTCCCCAACGGCAGACCGCCGCTGGAGAAAGCGGGAGTATATCTCACCGACCGCGAAACAGTCGCCAGAGCAGAAAAGATGAAGGTAATGACCTGCCTGAACCCGCTCCATACTGCGCTGGCAGTTTTCGGCTGCCTGCTGGGCTTCGGCAAGATCTCCGACGAGATGAACGACAAGGATCTGAAAGCGCTGGTCTGGAAGCTGGGCTATGACGAAGGCCTGCCGGTAGTCGTTGACCCGGGGATAATCAAGCCCGAGGATTTTCTCAAGGAAGTCCTGACCGAAAGGCTGCCTAACCCCTATCTTCCCGACACTCCCCAGCGCATCGCTACCGACACCAGCCAGAAACTGGCTATACGCTTCGGCGGAACTGTAAGCGCCTATGCCGGGCAGGGAAAAGCAGGCGAGCTCAGGCTCATACCCCTGGTCATCGCAGGCTGGCTGAGATACCTTATGGCTATCGACGACAGCGGCAGACCCATTGAGCTCAGCCCCGACCCGATGATCCCGGAGATGCAGAAGCATATAAAAGCCGGATGGTTCAAGGGCGCCCTGCCATTTACCGATGACGACCGCTGCGGTATTGCGGCTGTCTTGCGCAACAAGGAGCTCTTCGGAGCCGATCTTGAAGAGGCCGGCCTCTCCGAAAGGATACTCGGAATATTCGAGAAGATGATAAGCTCGGAGGGCGCTGTAAGAGAGGCGCTGGCCGAAGCAGTGAGGTAAAAAGGAGCGATATATGAAGAGAGAATACCGCAATGTTTTCAGGGAGCTGGGAAAGAGCGACGAGGAGATCGCTAAGAAGATAAACGATACCGTCCGGGGCTTTTTCTACGGAGAAGACAAGGTCTATTTCCCTGTCGGGGATGATATGGCCTATATCGAGGACACCGGGAATATCGATGCCAGAACAGAAGGAATGTCCTACGGGATGATGATGTGCGTTCAGCTCGGGATGAAAGAGGAATTCGACCGCCTCTGGAAATGGGCCAAGACCTATATGTATATGAGCGAGGGTGTGAACGAAGGCTATTTCGCCTGGTCCTGCAAGACAAACGGCGAAAAGAATTCCTACGGCCCTGCCCCAGACGGCGAGGAATTCTTCGCTATGGCTCTTTTCTTCGCCTCACACCGCTGGGGCGACGGCGAAGGGATATTCAATTATTCCCGCGAGGCCAGAGAGATACTCCGCGCCTGCCTGAATAAAGGTGAGAACGGCCGCCCCGGTGCGCCCATGTGGGATCCTGCCAACAAGCAGATACTCTTCGTCCCCGGAAGCGACCATACCGACCCTTCCTATCACCTCCCCCACTTCTACGAGCTCTTTGCGCAGTGGGCTTATGAAGAGGACAGGGAGTTCTTCGCTGAGGCTGCCGCTGTCAGCAGAGAGTTCCTTGTAAAAGCCTGCCACCCGAAAACAGGTATGAACCCGGAATATTCCGAGTTTGACGGCTCCCCCATGCGCCGGCCTCTCGGCTGGACGACCGACCGCCACGACTGGTTTTACAGCGACGCATACCGCACTGCTGCAAACATCGGCCTGGACTGCGAATGGTTCGGCAAGGACATCGGACAATGGGATGCGGTGAAGCGCTTGCAGTATACTCTCGGAGTCGTAAATGCCGACGACCCTTATCTCACCTACGAAGTAGATGGGACTCCCCTTCCCCAGCCGGCGCTGCACCCTGTCGGGATACTTGCGACGACAGCGCAGGCATCTCTGGCGGTGAAAGGGCCTCTCTCCCCGGAAAGCCCCGACCCTGCAAACGCACTGGCTGCGAAGTGGGTCCTGCGGTTCTGGGATGAGCCCCTGAGGACAGGTGTAAGGAGATATTACGACAACTGCCTGTATCTTTTCGCTGTCCTGGCTCTGAGCGGAAATTACAGGATCATCTGACTGCGGCCTGTTCTGACACGAACAGACAGATACCTCTGATATAGCTCTGCCCCTGAGTGCTTATAATCACTCGGGGGCATTTTTCTGAGATCATGACACAAAAAGGCGGCATACCTTCGTATGCCGCCTCTTTTCAGTTATGAGCGTTTATCCGCCGATGCAGTATCAGTGACCTCTCTTGACGTAAGGAGTATGCAGATACTTATGAGCAACGTGCGAATTGGGAGCCTCGAAGAACTCGTTATAGAGCATATCCATAACAGGGCTCTCATGAGACTTTCTCAGATCCATCGAGCTGTCAAGATCATAGAGAGCCTTAGCTCTGAGTGCCTTGAGATCGACGTTGTTTCTTACGGTATCAGGCTGATAGGGCTGGCCGCCGCCGTTGATGCATCCGCCAGGGCAAGCCATGATCTCAACGAACTGATAATCAGCCTTGCCTGCCTTGATATCCTCAATGATAGCTCTTGCGTTAGCAAGTCCGGAAGCAACAGCGACCTTAACGGTAGCGCCGCCTACGGTATAGGTAGCTTCCTTGATGCCCTTTGTGCCTCTTACTTCGGTGAACTCAAGAGCCTTTGTAGAGCCATCGAGCTTGAATGCGGCTGTTCTGAGAGCAGCCTCCATAACACCGCCGGTAGCGCCGAAGATAGCGCCTGCGCCGGAAGCAATCTCGAAGGGGTTATCGAACTCTTCGTCGGGAAGAGCGTTGAAATCGAGGCCGGCGCGCTTGATCATTCTTGCCAGCTCTCTTGTTGTAAGTGCAACATCGACATCATCGAAATCGGATGTTCTCTGCTCTTCTCTTGTTACCTCGAACTTCTTGGATGTGCAGGGGATAACAGATACTACGAAGAGCTTGTGCGGGTCGATATTGTTCTTCTGAGCATAGTAGCTCTTGAGAACTGCGCCGAACATCTGCTGCGGGCTCTTGCAGCTCGAGAGATGGGGCAGGAACTCAGGATAGTAATGCTCGCAGAATTTTACCCAGCCGGGGCAGCAGGATGTGAACATAGGCAGGGTGCCGCCGTTCTGGATCCTGTCGAGGAGCTCGTTGGCCTCTTCCATAATGGTAAGGTCAGCGGTAACATCCATATTGAAGACCTTGACATCGCCGAGCCTTCTTATACCTGCTACCATTTTGCCCTGAACGTTGGTGCCGACAGGGTTGCCGAAGGCCTCGCCGAGAGTAGCGCGGACAGAAGGAGCTGTGAAGAAGATAACTTCCTTATCGGGATCAGCGATAGCATCCCAAACCTTCTGAGTGCTGTCCTTTTCGGTAAGAGCGCCGACGGGGCAGGCAACGATACACTGGCCGCAGCCTACGCAGGGAGCGTCAGCAAGGTCGCCGTCGAATGCGCAGCCGATATGGGTATTGAAGCCTCTTCTGATCTCGCCGATGCAGGCGATGCTCTGGAGGTTCTTACAAGCGGCAACACATCTCTTGCAGTTGATGCACTTGTTGTTATCTCTTACGATATAAGCCGATGTCTCGTCGATCTCATATCTCTGGCCCTCGTTTACGAAGCGGTCTTCCTCGACGCCGTAATCGCGGCAGAGCCTCTGGAGCTCGCAGTTTTCGCTTCTCTCGCAGGAGAGGCACTTTTTGTTATGAGTCGAGAGCAGCAGCTCGAGAGTTGTCTTTCTGGACTTTCTTACAGCGGGGGTATTTGTCAGGACCTCCATGCCTTCCTCAACGGGATAAACGCACGCAGCGACAAGACCTCTTCTGTTCTTGACCTCAACCACGCAGATACGGCAGGCGCCGATACAGTTGATATCCTTTAAATAACAAAGCGAAGGGATGTCTATGTTTACAGCCTTTGCAGCCTGAAGTATAGTAGAGCCGGCGGGAACTTCAACATCCAATCCGTTCACTTTAAGATGAACCATTGTGTTTTCCATGTGACCTATCCTCCTTACTCTTACTTCTTAACGATGGCCTTGAACTTGCAGTTCGACTCGCAGACACCGCACTTGATGCACTTATTCTTGTCGATCTCATGCGCAGGCAGCTTCTTGCCGGGAGCGATATAGTCTGTCTTCGAGATAGCGTTTACAGGGCAGTTCCTTGCGCAGAGGCCGCAGCCTATGCACTTGTCCTTTTCGATCTCGAAGCTGACAAGGCTCTTGCAGACACCGGCTGTGCAGTGCTTGTTCTGGATATGGTCGATATACTCGTCCCTGAAATACTGGAGAGTAGAGAGGATCGGGTTAGGAGCCGACTGGCCGAGGGCGCAGAGCGAGGAGCTCTTCATATGAGTAGCGATATCCTCGATATCCTCGAGATCCTTCATTGTGCCCTTACCGTCTGTGATCTTTTCAAGATACTGGAGAAGTCTTCTTGTACCGATACGGCAGGGAGTACATTTACCGCAGCTCTCGTCAACGGTGAAGTTCAGATAGAACTTGGAGATATCCACCATGCAGGTGTCCTCATCCATAACGATAAGTCCGCCGGAGCCCATCATAGAGCCCAGCTTCATGAGGTTCTCGTAGTCGATAGGAGTATCGATATGCTCTGCGGGGATACATCCGCCGGAAGGTCCGCCTGTCTGAGCAGCCTTGAACTTCTTGCCGTTGGGGATGCCGCCGCCGATCTCTTCGATGATCTCGCGGAGGGTCGTGCCCATAGGTACCTCAACGAGGCCGACGTTTGTGATCTTACCGCCGAGGGCGAATACCTTGGTGCCTTTGGATGTCTCTGTACCCATAGAGGCATACCAATCTGCGCCTCTGCGGATGATCTTCGGGATATTGGACCAGGTCTCAACGTTATTGAGGATAGTCGGCTTGCCGAAGAGTCCCTTGATAGCAGGGAACGGAGGACGGGGTCTGGGCTCGCCTCTGTGACCCTCGATGGAATTCATAAGAGCGGTCTCCTCGCCGCAAACGAAAGCGCCTGCGCCGAGACGGATCTCGATATCGAAATCGAAGCCGCTGCCGAAGATATCCTTGCCCAGGAAGCCGTACTCTCTGGCCTGAGCGATAGCGATCTTAAGTCTTTCAACAGCGATAGGATACTCAGCTCTTACGTAGATGTAGCCCTGATGTGCGCCGATAGCATAGCCGGCGATAGTCATAGCCTCAAGGACAGCGTGGGGGTCGCCTTCGAGGATAGATCTGTCCATGAATGCGCCAGGGTCGCCCTCATCGGCGTTGCAGCAGACATACTTGATGTCGCCCTGGGAAGCCTTAGCGAAAGCCCACTTTCTGCCGGTGGGGAATCCGCCGCCGCCGCGCCCGCGGAGGCCGGAATCGGAGATAGTCTTGATAACGTCATCGGGGGTCATCTCAAGGAGCACCTTTGAGAGTGCCTGATAGCCATCGGTAGCGATATACTCCTTAACGTTCTCCGGGTCGATAACTCCGCAGTTCTCGAGAGCGATACGGAGCTGCTTCTTATAGAAGTTTGTGCCGGAGAGGGGGATGATAGTGCCGTCTTCGTGAACAGTCTCTTTATAGAGGAGGTCCTTGCAGACGTTGCCGCCGATGATATGCTCATCGACGATACGCTTCATATTTTCGGGCTTGACCTGAGAATAGAAGCAGCCCTCGGGATAAACGATCATGATAGGGCCGAGTGCGCAGAGGCCGAAGCATCCGGTCTTAACGATAAGAACATCGTTAACGTTCTGAGCTTTGAGCTCGTCCTCCAGAGCCTGGATGACCTTTCTGCTTCCGGAAGAAGTACAGCCTGTACCGCCGCAGACAAGGATCTGCTTGCGATAGCCTGTTTTCTCGGCGAGTTTGGCGCCTTCCTCAGCTACAAGTCTTCTGACCTTGACGAGATCTTCGTACTCGGTCTTGATCTTATTCATATCTGCAACTGTCATTACTTATCGGCACCTCCTTTGGAATAGGAATCAAGGATCGCTGCTACCTTATCGGGAGTGATCTTGCCGTAAACGTCCTCATCGATAGTCATTACGGGAGCAAGGCCGCAGGCACCTACGCAGCGGCAGGCGTCGATGGAGAACTTTCCGTCGGCTGTACACTCGCCGGATTTGATACCGAGCTTGTTCTCTACTGCCTCAAGGATCTTGTCCGAGCCCTTAACATAGCAAGCTGTTCCGAGACAGACGCTGATGCGGTGTTCGCCCTTGGGAGTGAGGGAGAACTGAGAATAGAATGTCGCAACACCGAACACCTCAGAAAGAGAGAGCCCGAGGCCGTCTGCGATCATCTTCTGAACCTCTATGGGGAGATACCCATAGATACCCTGTGCCTCTTGGAGAGTCGGCATAAGTCCGCCGGGCTGCTCGCGGTGAGCTTCGATTACTTTCATAAGCTCAGCTTCCTGTTCGGGAGTGCCCTTGAACGGGATCAGGGATTTTTCACTCATAACATAACCTCCTACAAATATTTTCGGCTTTCGCCGTCAGACCGCACGCCGGAGACCGGAGTCCAGTCCTTACACAACAAAGCTACAGCCTGCGCAGAACGCATACTGTCACATTGTTAATTATATAACATTTATCGGCATTTTGCAAGTGTTTTAACAAACATTTTAAATATGAAACTACTTTTTGTAGATATTACACTAAGAATAAAAAAGATTTTGTTGAAACCGATAGCCGTCCAAAGAAAAGGCCCGCTTATGCCCCGAAAAATCGGGACACAAGCGGGCTGTCAAAGCCTTGGATATCTGCCGGAAAAACTACGCAGCGGAACATAAGACATATATTTTTGTATATGCCTTGCCGCTCAGCCATACCTTATCGGCAGGCATTGGCGGTATCACGCCTGCGGCTGTCTGTCGAGAGGATTCAGCCTGCGAAGGATGTGCATTTTTTGGAAGTTGCTTTAAGGCCCTTATCGCCGTTGACTACCACCTCGCCCCATTCCGGTGAGAGCATAGTGCCGTCCCAGTCGGCGGTAAGGTCAAGGTATTCTACTCCGCCGCCGTTGCCCTTCCAGCTCCAGGCGAGCCAGCCGATACCGTTATCCTCGCAGTAATCCATTATGAACTTCTCATCCACATCGCCGTCGGAATGCTTATAGCCGAACTCTCCGACACAGACGCAGAGATCCTGATCCGTAGCTCCGGTAAGATTATCCTTTATCGTTGATTCGTTCTTGCCGGATGTGCCGTACATATGGACAGAGAACATTGTATTCTTTTCCGGATCTGATTCAAAGACCTCTTTGCCTTTATCTCTGATACATTTGCCATACTGCCCCCAGCCTGCGGAATCCACCATTATCGTATTCTTGATCCCAGCCTCGCGTATCTTGGGGATGACCTTGGTATAGCCCTTTGCCCAGTTAGCCGAATTCCAGCCGCCCATCCATTCGTTGGCGATATTGAGGATAACGAAGTCCTCGTTGCCGATGAGAGCGTCCTTGACGTCTATCCAGAAATCGGCGGCCTTTTCAAGATCGGAGACACTGTCTTTTCCGGTAGCGTCGTGTACTTCGAGGACAGCCACCATCTCAAAGGCCTTACAGATCTTCAGCAGCGAATTGATGGAAGCAACGGTGTCTCTGTTCCACTGTTCGCCGTCGGCAAGGACGATACGGACGGTATTGGCCTCAGTTTTGTCGATAGCATCCAGGGCGGAGAAGTCAGAGTTTGCGAACCAGGCGTGGGAGTGATTGATGCCCCTCATGATGAATTCATTTCCCTTGGAATCCAGCAGCTTTGTCCCGCTGACCTTAAAGCCGGGGACACTTTCCCTGTGGGCTTCGGCGGGGGCTGCTTCTGTAGTCTGGGCAGAGGCAGTTGTCCCGGCGGGAGCGGATGTCTCGGCTGAGGAGCTGCTTTCGGAGCTGCCGCAGCCGGCGAGGATCGCAGACACTGCGATCAGGAGCGATAATACTTTTTTCATTTGACCATTCCTTTCATTTCCAATTTCCGATTTTTCTTTGTATCTTCCATTATTTTGCAAGTTCATTATAACATATATGCCCGAATTGTCAACATCCTGTCGGAGCTTTGCCGCAAAAATCTATTTCAGCACGATCCCCAGCATAGTCAGATCGTCAAACTGCTGAACCTCTCCTGCGAACTCATCCACAGCCCTGTGGACATTTTCCAGCAGCTCCTTGGGAGCGGCCTCGGGAGTCCTGTTGAGAGTATCCGGCAGTCTTTCCATCCTGAACATCTCTTCATCCGCGTTTATCGCTTCGGGGACTCCTTGCATAGTTGTTGATCAGCTTCTTGGAGACCGTCATAAACAGTGCGGCGGGGATGCCCTTTCCGGGGACATCAGCTATGGTCAGTGCCAGATGATCCTCGTCGATAAGGAAGAAATCGTAGAGATCTCCGCCGATCTCCTTGGCCGGGGTCATAGTCGCGCATATATCGAAATCGTCCCGTCCCGGGAAGGCGGGGAAGGTGCTCGGAAGCTGGCTGGCCTGTATCTTTTTGGCCATATCGAATTCCGCAGCTATTCTTTCGCGCTCTCCGGTGAACTGTTCGATCTGCTTAACAAGGTCTGCGATATGTCTTGAGATAGCAGTTCCGGATATTTTCGGACTGGCTGATAATGGAAGAGTAATTGATGGCATAGTCGGCGGAGGATACATCCGTAACTAAAATAGCCTTGTTTATAAACTCTGTCGCTTCCTTTTCCTCCTCAGGAGTAACGGGCTCATGATATTCCTGCGGATCCTTTTCCCATTCATCAAAGCACCAGCCGAACAGATCGTCATTCAATGTCTTATCGAGCTTGTAAACATCCTCCAGTGAGGTTTTCATATGAGCATCCTGCGCCTTGAGGAATCCGCTGACAGTGCTGTTGTATGTAGTAAATGCGACGGCGCCGATCATAACGGTAAAGACCGCAAGAAGTATAAGCCCGATCTGCGCCGACAGCTTTTTATTCCTCTTTTCTTTCTCCATTCCGCTTCACCTCAGTGAATAGGACTATGCAATCATTATAGCACAAAAGCCGCAGCTTGTGAATTGTGTGAAAAGCACAAAAACAGGAACGTTGTTTGTTTATTATTACCATTTGTCCAACGGACGTTGACAAACCGTCGGGTATGGTTTATAATCAAATCAAAAAGGAACGGGATTCCGGATGAAAGGAGCAGAAAAATGAAAAAGACAGAAAAGACCGCCCTTATCGCAGCAGCTTTTGCGGCTGTATCAATGACAGCCTGCGGAGGCGGCAGCTCTTCTTCCCCGGCAGCTCCGGAGAGCGGCACGGCTGCGGCTTCTTTGGCTGTCTCGGAAAGATACGACCCAAGCTCGCAGGAAGAGCAGACCGTTTACGGCTCCCCGGTCGATCTGACCGGAACTGTCACCTCTCCTTCCCAGCCTTCTCCCGAAGACAGCGAGATCCCGCAGGATGTCTACGGCCCGCCGAATTATTTTGACGACAGCGAGGTCCCCCAGGGCGTTTACGGGCCGCCTGATTTCTTTACGGAAGAGCCCGATGAGCCTGCTCCCGCCGTGACGGCTCCGGCTGTCACAGATAAAGCGACCGCTGCCCCGTCAGTGACAACTTCCGATGTGCCGGAATACGACCCATCCCTCGACAACATAGAGGTGGTCTATGGCCCGCCGGCAGAAGGGCTCGGAGAGTGAGGATGCTATGCTGGATGTAAACAAGAAACACAGAGATATGGACGCTCTTGCGGAATACAGGCGCGGGCTGCTGAAAAAGCCGCAGCTCAGGAATCTCTTTCTGGAGCTGACTCTGCGCTGCAACGAGCGCTGCATACACTGCGGGAGCAGTTGCGGCGATGTGCAGAGCGAAGAGTTGACTGTCCCGGAATATGAGAGGCTGCTGCGAGAAGTCAGGGAAGATCTGGGAACAGGCGGCAAAATGCTCTGCATAACCGGTGGAGAGCCTCTGCTGAGGCGGGAATTCTTCGAGATAACCGAGATCGCCCATTCCCTCGGATTCAGTTGGGGCATGACCTCCAACGGGACGCTGATAACGCCCGAAGTCGCCAAAGATCTGGCAAGAGTCGGGATGAAGACCATCTCGGTGAGCATCGACGGGCTTCCCGAGACCCACGATAAGTTCCGCCGGACTCCCGGAGGCTTCGACAAGGCTATGCGCGGGATAGAGAACCTTCTCGATGTAGGCGGATGGAAGGCGCTTCAGGTGACAACTGTTGTGACCCACGAGAACATCTCTCAGCTCGATGAGCTTTTCACTCTCTTCGACAAGCTGGATATCGACTCCTGGAGAGTCATCAATATCGAGCCCATTGGCAGGGCAAAGCAGCATCCCGAGCTGCTGCTGACCCCGGAGGATTACTGCACTATGTTTGAATTCATCCGCAGCAAGCGCATGGCCGGGCAGCCGGTATGCTACGGATGCAGCCACTATCTCGGAGACGAATACGAGCGCGAGGTAAGAGACTGGTATTTTCTCTGCACTGCCGGGCTCTATACTGCAAGCATTATGGCAAACGGCGACATCACCGCCTGCCTTGACATCGAGCGCAGACCGGAATTCATACAGGGCAACATTCGCCGGGACAGGTTCAGTAAGGTCTGGCTGGATCGCTTTGAAGTCTTCCGCCGGGATCTGTCAGACACGACAGAGCTCTGCCGGGGCTGCCCGGAAGCGGTATACTGCCGGGGAGATGCTTTCCACAGCTACGACTTCGATGCCCGCCGCCCGGAAGTATGCTTCAGAAATATTCTTTTTTGAAAATAAAAAGCGAAAGAAGGAATCAGCTATGCAGGTAAAGATCATTCCGCTGGAAGGAATAGAATTTGAGGGCAGAAAGATATCGCTGGGTATGCCGATGGACGATATGATAAAGGCTCTGGGTGTCCCCTGCGATGTGGAGCAGACCTACGGCAAGGGCGGCATCCCGGACGGCACATCGGTATACTGCTTCGACAACGAGCTGAGATTCGATCTTGACGATGACAGGCTGGAATTCATCGAGTTCCTGGGAGGGCCGGAGGGCGATCTGCAGCCCGAGATCTACGGTGTCCCGGCCTTCGGGACCGATGCCGACGAGCTGGTGGAGCTCCTCACAGAGAAGAACGGCGAGGATATCATCGACGATGAAGACGGATATAGCTATGCCTTCCCTTCCATCGGCATCGGGGTATACAGAGAATCCACCCCGGAGGATGTCAAGGGGCTTTCTGACGAAGCTGAGGAAGATGGCGATCCTCTGGGCATCGGTGCTTACGAAAGCGAGCTCGCCAAGGCTTCCCGCTGGATGACTATCGGCCTTGGGGACAGCGATTACTACAGCGGGTAGGCCTGCCCCGCCCGCCGGCTTTTGCCCCGTATTTGCTGATATTGCGGCCTGCCGTGTTTTGCGGCGGGCCGTTTATTTGTGATTTTGTCCATTTATAGGGATAAGACAAGGTCTAAACTGTGAAATGTAATGATTTTTTGCAGGATAAGAAAAAACAACTTGCAAAACAGTTCCTTTGGGTATATAATGAATAAGGCTCACGGCGCGGTGCCTGATTCCGGGTCAATACTGGAAATGCCTGTGTGTAAGGCGGCATCCGCGCACGCAATACTATTCGGAGGGATCATCATGCAGCTTTGTGAAATGAATAAGGAACAGCTCGAAAAATTCAGAGATGAAGTCAAGAAGGAATACGACGGCTATAAGGCTCTCGGCCTTGCGCTCAATATGACAAGAGGCAAACCCTCGGCTCAGCAGCTAGATCTTACAATGGGTATGCTCACTGCCCTGACAGAGAACTGCAAGTCTGAAGACGGCACAGATTGCCGCAACTACGGCATCCTTGACGGTATCTCCGAAGCCAAGAAGCTCTTTGCTCCCATGCTGGGCGTCTCAGACGATGAGCTCATCATCTGCGGCAACTCCAGCCTTAACATAATGTACGATATGATAATGCGCTGCTATGTTTTCGGAGTTGACGGCGATCAGAAGCCCTGGAAGGATCAGGGGAAGATCAAGTGGCTCTGCCCTGTCCCCGGATACGACAGACATTTCGCCATTACCGAGCAGTTCGGTTTTGAGATGATAAATATCCCCACCTCCGAGACCGGCCCCGATATGGATATGATCGAAAAGCTCGTCTCCGAGGATGCTTCCATAAAGGGCATCTGGTGCGTTCCCATGTATGCCAACCCGACAGGCATCACCTATTCCGACGAGACTGTAAAGCGCTTTGCCGCTCTCAAGCCCGCCGCCAAGGATTTCCGTATCTTCTGGGACAACGCTTACTGCATCCATCATCTCACCGACACCCCCGACAAGCTCCTCAATATCTTCGACGAATGCAAGAAGCTGGGCTCCGAGGATATGGTCTTTGAATTTGCTTCGACCTCCAAGGTGTCCTTCGCAGGAAGCGGTGTTGCCGTAATGGCAGCCTCCGTAAAAAATGTCAAGTATGTTGATTCGCTGATGACAATACAGACCATCGGATACGACAAGCTCAATATGCTCCGCCATGTAAGGTTCTTCGGCTCTTACGAGGGTATGCTGGAGCAGATGAAGAAGCACAGAGCTATAATCGCTCCCAAGTTCAGGGCTGTCCTGGATGCTCTCGATTCCGGGATCGCTCCCCTGGGCATCGGCACATATACCAAGCCCAACGGCGGCTATTTTGTCAGCTTCAACACAATAGACGGCTGCGCCAAAAAAGTCGTTGCCCTCTGCAAGGAAGCGGGAGTCGTAATGACAGGCGCCGGCGCTACCTTCCCCTACAAGAAGGATCCTCACGATTCAAACATCCGTATCGCTCCGACCCTTCCTCCTGTATCCGAGCTGGAGCAGGCAATGAAGGTATTTGTCTGCGCGGTCAAGCTGGCGACAGCCGAAAAGCTGCTGGAGAGCAAATGAGCTTACACAGTCAGACAGACTGCTGCCAAGTATATACTTTGCTTTATGTAAATAAACGGGTATTCCCCCTGCCGGGGAATACCCGTTTTCTGTTCAGTATCTGACCTCTGCCTTGCTGACTCCGTCCCGGTCTCTGGTAACGACGATCTGAGCATCGATCTTCTCCTTGAGCTCAGCGACGTGCGATATAACTCCCACCAGCTTATTGCTCTGCGAAAGAGACAGCAGAGCTCCGATAGCCTGCTGCAGCGACTCGGGATCCAGCGAACCGAAGCCCTCATCGACGAACATCGTATCGAGCCTTATGCCTCCCGCCGAGGACTGCACCTCGTCCGAAAGCCCCAGCGCCAGGGACAGCGAAGCCTTGAATTTCTCTCCGCCGGAAAGCGAGCCCGCATTTCGCTGGCTGCTGCTCCAATGGTCGATGACATCCAGCTCCAGACCTGTCTGACCCTGACGGCTCTGCTCTTCGCGCCGGCGTATCAGCTCATAGCGCCCGTTTGTCATTTTCATCAGACGGATATTCGCCCTGCGTATGACCCTGTCGAAATAAGTCATCATGATAAATGTCTCGAATTTGATCTTCGCCTTGCCGGTCAGCTTGCCGAGCGCTGTGTCTGCAAGCTGCTCTATCATCCCGCGCCTCTTTTCGGCATCCTCCAGCTTATGCGACTGCTCCGCGACATTCCTGATTATCGAAAGATTGACGTTCAGCCTGTGAGAAGCCTCATTCTGCTCGGAAAGCAAGGCTTCTCTCCGCTCCTTGAGCTGCTGATAGCTCGCCCTCTCCGCTTCGATATCTGTCTCCTGCTTATCCCGGAGCTGCTCTGTCATCGTCTCAACAGAGGCTTTCAGCGCGGCAACAGCCTTTGAGAGCTCATCGTATTCCTGCTGCTTCTTTTTGACGGCGGTCTCGATCTCTGATCTCTGCTGCTCCAGCTCCAGCTTCTCCGCAAGTATCTTCTCCTCGGTGGGATAAGGCAGCTTTGCAGCCAGCTCTTCAGCCTGCTTTGCAAACCCGGCTGCTGTCGCCGCAAGGGAGGAAGCCTCGGACTCGCCGCTGCTTATATCTTTTTGCAGGCGGCTCAGGCTGTTCTCTTTTTCCGGGAGCTCTTTATCCAGCTTCTGCTTTCTGGCAAGCCTCTGCTCTGCGAGACTGAGCTGCTCTGCATTTGCGCTCCTGCGGGAGTTGATCTCGCTGCGCTTGGCGTCGATAGCACCGTGTATTTCCCCGGGAGCAGTACATCCCAGCTTTTCCGAGGCAGTTTTCAGGAGAGTCTCTCTTTTTGTGCTGAACCGCGTTTTCGCAGCACCGCAGTTGCTGCTTGCGAGTTTTTCAGCGTCCTCGGCGGCCTTCAGCCCGGTCTCCAGGGCATCGAGCTGCTGCTTGGTGGGAGCCATAGGGTCTCGGGCGGCGTAATCGGTGGAATCCGGCGCTCCGCAGACAGGGCAGCGAACCGGCCCTTCAAGGCGCTTCTGTCTCAGTTCCTCGGCTAAGACTCCTGCCTGATCGTCATAGAAAGCGCGACGCTTGGTGATATACTCCTGCTGCTGCTTGTCGTATTCCCTTCTCTTTTCCAGATACAGCTTTTCGGCAGCTCCCGACTGATCTTTGAGCTTCCGCAGCTCTGCGACTCCTTCGGTAAGCTCCCGGATCAAGGCCTCGTCACTGTCGATAACAGCTTTTTCGGCTTCGGCTCTGACCTTTTCGGCGGCAGCGCTTTCAAGAGACTTCTGCTCCTCCCGCAGTTTCATAAGCTCCCTGCTGCCGGATTCCAGCTTTTCTTTCCCGGACTCGATAAGGGCCAGCTTTGCCTTATACTGCTCTGAGGTCTTTGCCGCATCGGAGCGCGTCTTTTTCAGCTTTGCATATTCCGGGATCAGCGATGCCAGCTCGGTTATGCGTTTCAGCAGCTTCTCCGATTCCGACTGCTTCGACCTTGCGGCTTCCAGGGCTTTTTTGCTCTCTTCGGCTCTGGGCTCCTGCTCTTTCAGCTTTGCGGTGTTTTCCGCAAGCATACGCCGGGTCTTGAGCTGCTCTTCTGCCTTGGCTATGATCTCTGTCGAGGTCTTGATCTGCTTGTCGAGCTCCTCCAGGAGAGCCTTATCCTTTTCAACTAGAGTTTTGTCCTTCCCTGTCAGATCATCCAGCAGCTCTCTGACTTCTTCCGCCGGGAGCTCACCTGCTGCGGCCTTCTGAGCCCTGAGAGATAACGGATCGTTCCCGTCGCAGGCGATCTCGCTGACATACTGCTTTATGCTGGCCGATAAAGCAGAACATTCTCCCCTTACGGCTATGGCTTCGTCGCCCAGCTTCTTCTGGAACTCTCCGTAAAGGTCGGTATGGAACACCCCCTGAAGGATAGCCATCCTGCCGTTGGTATCTGCGGTCAGGAGCTTCATGAAATCCCCCTGAGCGATCATAGCTATCTGCCTGAACTGGGTCGAATCGAGGCCGAGGATGTTCTTTACCGCCTCGTTGACCTCCTTCAGCTTGGTAACGGGCTGGAAGCCCGCACGTTCAAGGCTTACAGTATTCCCTTTCTTGACCTCGGCTCCGTTCTTTACGGTATATTCTGCATAGCGCTCTACTGTGCAGACCTTCCCGCCGTATTCAAAGGTCAGAGTTACCCCCGATCTATTCCCGGCTCCGGCGCATTTTGATCTCAGCATAGCTTCGTTTCTGACGCTGCCGCTGGCCTCTCCGAAGAGAGCATAACAGATAGCGTCAAAGATAGTCGTCTTGCCGGCTCCGGTGTCGCCTGTTATAAGATAGATGCCTCTGTCTCCCAGCTTTTCAAAGTCGATGACAGTTTCATTGACATACGGCCCGAAGGCGGTCATTGATAGCTTCAGCGGTCTCATTTCTGCCCTCCCCATACTTTCTCGATGAGCCCTGTCAGGTAATCTGTCTGCTCGTCTGTCAGCGAGACTCCGTTGAGCTGCTCATAAAAATCCGAGAACAGCTCCATGGGAGATCTCTCTTCCACCTTTTCAAGAGCTGTCAGCTCTGCGTTATGTCTTGTTTTTGTGTTGTCGTATTCCAGCCTCATGATGTTCTCATAAATTAGCCTTAGCTTTGCAGCGGCATCCGGGATCTCGTCCTCGTCGGTAAGTGTTATGCGAAGATAATCCTTTCTGAGGCCGGAGCCGTCGTAAAAGCTCCTGGCGGTCAGCTCCTCGTAGCTGCCTCTCAGCTCAACAAGATCCCGCATCGGCACCAGCGGGACAGTCGAGACAGTGAGTTCGCCGTCTTTCCCGAGGATACCGACTGTGATACTCTTTTCGTTCTTCGATTCCGAGAAGGAATATTTCAGAGGGGTCCCGCAGTAGCGGATACGCTCCGAGCCTATGTTCTGAGCTCTGTGGATATGTCCGAGAGCGACGTAATCAAAGCCCTCAAAAACAGACGAATCCACATTATCCGAGCCGCCGACACTTATCTCCTCAGATTCCGATCTCTCTGCGCCTGTAACGAACTGGTGTGTCAGCAGGACACTGCGGCTGCCGGGCTCATGCTCTATCACGGAAAGAGCGCATCTGACAGCATCGGTATAGCTCTGTATATCTTCATCCGGGAAAAAATGCCTTACGCTTGCGGGCTTGACAAAGGGCAGCAGATAGACTCTGACCTCCCCGAACTCATCGCTGACAGGATAGGCTCTGAGCTCACCGGCATACACCGGCGAGAAATGGACTCCGCTGAGATCCATGACTCTTCCGCCGAAGGCAAGGCGCTCCGGAGAATCGTGGTTGCCGCTGATGACGAAGATCTGCGGGCAGAGCTTAGCCAGCCTTACGAGGAAATCATCGAACAGCTCCACTGCTTCCGCAGAGGGGACAGATTTGTCGTAGATATCTCCGGAGATAAAGACAGCGTCGGGTTTTTCATTCCCGACGGTCTGTAATATTTGCAGCAGGATATAGTGCTGATCCTCCAGCAAAGAGAATTCATTGAGCCTCTTGCCGAGGTGAAGATCCGAAAGATGGATGAATTTCATTTGCTTTCCTCTCCTTTTTTGTCCGATCTGAAAAGCATCTCCGCCAGCTCCCGCAGCCCGGCGTGCTCCGGGAGCGAAAGTGTCGGGTCGGCGGATGTTATCCTGTCCGCCGCCTGCTGCGCCAGCCGCAGCAGCTCTGTGTCGGAAGACATATCTGCGATCCTCAGCTTAGGCAGGCCATGCTGTCTGCTGCCAAAGAAATCTCCGGGGCCGCGGAGCTTCAGATCCTCCTCCGAGATCCTGAAGCCGTCTGCGATCTTAGTCATTATCTTCAGCCTTGCTGCGCTCTCTTCTGTTACATTATCAGTCAGGAGTATGCAGTAGCTCTTATACTGCCCTCTCCCGACACGCCCTCTGAGCTGATGGAGCTGCGAGAGGCCGAAGCGGTCGGCGTTCTCTACCAGCATTATCACCGAGTTGGGCACATCGACTCCCACCTCGACAACAGTAGTTGAGACAAGCAGATCCAGCTCATGCTCCTTGAAGCTGTGCATGACGCTTTCCTTCTCCGCTGCCGGCAGTTTTCCGTGCAGCAGCCCGACACGGTAGTTGCTGAAAGCGCCCTTTCTGAGAGCCTCGGCATATTCCTTGACGCTTTGCAGCTCCTGCTCGTTCTCCTCTATCATCGGGCAGACGATATATCCCTGTCTTCCCTCGTCAAGGCGATCCCGGACAAAGCCGAAGGCTCGCTCCCGGAGCTTTCCTGTAACGGCATAGGTCTCTATCTTCTGCCTGCCCTTGGGGAGCTCATCAAGCACCGAGAGATCAAGGTCTCCGTAGATCATCATCGCCAGAGTCCTCGGTATCGGGGTCGCAGACATGACCAGCTTGTGTGGGTTCTCGCCCTTCGAGGCAAGAGTATCTCGCTGGTCTACTCCGAAGCGGTGCTGCTCGTCGGTTATTACCAGACCAAGGCGGCTGAATTCCGTTGTATGCTGCACCAGAGCATGAGTCCCGACGACAACGCTGCACTCCCCTGCCTTGATACGTTCTTTGAGAGCTGCTTTGTTTTTCGGAGTCAGAGAGCCTGTCAGCAGCGCGACACTGACACCCAAAGGCTCCAGAAAGCGCGACAGTGTCTCGTAATGCTGGGAGGCAAGTATTTCTGTCGGAGCCATAAGTGCGGCCTGATAGCCGTTCTTGAAAGCGAAGTAAGCGGCTCCCGCAGCGACAGCCGTCTTGCCCGAGCCGACATCGCCTTGTACGAGCCTGTTCATCGGCCAGCTCCGGCACATATCCCGGCAGCAATCCTCGATCGCTCTTCTCTGGCAGCCTGTCAGCTCAAAGGGCAGGGCGGAGAAATAATCCGAGATATCCGTGCTGCTCATCTTGCAGCCGGTAGCTGTCCGGCTTTTTTCCCGCAGCAGGGTCATCCCCAGGCGAAGGGTCATAAGCTCATCGAAGACCAGGCGCCTTTTGGCGACCTGCAAAGAATGTGCATCTCTCGGGAAATGGATATTCTCAAGGGCATAGCTGAGAGCGCAGAGGGAATTCTCCCGCATCACATCCCTTGGCAGCGGCTCATAGATCTCGCTGCCAATGCTGTCCAGGACGGTATGGATATTTGTCTGTATGATATTCTGCGACAGGCCGTCGGTAAGGCGGTAGATCGGGCGGATAAGATCCCGGCTGTCGGCCGGAATGATGAGCGGAGAGCTGATCTCCCTGCGCATAAAGCTGCCGTTCAGCCTGCCGTAGAGGATATATTCCTTCTTTTCGATCAGGCTTTTGAAAAGATACTCGTTATTATAGATGATGAGGGTCAGATCGGCAGTATCGTCTGTCAGGACCGCCTTATAGATAGTCATTCCTCTTCTGGCAAAAGAGGGCGAGAGCTTCCGCGCCAGTCTTGCTCTGACAGCGCAGAGCTCGTTATCCGGAGCGTTAAGGATATCGACCTGATCCGAGAGGTCGATATAGTCTCTCGGGAAATGGCAGAGAAGGTCGTAGCCGGTCTCGATGCCCAGCTTGGCGTAGATCTCGGCACGTTTGGGGCCGACACCCTTGAAATATGTTATCGGTTTTTCGAGAGCCGGTATCATACGAGGCCTCCTTTCCTGTAAGCCGGTATGCACCTGCCGCCCTGTATGGGCGAGTGCATATTCTTATATCTATTATACCACCAAGGCTGTTTATTTTCAACCCTTTTTATTTAAGAGTACAAAAAAGCGGACCGATGCAAAGCATCGGTCCGAAGGATCTGTAAATGTATGGATCAGTTGTTGATCAGCTTATCCTCGTCGCTCCAGCTATAGAGCTTTCTGATCTCAGCGCCGACCTTCTCGGAAGGATGCTCGGCAGCGAGCTTTCTCATAGCCTTGAAGTGTACCTGGCCGCCTGCGCTGCTCATATCCAGCAGGAATTCCTTAGCGAAAGCGCCGCTCTGGATGTCAGCAAGCACCTTCTTCATAGCCTTCTTGGTATCTTCGGTTATGATCTTGGGGCCTGTTACATAGTCGCCGTACTCAGCGGTATTGGAGATAGAATATCTCATGCCGGCGAAACCGGACTGATAGATAAGATCAACGATCAGCTTCATCTCGTGGATGCACTCGAAGTAAGCGTTTCTCTCGTCGTAGCCTGCCTCGCAGAGAGTCTCAAAGCCAGCCTGCATCAGAGCGCAGACGCCGCCGCAGAGGACAGCCTGCTCGCCGAAGAGGTCGGTCTCGGTCTCGGTGCGGAATGTAGTCTCAAGAACGCCTGCTCTTGCGCCGCCGATACCGAGGGCATAAGCCAGACCGATCTCCTGAGCGTTGCCGGTAGCATCCTGCTCAACAGCGATAAGGCAGGGAACGCCCTTGCCGGCCTGATACTCGGAACGAACAGTATGGCCGGGGCCCTTGGGAGCGATCATTACAACGTTTACATCCTTGGGCGGAACGATGCAGCCGAAGTGGATGTTAAAGCCGTGTGCGAACATAAGGGTCTTGCCGGCGGTAAGGTTGGGCTCGATATCGCTCTTATAGAGAGCAGCCTGCTTCTCGTCGGGGATAAGGATCATGATAAGATCGGCAGCCTTGGTAGCCTCTGCAACAGAGAGCACCTCCAGACCCTGATCCTTGGCCTTCTGAGCGGACTTGGAGCCGGCATACAGGCCGACAACTACGTCAACGCCACTGTCCTTGAGGTTAAGAGCATGAGCGTGGCCCTGAGAGCCGTAGCCGATGATAGCGACCTTCTTGCCCTTGAGCACATTCAGGTCACAGTCCTGCTGATAAAAGATCTTTGCCATTTTACATTCCTCCAAAAAAAGATTTGATATTTCAGCCGTTTAAAGCGGTCAAACACAGTAATGAGCTGTGCTCATTTTTTGAGCATCATCGTCTCGGAGCCCTTCTGTATAGCTATCGTGCCCGTTCTTACCAGCTCGATGATACCGTAGGGAGCAACGATCTCTGTAAATCTTTCGAGTTTATTGTATCTCGCACAGATCTCCAGGGTAACTGTCGTCAGAGTAACATCGACGATCTTAGCTTCTGTCATCTCGGCGATAGTCATGATCTCGCTGCGCTTTTCTGCGGGGCAGTTGAGCTTGACCATCATAAGCTCTCTGGCGAAGCACTCGTCCTTCTTGAGTGTCCTTACCTTGATGACCTCAATGAGCTTATTTAGCTGCTTTTCGATCTGCTCGACGGTATGCTCGTCGCCGTCCGCGATGATAGTTATGCGCGAGATCTCCGGGTCATGGGTCGGGCCGACGGCAAGGCTCTCGATATTGAAGCCGCGCCTTGAGAAGAGGCCGGTGATACGCGAGAGGACACCGCTATGGTTCTCGACGAGTACAGAAATCGTGTGCTTCATAATTATTCCTCCGTAAATGTTACAGAATTAAGGAAAGCGTCAAATTCGCCGGAAAGAGAAGCATAATCGCTTGAAGGTGAATTAGCAACGAACTGATAGAGAGTAGAGCCGCTGATCATTACATACATAACGGTCTTGTACTCAACATTGTTGTTCTTGGTAGTGCCCTCATATTTCAGAGCATCTACACCGCCGACCTTTACAGTGCTGGAGCCGTCGAGCTTGCCGGTATTGAAGGAGCGTGTGATAACGGGATCAAGAGCATTCTTGAAGGTATCTTCTGTGATGCTGTGATCCTTGTATGCAGACATTGTCGAGGGCTTGGTTGTGAAGAAGTAGCTGATGCCGTCACCGATCTCAAGGTCTTCGCCGTAATAGAAGCAGAATTCCGAACCGAAAGGCTGGAGAATGATAGCGGACTTACCTGCATCCTGCAGAGCTGCCTTATAGTCCTTCAGTTCGAGCCACTTCTCGGGAACAGTCATGGTATAGCCCTTGCCGCTTACGGAATTGCCGTCGCCGGAAGGAGCGGGCTCAGCCTTGGTATCGGCGGGAGCTTCTGTCTCTTCAGGAGCTTCGGTCTCTTCGGGAGCCTCTGTCTCTTCGGGAGCTTCGGTCTCTTCAGGAGCCTCTGTTTCTTCGGGAGCTTCGGTCTCTTCAGGAGCCTCAGTGTCGGCGGGAGCCTCTGTCTCGGCCTTGGTCTTGGTATCATCCTCTTCGTCGGCAGACACTGTGGTCACGGATGTTTTCTTGTCTGTTGACTTCTTGCTGCTGGACTCGTCACTGTCCTTGCTGTCGCCGCAAGCGGCCATAGAAAGTGCGAGCATAGAGCTCAGAAGTGCTGCGATGATCTTTTTGCTGATGTTCATTGTGGGTTCCTCCATTTTTTAATCTGTAAAAGTTAGGGTTTCCATTATCTTATCTATCTCCGGCTGCATAGAATCGAAATCCTTTGCAGGGCAGGAGAAGGAAATGGTATACATATATTCGCCGTGAAGAGCGAAAAACTGCTTGGCTTTAACGTTTCCGTCCAGGACTTCGTCCATCTCATAGTTTGCGACGATCTCCAGGAACTTGTTATTGCCTATTTTCTTAATGCCGTTGGAAACGAAGCTATAGCCTTCGATGCCTTCGGCCTGTGTATTGAGAGCTTTCTCAAAGAGCGGAGCGAACTGATCCATTGAGAGCTGCTTGTATGCGGCGTTATGCTGCGGCTTGAGGATATTGAAGTTTGTGCTGCCGTCGTCAAGGTCGCCGTCGTTATAATAGAAGCAGGTCTCCATCTGGCTGTTGTTGTCGGTATCGACACCGAATTTCTGTTTTGCGATGTCGCTCATGGAAGACATGATCTCATCCTTCTGTTTATCGAAATCAAGCCAATCGCTGCTGATATAGAAATAATAGCCTGTTCCGTCGTGGCGTGTAGTGCCGGAAGGAGCGACGGGCTCGGGCTTGGATTCATCGGGCTCAGGCTCGGTCTGCTTTTCTGTCCTGGTCTCATTATCGGGATCAAGCTGCTTTTCGGTGACCTTTTCTGTCTCAGTTTCCTTCTCGGTCACTTTCTCGGTCTCTGTCTCGGTCTCATCATCTGGTTCTTCTGTTTCGGCGGTAGTCTTCTTCTTTTTACTCTTGGAAGAATCGTCATCGTCGTCAACGTCGTCAACGACAGTTGTTACGCTTGATTTCTTTTTGGTGGATTTCTTGCTGCTGGACTCCTCGTCGTCATCACTGCTGCCGCAGGCTGCCAGCGAGAAGCACATGGCTAAACTAAGAAGTGCTGCCAAAAATTTCTTGCTCATGTTTTCTCCTCCTATAATAATTTATTATAATGTAGCTGCATTTTCATCGACTCTGACCTCAACAAGTGTGATCCCGTCGTTATCTTTAAGCAGCTTTATCGCCTCATCGGCACTCTTTTGGTCGGTAACACGGCAGCTCTTTATGCCGTAGGCCTCTGCGAGCTTTATGAAATCCGGTGAGCCGTCGAGGAAAACGGCGGTCTCGCGCCCGTCATAGCCTTTTGTCTGGAGCTCGCGCACCATACCCAGGCGGTTGTTCGTCATAACGACGAGCTTCACCCTGACATCGTGCTGGACTGCGGTAGCCAGCTCCATCATACTCATCTGGAGCGCACCGTCTCCGCAGATAGCCATGACCGGTCTTTCGGGAGCGGCCAGCTTTGCGCCTATGGCTGCGGGGAGCGAATAGCCCATAGTCCCCATGCCACCGGAGGTCATGAATCTTCCGCCCCGGCCTATATGGTAGCCTGTAGCTGTCCAGATCTGGTTCTGTCCGACGTCTGCGACGACGACGGTATCGCTCGGCATCGCTTTAGAGAGCTTATCTATGAACTCTCTCGGATCGACAGAGCCCTTGGGAGCGGGTGTGAATGCACGCTCTTTCCTGTATTCGCTGAGCTGGGCGATCCATTCCGTATGCTTCATGGGCTTTGCCTTTTCCAGAAGCTGCCCGAGGACCAGTTTAGCGTCTCCGACCAGCGGATAATCGACTCTTATATTCTTTCCCAGCTCTGCCGGGTCGATATCTATATGCAGGATCTTTGTCGTCTGCTCCAGCGCCAGCGGTGTACGCACTGCGCGGTCTCCGACTCTTGCGCCCACGAGGAAGAGCACATCGCACTCTTGTACTGCGGTATTGGCGCTTTTTACGCCGTGCATACCCAGCATCCCGAAGAAGAGAGGGTCGTCATCCGAGAAGACGGAGATACCCATCATTGTTGTTATCACAGGGATATCCAGTATATGCGCCAGCTCGTTGATCTCCTTCTCGGCATGTGCAGCGAAGACACCGCCGCCGATACAGATCAGGGGCTTTTCGGCCTTTTCAAGCTCGGCAAGGACACGCTTCACCTGGAAAGCGTTGCCCTTAGTAGTAGGTTTATAGCTTCTTATATCCACCTTAGATGGGTATTCAAAATCTATCTCTGCCCTCTGGACATCCATAGGGACATCTATGAGCACAGGGCCCGGTCTGCCGGTCCCGGCGATATAGAAGGCTTCTTTAAAGACCTTAGGAAGCTCGGAAGCGTCCTTGATAAGGTAGCTGTGCTTGATAAAGGGCTCTGCGGCGCCGGTTATATCGGCCTCCTGGAAAACGTCCGAACCGATCTGCTCGGTGTTCACCTGCCCTGTTATGCAGACTATCGGTATAGAATCGGCATAAGCCGTTGCTATGGCAGTTATAAGGTTCACTGCGCCGGGGCCTGAAGTGGCGATACATACTGCGGGCCTGCCTGTCATACGGGCATAGCCGCTGGCCTCGTGACCGGCGTTTGCCTCATGGCGGACGAGGATATGTCTTATCCCCGAATCCATAAGGGAGTCATAGAACGGGCATATCGCTGCCCCGGGATATCCGAAGACGACCTTAGTACCCTCCGCTTTCAGACATTCCACCATTGCATCGCAAGCTTTCATCCGCATTTTCAGTCGCCTCCGTTTGTTTTGAATTCCGCTAATAAATGATTATACCACATTAACGCGCTGAAATCAAGAGCAAAATTGCCGAATTATGGCTCATTAGCGAAGATTTATTGACACATGGATGAAATGAACGGGCAAAAACACTGCTGCGGCGACGATCAGGGGGGTATTCCCTCTCCAGAGCCCTATAAAGAGATAATAGAGCGGCGGCATAGCCACAATGAAGGCAAGCATGACGGCGGGAGTTCTTGTTCCTGCGAAATAGATCCCCCAGCCGATGAAATTCAGCAACAGAGCAGCGCAGGCAAGAAAGAAGAAAGCCTTACGGCTCTCTGAGCCTATTGAGAACAGAGGCACATCATCCCTTACAACGAATACCATCAGTGCTATACAGGCCGAGCCCAGTATCCCCTCGGCGACGGCGAGGAGCTTGCAATACTCGGGCAGATCCATTATAGGGTTGGGCTGAGGCTTCAAGATCGGCATAATCATATAAGGTATCTCCTGGATCGCAAAGAGCAGCAGGCCGATGGACCAGAAGCCAAGGTACTGTTCACCGAAGAGCCTAAAAAAACGCGCCATATTGTTTGTCTCCTTCTCAGAGCATAGTCTGTCCGTCCTTGAGGATCCCCAGATGCTTATATGCAAGCTGAGTAGCGCAGCGGCCTCTGGGTGTTCTTGCTATAAAACCGAGCTGCATAAGGTAGGGCTCGCATACATCCTCAAGGGTAACTGCTTCCTCGCCGATAGCCGAGGCGAGGGTATCCAGTCCGACCGGGCCGCCGCCGTAGCCTTTGATTATCATTTCCAGCATACGTCTGTCGAGGCTGTCGAGGCCGAGGTCATCGACATCCAGCTTATCCAGGGCGATATGCGCGATCTCGCGGGTTATGCGGCCGTCTCCCATGATATCTGCGAAGTCACGTACCCGCTTCAGGAACCTGTTGGCGATACGGGGAGTCCCTCTTGAGCGGGATGCCAGTTCCATTGCGCCGTCCTTATCGCAAGGCACTCCGAGGATAACAGCGGAGCGCATTATGATCTCGCAGAGCTGCTCGGGGGTATAGAGCTCCAGTCTTTCAATGACGCCGAAGCGATCACGCAGCGGGGCGGAGAGCTGACCGGAGCGGGTAGTAGCGCCAACGAGGGTAAACTTATTGAGCTCTATCCTGATACTTCTTGCAGCGGGGCCTTTGCCCATGATTATATCAAGGGCATAATCCTCAAGAGCGGGATAGAGCACCTCCTCCACCTGCCTTGAGAGCCGATGTATCTCGTCGATGAAGAGGACATCGCCTTTTTCAAGGTTAGTCAGTATTGCTGCGAGATCACCGGGCTTCTCGATAGCGGGGCCGGATGTGGTCCTGATATTGACGCCCATCTCATGTGCGATTATAGTTGAGAGTGTAGTTTTTCCGAGGCCGGGAGGGCCGTAAAGGAGGATATGGTCGAGGCTGTCTCCGCGCTTTTTGGCGGCCTGGATATATACCGACATATTCTCCTTGACCTTTTCCTGCCCGATATACTCCGAGAGGGTTTTCGGCCGAAGGGATAGCTCAAAATCGTCCCCGTCGCTGTCGGAGCTTATGGCTGTCGGTGCGACGAAGCGGTCGCTGTAATCAAATTCGCTGTTTTCTATCATAGCTGTACTCCGTTATTCTTTCAATATTTCCTGCCAGTCGTATCTGCGGTCTTTCGGTATCTTCGGGCAGAGGCTGTCGCGCTGCCAGAATCTGACGTTACTGTCGATATATCTTCCGAGAAGCTCTGCTTCTCTGTCATCGCGGACGACCCGGTCGATATATGTTCTTGCCCAGACCGAGATGCCGAGATGCTTGGTCATCGCCTGTTTCACCTGCTGGATCACTGTCGGCAAAGTGGTTTGGGCGGCTATCAGCCGCCCGGACGGTGCTGCTGTACCAAACCGGATGAGCATATGCACATGATTCGGAAGTATGCAGTATTTCTCCACCTTCACTCCCGCATAATGATGCTCGATCTCCTGAATATAATGACGGGCCGCCTCTCCGCATTCTGAGAGCAGAGGCTCTTCGTCGGGTGCTTCCCCGTTTTGGCGGATACTATCCGCCAAAACACTCCGCCAGTTCCAAAGCACACAGGCCCCGTTCCTGGTGATTGCAGTCACGAAATAAAGCCCTGTCCCGCCGTAATCATGGTGCTTCAGGCGTCTTGGCCTGTTTATAGCATTATCCAAAGTATCAGTACCTCGCAAGCTGCTTCAGAGCACCCTTGATAAGCTCCTCCACCGAGAGCGACGGATCCAGCCCGGAGATCGCTCCGGCAGCCTCGGCAGCCGAATATCCCAGCACCTCCAGCGCTGTTATCGCCTCTCCGACACTGCCACCGCCCACCGGAGCCGCAATGGACTTCTGCCCTCTTACCGAGATAGTCTCACCTGCGACCTTGTCCTTGAGTTCAAGACAAATGCGCTCGGCAGTTTTTTTGCCGATGCCCTTGACCTGAGTAAAGCTCTTTGCATCTCCCGTCGCAACAGAGAGAGCGAACTGCTGCGGAGTCATCGCAGAAAGTATCGAGATCGCCGCCTTTGGCCCTACTCCCGAAACAGAGATCAGCAGCTTGAAGCTCCTCAGCTCCTCTGGGTCCGCAAAGCCGAAAAGCTCGACACCGTCCTCACGGACGCTGAGATAGGTCAGCAGCGAGACCTCTTCCTTTCCGGCGATCTTCTGGAGCGTCGAAAGGCTGGTCCTGCAAGCGTAGCCGACACCACCGCATTCAACGACCGCCAGTTCCGCATCTGTATGTATCAGTTTTCCTGTTACCGAGTATATCATTTGAGCCCGCTCCTTATCGTGTTTTCTTTTTCAAGCTGTCTGCGCCCGAGAGAAAGACCGTGAGTTATCGCCAGCGCAACAGCGTCAGCCGTATCGTCCGGCTTGATTATCTCCTTCAGATGCAGCATATTGCGCACCATTTCCTGGACCTGTATCTTCTCCGCCCGGCCGTATCCGACTATCGAGGACTTGACCTGCAGCGGAGTGTATTCAAAGATCGGTATGTCAGCGTTAATGACAGGGAGCAGCGTTACTCCCCTGGCCTGGGCTACGTCAATGGCCGTCTTCTGGTTGGAATTGAAAAACAGTTTCTCGACACTTACTTCCTCCGGCCTGAATGTACGGACAACATAGCTCATATCCTCAAATATGGTCTTCAACCGCTTGTGGAACGGCATATCCGCCCCCGTCGTAACAGCGCCGCAGTTTATCAGCACCATCTTTCCGTGCCGGACTTCAACTACCCCATATCCGACTATCGCATACCCCGGGTCGATCCCAAGTATCCTCATTCTCACACTCACCCCCAAACAGCATACAGGCAAGCCACGCTGTTCCTGCGGTTTTGCCTATACCTTTTTATTATATCACAAGCCTCTGCCTTTTGCAAGTGCGGCCGTATGCTTTTTTGTCTCTTTACAAATCCGCCGGAATATAGTATAATATATTGAGCGGACATCTGCCCGCTCAAGCTATCGACATCCGGGAGTGATAATATATGAACAGTATGAACGATAAGATAGACGGCCTTGTGAATGTCCTGCTGGACGATTACAGCGGCAGTAAGGTAATAGACGAGGTCAAAATGCTCGAGCACCCGGAAAAGGATGCTGTCATTGATATCCTCGAAAAACTGAGACGGCTGATCTATCCGGGCTATTTCAAAAACAAGAACTATAAGATCTATACCCTCCGCAACAACACTACCATGCTGCTGGAAGACATTATCTATAACCTTATCAAGCAGATCTCCCTCGTCCTGCCCTGCAAAGAGGAATACAGCTCACTCTGTGCGGAAAAGCTGACAGCCGAAGCCGAGCGCATAACCTTCGAGTTCCTCGGGAAGATACCTATGATAAGAGAGTATATCGAGACGGATATCCAGGCCGCTTACGACGGAGACCCAGCCGCTTACAGCAAGGACGAGATCATCTTCTCCTACCCCGGCCTCTATGCCATACTCACCAGCCGTATCGCACATGAGCTCTTCCTGCTGGGCGTGCCCCTGATCCCGCGTATGATGACAGAACACGCCCACAGCCTTACCGGTATCGACATACACCCCGGCGTTACCCTCGGCAAGTATTTCTTCATTGACCACGGCACCGGCATAGTGATCGGCGAAACTACTGTCATCGGCAACAATGTCAAGGTCTATCAGGGAGTCACACTGGGCGCTCTCTCCACCAGAGGCGGGCAGAGCCTCAGAAACAAGAAACGGCACCCGACTATCATGGACAATGTCACTATCTATTCCGGAGCTTCCATCCTCGGCGGAGATACTGTCATCGGGCAGGATGCTGTCATCGGAGGCAACGCCTTTATTACATCATCTGTCCCGGCAGGCGCCAGAGTCAGCATCAAGACCCAGGAGCTGCTTTACAGCTTCGGCCGCTCAAAAACTGTCGAGAAAAAAGATCTCGAGAATAATGACAACTGGTTCTATGTCATTTAGCTCTGAGCCCCGGCGCTTTCCGGGAAATATCCAGCATTAAAAGGACGGATCGTATGAACAAGGTGCTGCACCTTCTGAAAAAAGAACCTATGCTGACCGTCGCGGCTGCGGCTGCGGCGGCTTCGCTGTTTATAACTCCTCCCAGCCGCCGGCTCCTCTCCGATATCGACTGGCGGACACTGGGGACTCTGTTCATGATGCTGTGCGTCCTGGAAGGCTTCAAGCAGGAAAATGTCCTGCGGCCTGTGGTATCCCTGGCCTCACGGCTGAAAACTATGCCGACCTTATCTCTGTTCGTCATTTTCGGAGTGTTCTTCACCTCAATGTTCGTGACCAACGATGTCTCCCTCATCATTTTCGTTCCGCTGACGATAACCGTCTTCCGGGCAAGCGGCAAGGAGAAATATATCCTCCCTGTGATCTCAATGGAGAATATCGCGGCGATACGCGGCTCGCTGCTGATGCCCTTCGGCAGCCCGCAGAACCTGTTTCTATACGGCAAGTCCGGCAAGGATTTCTGGCATTTTCTGCTGCTGATGCTCCCGCTGAACCTGATGTCGGCGGTTCTGCTCATAGTATTCGTTCTGGTGCTTTACAGAAAAGACCTGCACGAGCCTGTCACCGGCGATGAGCCTTATACCGTCCCTGAATGGGCGCCGGAGGGCAAGGTGAAAAGGGTCGCTTATATATCTCTATTCGTGCTGATAATCCTGACTATCGTCACCCGGACGAGCTGGTGGTATATCTCGCTGGCCATAGTCATTGCGGTCATACTTGCGGTAGACAGAAAGCTCTTTCTGAAAGTCGATTATGTGCTGATCGTTACATTCTTCTGCTTCTTTGTATTCTCATCATCCATTGCTGCCAACGGCAGCATCTCCGGGATGCTCTCAAAGGCTGTTGCCGGGAACGAATACTGGTGGGCGATAGGGCTGAGCCAGATCATCTCCAATGTTCCGGCTTCGATAGTCCTCTACCCCTTCTCTCAGAATTTCGCCGGGCTGATCTACGGCGCTGACACCGCCGGGCTCTGCTCCCTCATCGGCTCACTGGCCTCTGTGATAAACTACCGCATCTATGTCCGGGAATATCCGGGGCGAGGCGGCAAATTCGTAAAGGTCTTTACTCTGGTAAGCTGGGCATTCTTCATTATAGTCGTTATACCCGGCTTCCTGCTGAGCCGTAACGGCGGCTGGATATGACCTCTCCATAAAACATCAAAAACGGGTATCGCCCCTCATCGGGGAGATACCCGTTTTCACAGGGACTGCTCCTGGAGCAGTCCCTTATTTTTTTGATCTCTCCAGCTTCAGCAGCGCCGCTTTGCGTTCAAGTCCGCCTGCATAGCCTGTAAGCCGCCCCCCGGCTCCGACTGCTCTGTGGCAGGGTATGATGAGCGAGACCGGATTATGCCCTGCTGCTCCTCCCACCGCCTGAGCCGACATCCGCACGTCTATGCGCTTTGCGATCTCGCCGTAAGTCATCGTTTCTCCGAAAGGTATGCCCAGCAGGATATCATACACCGCCCTCCTGAAAGAAGTCGTGTGCAGGCTTATCGGAGGGACGAAGCCCGGCGCTTTCCCGCTGAAATAAACATCCAGCCAGCGGGCTGTCTGCCTGAAAACAGGCAGATCGGCCTCGGTGCTAAAGGGCATCAGCTTGTCCGGAAAATATCTCTGGCCGTCAAAATAAAGACCTGTCAGGGCTTCTCCGTCGCTGAAAAGGCTGATCCCACCCAGCGGGGAGGAATAATGGAAGAAATGCTCCATAGCTTGCGGCACTCTCTTTCATTCGGTCAGCCAGACGGCGTTAACGGTCTTTGAAATGCTGATCTTCGGAGTTTTCAGCTTTGAAGCCAGCAGATCCTCTGCAAAAGCGCCTGCTCTCGCGTCCTTGAGCATTACAGGCGAGTCTTTGTCCTCACCGTCTCCGAAGTATTCATATCTTATCTCTTCGCAGCCGGCGATCTTCATCCCCAGCGAGGCGGCGATCCTGTCAGCCTTGGCTCTTGCATCCTCAACAGCGGCAGACAAGACCTTTTCTTCCCCGGCCGCCCTGCCGCTCAGCTCAAAGGTGTAGCTGTATTCCACATCCTCCATGTTTTGCAGCAGCGAGGTCACAGTTTCGGTTATGCGGTTATCAGCCTGATAGCGGAAGAGAAATTCCTTGCGGTAGAAAAAGCCCTCCCGTCTGTCGTAGGCGGCATTCATGTTCTCGCTGACAAGTATGATACCTTCGGTATCAATGCCAGCTTTCTCCCTGAGCTCCCTGAGAACATCCTCTGTCCGGTATTTGCCTTTTGACAGGGTGTCTCCCGATGTCCCGCTGCTGACATTCACTACGACCCGGAATTCGCAGCTATCGGGCTCGAACTCCATTACAGCGTTTCCCGAGGTCTTTATCTTTCCCATCTCACATACCTCCTTGTTTCCGTTGATGCGATCCTGAGGTGCAGGCTCAGCCCGCAGTATTGAGCCTTGCCTCTATCTCTTCCCTGACAGTTGACGCCAGTTTCACCGGGATAGCGGAATCGGCGTTATCCGATCTCAGCCAATATTTGCCTGTCAGCTTTCCGTAGTCATTGAAATCTATGGAAAAGCTGTAGGTGTTCAGCCCGGATTGAGAATCGAAGGAGCCGCTGACCAGAGAGCCCTCCACCCTGACTTTAAGATATCTTTTCCTGATCCGCTTAGCGGCATCTTCCACTATCTGCCGGAAGTCATCCTCTGTCAGCCCATCCGGGAAAGAAAAAGGCGACTCTTTCCTTCGCTTCTCCTCCGAATATGACCTTGCCGCCAGTGCGGACAAAGCCGCGATACCAAATGCTGCGATAAGTTTTCCTACCATTTTTCTACCCCTTTTTTGTTTAAGCCGAGGTCCATTACAGATATCCCCTCGGTTTCTATTATACCACATTCTGCATAGCCTTTCAAGTATGGCAGAGCAAATATGACCTTCTGCCCGGCGGAAACGAAAAGGCAATACCGGATCTTTGCCCGGAGCAGGTGAAAGCACAGCCCGCAAACAGCACACAAAAACCCGGTGCCTGTCCCCAGGCACCGGGTCTGTTATTGGTCGATCTTCATATCATACGGCAGCTGCCATGGATGATATTACTTGGATTCTGCGATAGCAGCCTGTGGTGCAGACAACAACGCAGAGCGTTTTTTTCTTCAGATAGCGCAATTTCGCGTATTGTAAGTGCTTTGCAATATGTAATGAGACAGTTTATCCTGTCGCCGATCTCCAATGTGGCCTTTCCTTTTCTTCCAGACACAACACACGGGATCATTACGCCTTTGTCATCGCTGAGCCTTATTACCCAGTTGAATGAACCGTCATCGGTGGGTACGATTTTTACTACAAAGGCATCTATAAGTTCCTCTGATACACCATTTTCAGAAAATGTAAGGATTCTTTCAAGATAATCCTTTATTTCTTGAATATTTACTATATTCGGAATCTCTTTTTAGGCTGTTGATACTTTGGCATTTCTTCAAGCTTTTTAATCTCTTCATCTAACTCAACTGATTTAATATTGAATGCCTCTTTTGTTATTGTTCCGTCAAGAAGATATGTGAGCAATACGTTTTTCTTATTCTTCAAAGCTATTATCTTATTCTTGTTTTCTTCCGATTTATCTTCTTCCTCCCTCTGCGGCATTTCCTTAACACATTTATTTATCAGCCGTATTGTCTCTGTGATTACATCATCCTTATCATTCAACAGCTCGCTGATAATCTTATCAGCCATCATTTTTAGCTTCCACTCACAGATCGATTTGACATTACAGTAACCGGATGTATCAATACCGTGTTTCTGAAGAAACTTTACATCTGCAACTCTTTTCTGATTTTCACAGGTATAGCCGTAAATCTCTGTTCCTCCTTTGTTGGTTCTCCACTTATATCTTACAAAGTGGCATCCGCAGCTGCATCTTAGTTTTCTGATCCACACATACTTATCTTTGTCTGCATTATCTCATAGCCCTGCTCATTAAGGATATCTATATCTTTGACGATGGTCCTGCGGTCGGTCAGTATCCCTGCAGCGGTGAGCTTTTCGCAGAGAGTATTTGTCCCGACAGGATGCTCCGAGTCGGAGTCCTGCTGTAATATTTCAAGCAGCTTTACGACACGCAGTTTCTTATGGGTGGTTTCAGGCATAAAGCACCTCCAGATTAATAATAGAACTGTTTTTTCAATTATAGCATATCTTGAGGTGATTTAAAACTGCACCTGATGAAATTCACAGCATACGTTTTTGTCTCGTTGTGATCATTTCTTGTATTTCTCTATCAGCAAACCGAGCTCCTCCTTCAAAAGCAAAGCATCAACAGGATACAGCACGATTGTTTTCCCTTTAGCGTTTTTGATACACACGGTTATTGTTCTTCCGGCCTTATAGTTTCGGGTCAGGCTGTCTGCAAAAGATACCAGCGACAGGTTTACCATCTGACCGTTTCTCTGCAGCACACAGCTGTTGCAGAATATCAACGCAGAATCGCCCTCAAACAGTCTTTCCAGTGCGGGTAATATGTCTTCATAATCAAATAACGAGCCTATCATATTTTCGGACTCTTCTGTCTGTTTTGATATCTGTCTGTCATACTCGACATACTGGCTGTTGTCCTTAAAATCATAATATATCCTTTCGCGCACAGAGACCTTGCTTCGGCTTTTTGCAAGGCAATGATCTTCAAAATGATCTCTCAGACGATGTTTCGGAGTGTGATCATTTTCCGATACATTCGCTCCGTCAATGAGGCTGTTCAGAATAACCGATATATCATCTGCAAACATTTCAGAAATCTCGGGATCATACCCTTCAAAAGCCTCTTTCCATTCCTCTTCGGTTATTCCCGCATCGTCAATAATACTCCCCAAAAACTCCGAAAAAGCCTTTGCAAATCGCTCGGCTTTTTCATCGTGTGATCCTGAATAATCGGCTTTATGTGCTATGCCGCTGATACCCTTTCCGTTGTCGTTTAGTTCCATAGTATCTCCCTATTTGTCGTCCTTGTTGTATCTTTCATAGTCATACTTTTCCCATAGTCTGCGTTTTGCAAGGATATCCTCTATCCCTGCATTTTTGTATGCCTCATCGGTATAATCCCAACCGGGGAAGGAACGCCTGTAATCCCTTTCCCTGCGTATCGAGTCGCTTGCCACAAGAAGCATATGTGTGGGTATCTCGCCCTTCATCGAAGCGCTGACTGCTTTCAGCAAACGGTAGTCGGTATATATGTGTGTATGCGGAGCGCGAGTACACAGCTCGCCTGTGAAGTATTCAAGATTATGGTAATCGTGGACGCACTCGTCATAGAGATAGCCGTCCTCGCCGAGCCAGTAGCCGTAGGCGGTCATATCAGAAGCATCGCAGCGTGTTCTGTACTTTTCAATCCACGACTCGTCCTTGCCCTCATAGCAGAGGCAGTTCAGCACCATAGGGCCTTGATAATTGTAATCCCAAGTGCAAGGGCAAAGCAGATCGCCGTCCTTGAACGGTACGGGGATATACACCCACACAAGCTCATACAGCATACTGAGCATAGTGTCATCGGGATACTCAAGCTGACACACCTCATAATTATTCGTCAGATCGGCAGTGATCTCAAACTCCGAATCGGGCTGTCGGGCGACTATCTCAAAGCGCAGCTTTTCCCGGCCTTCGCGGTCTTCGTTTTCGGCTCTGACAGCCTCCAGCGCCTTGTCAAATGTGGAATAAAGCTGCCTGCTCTCTATGCTGTCATCAAAGCGGTCGGAACGGTATTTGTAGCTGAACACAAGACCCTGCCCCTCACGGAGCCTTGCAAGCATCCCGCGCTCCGCTTCGATAAGCGCGGCGGCGTTCTCAAAAAAGCTGTCAGAGAGATCGTTGCGCTTGAGCTGCCCCGGATGCTCATCGGGCATGGTGCGCATTATCTCCTCGATAAGACGGTGCTTTTCTTCAAGGCTGATGCTGCGGCAGTCGTTAATGATAAAAGCTGATTCGTAAGCATTGAATTTATATCCGAGGCTGCGGCAATAGTCCGCAACGCTCTTTGAATTCAGATAGCTGTAAATGTCCATTTTAATCTTCTCCCTTGAACAGATTTATCACTTTAAGGCCTTTCTTTTCTGCGAAGCCGATCGTCTGAGAGGTGCCGCTTTTGCGTGTCGGGTCGTGATAACAGATGCAGTATTCCGTCGCGTGTACGACGAGCCTTGCGTTGCGCACACCCATACATCCGCGGAACTGATGCGTTGACGTGTATTCCACGCTGTCGGCGCGGGTGAGTATCAGACGGAATTCGTATTTCTGATTTGCAGTCCAGTTTTTGGTCTGTTCTTCATTTGAGCAGGGCAGGACAAGGTGCAGCTTCACCTGCGGATATTTCTCCCGCAGACGCAGAACGCATTTCTCCGCAACGGTGTCAAACCCTACCGCACCGCCCGCATAGAAATCGGTTATCCCATCCTCGATAACGAGCTTTTCAAGCAGGGCATAAAGCCTTTCCGACAGCGATCTTTCGCTCTCTGACAAGTCTCTGTGACCTGTGAAGCAAGCCGATCTTTCTGTTTCCTTTTCACGGATCACGTCACCGTCTGCGAGTTCCTCGAGCACCTTGTGATATATCCCGCACAGCTTTTTACAGCTTTTTACGACCTCATCAGAGCCAGCGACCTTAACTGTGCTTTTCATATTATCATCTCCTATATCCTATGAAACCATACCGGCTGCGCAGATTTCTGCGCAGGCTCAGAGCTTCCGCTCAAAGAGTTTGGTCATATCCTTGTGTCCCATCCTTACAAAAAAATGTTTTGCGTTTTTCGCATTCGGCAGTTCGCACCTGAAATGTATGTTTGCCAGCTTCAGCGCTGCGTTACCGGGAGAGCGGATAAGCCGCTCCGAGACGATCTCCTGCACCGGTGAGCCGGGAACAAGTCCGCCGAATTCCACCTCGCGTTTGTCACCGATGACCTCTATCCTGTTCCATTCCTCCGGCGTGCCCTCATAGTAGATGTCGCGCAGGCTGATACAGTCTTTGAAGGTGTCCGCGCCGATCACCTTGACAGCCTTGGGGATAGTTATCCTTTCAAGCGCTGTGCAGCCGGAGAAAGCCGCTCTGCCGATTTTCTGGATGCCTGAGGGGAGTATTATGTCCGTGACACTGGTGTTCCCTGCAAAAGTCTCCTGCGCCACTCCGATGACCGGCACTATGTTTTTGCCGTCGCTGTGAGGATTGACCTCCTCCACCGGCACTCTGATGATCTTATCGGTGCAGCCGTTCAGCGAAATAACACCTATCGGCAGTCGGCCGGGATTCAGCCACATAAAGACGATCTCATATCCAAGCCCCCTGGTCTCCGGCGTTGCGCGGATAATGTTTTTGTATTCGTTGTAGTTCATATTGCCCTCCTTGATGTCTCGAACCTTCCCTGTGATATTATTGTAACACACCGCCTGCGCAATATTTTGGGCAAGAAAAAGCCGCCCCGAAGGACGGCTTCGATCTATAATCTCGGGTCAACAGGCTCGCTCTCAAAGGCAAGAACTCCGAAGGCGCACTCGTGTACGCGGTAGAGCGGCTCGTGCTTTACGAAGCGGATCAGCGACTCCATGCCGAGGGAGAATTCCTTGAGCGCAAGCGTTCTCTTTCGGTTGAGGGAACGCTTTTTCAGACGCTTCAAGTGGTCAGGTTCAAGATACTCTGCGCCGTAGATTATACGAAGATATTCGCGCCCTCTACACTTGACAGCGGGCTGTAAGAGCTTAAAGCCCTGCTTGGCGATGTAGGTCTCCGGCTTGACCACCATTCCCTCGCCGCCGCTTGCCGTAAGATCGAGCCACCACTGCACACCCGCGCTGATGCTTGATTCATCCTCGGTGTCAACGGTGATGTAGGGCGTTTCCATAAAGACGGGATCGCTGCCTGTGATGTATCTGCGGATGTTTTCCATGTGCCATTCGTGAGTCCTGTCACCGTAAACAGAGCCCTCGGATGCGAGGATATGAAAGGGTGCTATGCGGAAATCCTCGATGCTTTTTACCGTCCAGCAGTACTCGCGGTAGGCATCACGGTAACGCTCCATCCCGTCAAGACGGGCGGTGTATTTTTCAAGCAGTTCCGGGATGTCAACATTCTGCCCGGAGGTGGAGCTGTCCACTTCAAAGGCGATGTTTTTCCGTGCGGCTGCCTTTTTCAGAGCCTCCACAGCAGCGGAGAGGCCGTCCGTTCCCGCATAGCCTGTGGGTGCATACTGGGAACGGATAAGCCCCTGCGCTTTCTCCGACCAGGGCATAAGCTCGGTATCGAGGCATACCCAGTCTGTATTGAAACCAGTCCAGAAATTTGTACTTGTTAGCTGCGTGTCGAGCCTGTTGAGCAGAGCGGTCTCGGTATCGGCATTGTCAAAGAAACGTCTACCTGTTCGGGTGTAGATTATGCCGCGTGTGCCGTCGGTCACACCGAAGCGCTGTGCAGCAACATCGGCATTTCTGCACAGCACGATCACAGCGCGGGAGCCCATGTGCTTCTTTTCGCAGACCACCTTTTTGATGCCGTGGCTGCGGTAATACTCAAAGGCCTGTAATGGGTGTTCAAGATAGTCATCAAGCGCACTCGTCTCACAAGGCGACATCGTCGGCGGGAGATAGATCAGCCAATGAGGGTCAGCAGCGAAGCGGGACATTATCTCCAGCGCAGCAGCCAAATTGTTCTCGTGAATGTCGATGGCGGGCATAAGCTCTGTCTCAATGTGCAGCTTTTTGTTGAAGTCTCCGATCGTGAGCATATCTCCTATTTCTGTATCTGCGGGCGCATCGAGCGGCTTCACGGGCTCGTAATACTGCCTCTCGGCATCAACGGAAACGAACTCGTTTTCCGGCCAGCGCATAGCTGTGAGCTTTCCGCCGAAAACGCAGCCTGTGTCGATGCAGAAGGTATTATTGACCTGCTTGACTTCGCGCCCGGCGATATGTCCGAAGACCACCGTTGCCTGCCCGCGGTAATCGCTTGCCCAGTCGAGGCGCACCGGCAGACCGTACTCGTCGAACTCGCCTGTGCGCTCGCCGTAAAGACAGAACTCCCGCACAGCAGCCGAGCCTCGCCCGATGAACTCCTGCTTGACACCCGCGTGAGCGATAACGAGCCTGCCGTCATCGAGGACGTAGTGGCTGATAAGCCCGTCAATGAAAGCACGCACCTCAGCCTTGAAATCGTCACCCTTTGCATCGAGCTCTGCGATAGTTTTGTCAAGGCCGTGAGTCGTGTTCAGCTTCTTGCCGTTTAAGTATTTCAGCAGTTTGACATCGTGGTTTCCGGGTACGGCGATAGCATTTCCCGATTTCACCATATCCATAACGATGCGCAGCACATCGGCGTTTCTGTCGCCCCTGTCGCAGAAGTCACCGAGGAAAGCGGCTTTTCTGCCCTCCGGGTGAGAATAGACACCGTCAGACCTGACATATCCCAGCTTATCAAGCAGCTTTTCAAGCTCATCACAGCAACCGTGGATATCTCCGATGATATCGAAGGGACCGTGCTCATCGCGCTTGTTGTTCCAAAGTTTTGTGCGGACGATCTCGCAGTTTTCCAGCTGTTCAAGGGAGTTGATGACATACACAAAGCGGAAGCCTTCGCGCTTTAAGTTCCTTATACTCCGCTTCACATCTATGCAGTGCTGACGGACGACCCGCTTAGGCAGATCTCTGTCGGGACGGGCTTTGTTGCGCTCCTGCAATATCTCTTCCGGGAGATCTAAGACTATCGCTGCTGTGTGGACGTTCTGTACTTTTGCAGTCTGCAAGATCTTTTCTCTGGCGATTTTCTGAATGTTCGTTGCATCAATGACCGTCAGCTTCATATTGTCTAGGCGCTTGTTTGCTGCATAGTAAAGCAGATCAAAGGCCTCTGCCGAAACGGTCTGATCGTTCTCGTTATCGGATACCATACCTCTGAAGAAGTCGGAGGAGAGTATCTCTGTCGGTTTAAAATACTTGTGTGCAAAGGTGGATTTTCCCGAGCTGGTAGCGCCTACAAGAGCGACTAAACAGAACTCCGGTATCTCTATCCTGAACTTATCCATTTCTTGTGAACACTCCCATCTGTGTCGGCGAGCCTAAATTTTCATCGTTGTCTCCGATGCCTTTTATCTTGCAGGAATAGCCGAAGCGAACACACATATCCTCGCACCAGTTTTTGAACTCATCTCTCGTCCACTCAAAGCGGTGGTCGCCGTGGCGGAGGGTATTTTCCTTCATGTGCTCGTAATTCGCGTTGTATTCTCTGTTGGGTGTGGTGATTATGACCGTCTGCGGCTTTGCAAACTCAAACACCGAGCGCTCAAATGCCGGCAGCCTTGCAGGCTCGATATGCTCGATCACCTCGATCACGCAGGCACAGTCATACCCCGAAAAGCGGTCGTCCTTGTATGTAAGTGAAGCCTGCATAAGCGTCAGCTTGTTCTTGCGAAACGGCTCCATACGGTCGAGCTTTAAGCGCATCGCCGCCTTTTCAAGCACCGATACCGACACATCACAGGCAGTGACCTTTTTTATCTGCGGCTCGTTGAGCAGCAGCGAGGTCAGACGGCATTCTCCGCAGCCGAGGTCGATGACAGATGCCGCTCCCGAAGCAAGCACAGCCTCACGCACTGCATTCATACGAAGCGTATTGAGCGGCGTGAATTCACGACTGGCGGTCTCCTGTGCAGTCTCCGGCTCAGTCTCTTCATCGGGATCATTTTCAAGCAGCGTGTCAATGACCTTGCGTGCATAGCTGTGCCTTGAATAGAAATATCTCTGCGCGATCTTCTCGCGGTAGGGGTGCGAGGGAAGCCAGCCTTCACCGTGCGAAAGAAGCTTTCTGATCTCGTCCTCCTGAATGTAATAGTGCTTCTGCTTGTCGAAAACCGGGATCAGCACATATATATGGTTGAGCAGCTCCGACAGGCGCACAGTGCCGCTGATAGTTAAGTCGATATACGGCGCATCGCCCCACTCGGGGAAACGCTCGTCAAGCCTGCGGCGCTCGGTTTTCACCTCGTAGCCCAGCGGCTCGAACAGCTCCTTTGCAAGCTCGGTATAGTTGTTGTCCCGGAGCGCTGATAGTGTCGCCGTCAGCTTCAAGGGCTTCTGCACCAGTTCGGGTCGCTTGTCGCATCTTCCGTTCATAGCCGTGCCGAAAACCCGTACGATAGCTGTACTCATAAAAGATGTGGAGGCGTAAGGACGGTCGTTGACATAATCAAAAAGACCGCCCTCTGTGCTTCCGACCTTTCCTCTTGCGAGGTCTATAGGGTCGATGTCAAGCAGCAGAGCGGCGGTGGTGCGGGTATCGGATACCTCGGGATAAAAGACGTAAGCCCGCCCGTAATTCAGCTCGAACTGCTGTGGCCTGTCGGGGTTTTTATGCAGCAGGAAGCCCAGCTCCTGCGTGTTTTCTCCTTCGTAGGTTATGGTGAAAAGCAAGTCTATCCTTCTTTCTTTCGGGAGTTTTTGGTTAAGATTTATGATATCACATATCAGAACGTCTGTCAATAATACCTGCGGTATATTTTTACAATTTATCGCTGTAGGAATGTTAGTCCAGCTCCCACCAGTAATCGTATATCCGCCTGTATCCGCCGCCCTGCGGAACATTCTTTGCTCTGCGCACCTTGCGGTTGGCGACTGTGCGGAGCCACTTAGTACATCCGTGAGAGCCTCGGGCGTAATACCTTATATATCTGCCTTTATCTTCATCGTACCACGCTCCGCTTGGGGTATAGCGCGGGCTGCTGACCGACAGCTTTTTAAGCCGCCGTCTGGTTTTGCGGCTCCTTCGGTGACTCACTTTAATGCCTCCTTAGCTTCTCCTCCAAATACTTCTCCGCATCAAAATACACTTTCTTATCTTTAAAATCTCCGCGGGAATAATCAAGCAGCAGGTTCCACATATCATACTCGCAGTCATCGTCAAGGGCGGCGGCAAAGTATTTGGTGCCGTATTCGATCTTGTCAAGATCGCTCTCATCGCAGGAGTCAAGGTCAAGAACATCGAAGTGATCGTACCAGAATGCCCCGCCGCAGGTGTGGGAATCGTCTGAGATGAAATATGTCAGCGAAACGGACATATCAGAATAGTCGCCGCTTTGACGGAGGTGATCCAGCATACGGATAAACTTCTCGTCGGTCTTATCGTCGGGGAAGGTATATACGGCGTATTCGTCCTTAAAGGTGTGTGCTGAGCGGAGCATGATCTTTACTATCTCGCCCTTTTTGAACGGCAGCGGAACATACACATAATACTCGCTGATATCAAGTATCGGCTGATCATCGTCATTATTCGGAAATAAAGGATCGGCACAAACAAGGCGGAGGTCGTTGTCATAGATATGATACAGTTTTCTGATCTCTCCCACGAACTGCAAGGTTATCCTGTATTCATATTCGCAGTTATCTTCCGAGCTTTCATTTTTGCGTTCCCGCAGATAGCTGTGTGCATCGGCGTAGCTTGTAAAACACCTTGCTAGGTCATCCGAATAGTCACAGCCTTTTTCACATTCCGAGGCGATGAAAACATAGCCATACCCCACATCAGTCTGTTTCAATACAAGGGATGATTTTATTCCTGTGATGTATGCTCTAAGCCTTTTGCGAAAGGGCATACTGTTACGGTCATCAAAGCCGAACATTCCTACTTTATCGCTGCCGAGCTCTTCCTCGGAGTATGTGCGGAGTATATATTCCAGCGCTTCGAGCTTTTCCTTGACCGTCCTGCTATGGCTTTGTGAGATAAGTACCGCCTGCTCTGCGGGAGTGAACACATAGCCTGTGCTTCTGATATGATCTCTTATCGCTTTTGAATCTATGAATGAGAGAAAATCGTATCCCATTTCTGCTCCTTTCAGGATTTATGATCTATCAGAGATTCTTCAATAAAATCATTGTTGTCGATCTTTCTGAAACCGAACCAAGTCATTTCCCATATCACCCACACGGCATAGTTCAGCCTGCCGCAGAGGGCTATGCTTTCTTCATCCGCCGAATACCCGAGGATCTCCTCCCACTTGATAAACAGCAGAGAGTATTCCTCGTCATCGTAGGGCTCCTTTAAGAAAACATCAAAGGTATCATCGTCGCTCGGGCGTGAGCAGATCACGCCCTGCGAGAGTACGGGATCGGTCGCTTCGATCTCTTTTATAAATCTGTAAAAATGCGTCCGTCCCGCCGTTACGATCTGACTGCTGTTCTCAAACACCTTGCAGAGCTCATCGTAAAGCTCTTTGATATCAAAGGTCAGAAGGAATTCTCTTATGTTCATTTTTTGCTCTCTCCACTCTTTCCTCATGCGCTGCGACCTTTGGCAGAGCCGCTTTCACAGCGTTGATCTGCTCATCAGTCACGGCGCAGTCCTCTATCCTCAGCCGGTAGATGTTCTTCTTATCCTCCAGCGCAGAAATGTCGGTGAGCTTCTCACAGCCGTACAGCTCCACACTGCGCAGTTTGTTCCAGTCTTTCATAAATCCGAGATCGGTGATATCACAATCAACATCGGAATACTTTTTGCCGTTAGGGGCAGTCACAGTGCCTCTTATCATAATGCTGCCGATGTTTTTCAGTTCGGACAGAGCTTCGAGCTGTTCGGCTGTAACATCGCTTATTCTGAGGGTATCAAGCCCGTTTAGCTCTGTTATCATTTCTATATCAAACTTGCAGCCTATAAGGGTGAGTGACGTTATACCTTTGAGCTGCTCCGGCAGACGCTGACCGGTAATGTCAACGTTATGCAGAGTAAGATTTGTTATCCAGTACACCCTTTCAAGCTGTGTCAGATCTATCTTCTCATATTTTTTGCGGGAACTGTATCTGAGCATTCTTGCATCATCTATCTGACATCTTCTGATCGCTTCCTCAAGTGACCTTGCAGCAAAGCTCCTTATACGCGCGGGCTTGCCTATCATTCGGGAATTGTGCAGACCTGTTTCCACCATATCTTTTAATTCTTCATCAAACTGCGGTCTGTCAAGAACGGTTATTTTATCAAAGTAGGGCATAATGAGCCGTCTCAGACTGTCCTGAGATGTGGTGACGGTCAGCACGGTGGCATAGCCGTCGTTTTCCCTGTGGCCGGAGACCTTTCTGAACTCGCCGCCGAAATTATCAAGAAAATCGTTGATTATATCGTTGTCGATCTTCAGACTGAACCTTTCTTTTCTGCCGCCGCAGAGCACCGGCTGAGAGGAGATATACTCGTCCATATCGTTGTAGCCGAGGGCGGAGAGAACCTTTCCTGCGCTGACAGCAGGCTCTCTTTTTATACGGACATCGGTGAGCTTGTCGATGTAAAAATGCGTGAGATCGTCCTCGCCGTCAACGGCGCAGATCAGGATATATCTGCCGTTTGAAAGGGTCAGCTCGAACGGAGATACGGTTATATCCTTTGGGTATTTGTTCACAAGATTAAGGTGCTTGTTGTAGATAGTATAATTGCAGATGATCTTTGCATTAGCGCCGATGGCACGCTGAACGATCCCGAGATTTTCAGTCACAGCATCGGAGTTGTGCTTTCTGCCGGCGACGCGCTTCTGAAAGCTGCCGCACTTGTTTCTGAGGGATTCGCTTCCGAGGTCGCAGAGTTCGGCTATCATTTTCTTTGCAGTCTCCGAGCCCACCACGCCGTTATAGATCAGGCAGTCGATGAGCACACGCAGCTGTGCATCAGTGAACTCTCTGCCCTCAAAGATATAATGGGTGCCGTCCTCGGACTCACGCAGTGTGTAGCCGCAGCGGTCGAGAGTCTTGAGCTTTGCGGCGAAGGTGTTGCGGGAGACTTTGATGCCGTACTCCTCAAGGAGCTTATCCTGCATCTCACGCTTGTTGTGATCGTCACCGAACCTGCGCAGAATATCGAGTATCGCAAGCAGCGCGGCAGCCTTATCGTATTCGTAAAGATCGTTGTTCAGCTTCATAATGATACCTCCGTTTTTTAGTTATCATTGCGCTTGATATATAGCGCAATATTTTAAGCGTTAAGTTTGTATCTTCCGTTTTTACGTTGTTTCCTGTTTCTACAATTATATTACCACATCTGAAACCCGGATTCGTCAACAAACTGTGAACAGTTCGCCAGAAAACACATTCAGTCCCGATTTTTGGACTCATGTGTATAATATCGGATGAAAACGGGTATGCCTTTCTTTTTGGCAAGCTCTATTGTGAATTTTGTTCCCCTGCTCTCACCGTTCCAGAACGCAATAACAAGGGAAAGCTCAAACTGTGAAATGTAATTCACCATTTCCGCGTTGCGTCTGATACCTGCCGCTCTCCCGTATGTCTTCCAGTCGGGCAGAAAGCGGACGACTTCAAAGCCGTGAGCTTCGGCAAACTTCTCTCCCGAGATATCTGCACCCTTGCAGCCTCCGCTGACGATCTCGCAGTCGGTTATGCCAAGCTCCGAAAGCACCCCGAGAATAAAGCTGTCCACCGTTTCCTGCGGGTGTTCTGTTTTGCCGCCGCAGATGATGATGTGTGTCTTTTCATTGTGCATAAAGTATCACCGCCGTGAATTTTTCCTGCCGCTCCATATCCTCGATATTACACCTCGTTCCCTTGCTCACACCGTCCCAGAACATCAGCGCGTGGTCGGCATCATTAGCCATAGCAATGTCTTTCTGCCTGTAAAACGCAAAACCGCACTTCCCCGCAGCAGAAACAGCTATAACGGGAAAACCGCCCACATTGTTCCGCACCTTTGTCCCGCTTGCATATACCTTCACCTTGTCATATCCGTGCTCGAAGAGATATTTCTGCACTAACTTGTCTGCTCCGAAGCAGTCTCCGATAAGCACCTCATATCCCTTTTCGCAGACTATGTCGAGCGCCTTTTTCATGCACGGTGAAAGCTCTTTGAGCATCTTTGACCCACCTATAAAGATCTTCATTTTATTTGTCACCCTCTGTCAAGCTCACATTGGTAATGCGCCGATCCGTCCGCTTTCAGTATTACTCCTTTTATTCCGTTATCCGAAGCAAGCCCGACGCGCTCGGTTATCAGCGTTTTCAGCTGCTCCGTGCAGATGTGCGGCGAGCAGAATATCAGCGCTCTGCCCCGCCGCAGTTCCACACGCCCGCGCGGGAAATAGTCAAAAGGAAATCCGCCTGTTACCGTGCTGTCCAGCTGCGCCCACAGACGCTTGTGATTGATATCCTTTGAGGTCAGCGAGCTGTCAGTCAGCACTCCGTTTTCATCGGACGGGAAACGCAGAGCTATAATATCGCCCTCGTTGAGATCGCGTATCCAAAATACACCTCGGTATAACATTATGCTGCCTTTGTTTGGCTGAACAGCATTGAGCTGTTCTTCGTTCAGATCATCTTTCAACATATTAAGAGAACAGCCCTCCTGCGTTTGATTTTACTGGCGGAATGCCGAACATTTCGCCGTATTCTATAGTTGGTATTGTATCGCACCCTGCAAGAGCCTCTCTTGCTGTTGTCTTTCCTTGAATAATACCCGAAATACAGCTGCCGTATTCTTGAAACATATATCCTGGCAAACCAACAGCATTTTCTATCTTCTTTTTGTTGGGAGTTATCCCGCAGCAGGTCACAAAGTGTTTAAAGCTGACAGCACCGTGGTCTATGTCAAGCTCAAAATTTTCCTTTGTGAACCGAAACTCAAACGGATATTCCCGCCCACAGTGATTATGCGAGATTCGCTTCATCATCCTAATCATATTATACCACCGCTTATGCGCAAAATATTGCGCATATGATGCTGTATGATAATAATACGGTTGACATCCGTATCAAACGTGATATAATGATAAATGAACGGAGGTATCACAATGGCGACAAGACCTGTTTATTACATTTTTGGCGGAAAGGTTTGCGGGCGTGACATGGAGTTTGAATGGTTTGCGGGTTTTTCTGTAAGTCAAAAGCA